>CAZUFK010000060.1:0-9577 GCA_964619695.1 uncultured Candidatus Bathyarchaeia archaeon
AGGCAAGAGAAAACGCCAGAAAAGGCAAGTATCAGAACGTAGAGTTCAGACTAGGCGAAATCGAGAATCTTCCAGTGGCAGACGGCACGATTGACATCGTAATCTCGAACTGCGTGATCAATCTTTCACCCGACAAGAGACGCGTGTTCGAAGAAGCCTTCAGAGCCCTAAAACCCGGCGGAAGACTAATGGTCTCAGACATCGTCCTGCTGAAACAGCTTCCCGAAACGATAAGAAGAAACGTTGAAGCATATATTGGATGCCTTTCAGGCGCCGAAATGAAAGAAAAATACCTGCACATGATCAAAGAAGCCGGGTTCAAGGAAGTCAAGATCATTCAGGAACAGCATTTCCCAGTCGAACACATGGCGAACGACCCAACCGCGCAGGCAATCGTCAAAGCCTCAAAAGTACCCGTTTCAAAGGTCAAAGAAGTCGGAAATTCCGTGGCAAGCGTCAAGGTCTGCGGAGTCAAACCCAAGTAGTCCTTGAAGGACTCAGGAAATCTGCCCGATGGATGCTCAAAAGCATTAGCTAGGTCTCAGCCCTGGTTGAACCTATATATAGGGGAGTCAAATTTCCCGGGCGCATCGGCCTTAGCTTGTTCTCTTCTCGTGTCCTTTGATGGTGCAGTGCCTCTCAAGATACTCTTTCAGCTTGTCTCCAAGCGTCTCCTTCAACAAGTCCATGCGAATAGCTAGGTATTCCTCGCGCATTATGTCGAATTGGTAGTCGTCCCATTTTCTGCCATTCACGAACATGGCTTGCCGTGAGGCACCGATCTTCTTGAACCCGCACGCCTCCAACACCCTGTGAGCACGCTCATTGTACTCGACGCTCCACGCCTCGCAGCGTTCCACGTTAAGGTGGTTGAACGCCATCTCCAGCAGCGCCAAAGTGATGTGCTTGCCTATGCCCTTGCTCCACAACTCTTTCTTGCCAATGTACGTGCCCATGCCTGCTGTCCTAACCGTGTGCCAGCGTTCTTGCTCAATCCGCGCAATCCCTATAGCCTCCTTCGAATCCGCAAGCTCGACAATAAAATGCAGAGTGTTCTCGTCCTTCACCCACTCGTCGTACCGTGTCTCAAGCTGTGTCATGTTCACCATGTTCAACGGCCTGCTCCGCGAATACATCATGACCTCAAAATCATTCTCCCACTCGTGCCAGACCTTCAGGTCCTCCTTCTCCATGGGCCTAAGCCGCACACTTCCAAGCTCAAACATCCACATTCACCACGCAAACAACAGTGCCTACTGCGAAGCCACTATTAACCTTAATTATCCATGAGCAGCAGATAACACCAAAGCCCGAAGGCCAATCACCACATGAGAGCACTAATAGCCGTCCTAAGCAAAAAAGGCGAAAACGCAACCAACGCAGCAGTCGCCATGCTCAAGACCATGAACCACGGAAACGCAGAAGCCTTCGGAATAGCCTCACCCCGACTCACGATAAGAAAGAGCAACCCAGACGCGCTACAAGACCAAGACGTTGACTCACACATCATCGTAGGCCACCTCTTTTCACGAACACTAAACCAAGACAAACCCCAACCAATCCAACTAGACAACGCGGCTCTTGTTTTCGAAGGAAGACTCTTCCCACCCGTGGCTGGAATATCCGACGCTGAAGCTGTGGCGAGCAGATTGCAGCAACCCCGCGAGGAAACAATCAGATTTCTCATCGCAAATGCGGAAGGCGACTTCGCCTTAGCCATTGCAGAACCTGAAAGACTGATCGCAGGCCGAGATAACCTTGGCACACGACCACTGTATTACGGCGAAAACTCGTACTTCGCAGCTTTGGCCTCCGAACGCAAGGCACTGTGGAAAATCGGAATAGAGAACCCAAAACCGTTTCCGCCAAGCCACATCGCAACAGTCAACGCAAACGACTTCACATTCAAACCTGCAAAGAGACTCGGCCACGTGAAGCCTGAACCGTTAAACATGCAGAATGCAGTCAACAGGCTTCTGGCACTCCTGCAATCCTCTGTCACAGCAAGAGTCACAGGCATAAAGCAGATCGCAGTGGCGTTCTCAGGAGGACTAGACAGCAGCATAATCGCCTTCCTCGCAAAGCAAGCAGGAACCCAAGTCCACCTGATCCACGTAAGCCTCGAAGACCAGCCAGAGACAGACCACGCCAAGCAAACCGCTGAACAGCTAAGACTGCCCATCCACGTCCACCAATACACCAGAGAAGACGTAGAACAGGCACTCCCAACCGTGCTCTGGGCCATCGAAGAAGCCGACCCCATCAAAACAAGCATAGGCATCCCGATCTACTGGGCAGCAGGAAAAGCAGCAAAAATGAACCTCAAAGCAATGCTGGCCGGACAAGGCGCAGATGAACTCTTCGGCGGATACAAACGATACGTAGATGCCCACTTGGAGTTCGGAGGCGAACACGCAAGGCAAATGATGCAAAAAGACGTTACCCAGCTTCACGAGACTAACTTGGAAAGAGATGCCAAAATTTGCGCTTCATGTGGCATCGAGCTGCGTTTGCCCTTCCTCACTCGCGGAATCGCAGAACTCGCCTCAAAGATGCCTCTTGAGCTGAAGATGGAGCTGAGCGCCAACACATTGAGGAAGCTTGTTTTGAGGCAAGTAGCTGAAAAGCTAGGACTCCCGAAGTCAGTGACGAACAAACCCAAAAAAGCAATACAGTACACAACAGGCACAGACAAAGCCCTAAGAAAACTGGCAAAAACAAAGCAGTTGACAGTCAGAGAATACCTTCAAAAAGTGTTCGAGTCAACCTGCAGAAAGATGATGAAAGATGACTAGAACCGCCGTCGTGTTCTCGCCCATTTACTATCAGCACAACCCAGGCAAAGACCACCCCGAATCGGCACAACGCCTCCGCGCAATCATCCACGAACTCAACCACGGACAACTAACCAACAGCAAAAACTGGCAATTCATCACTCCAGAAAAGGCCAGCATAGAAGACGTCGAGCTTGCACACGGCATCGAATACATCAGGCTTGTCGAGGCAGTCTGCAAATCCGGAGGAGGAATGCTTGACCTCGAAGACACGCAGGTCTCACGCGAAAGCTTCGAAGTCGCCCTCCACGCCGTAGGAGGAACACTGAAAGCTGTCAAACTAGTAATGGCGGGAGAATTCCAGAACGCCTTTGCTCTCGTACGCCCTCCAGGCCATCATGCGGGGAAATATCGCGCCTGCGGCTTCTGCCTCTTCAACAACGTCGCCATCGCCGCAGAATACCTCCTCGAAACAAGAGGCTTGAAAAGGGTTCTGATACTGGACGTTGACGCCCATCATGGAAACGGCACACAAGAAGCCTTCTATGACACAGACAGGGTTCTCTTCATAAGCCTGCACGAAGACCCACGCAGCTTCCCCGGAACGGGTTTCATAGACGAAATAGGGGAAAGCGAAGGTCTAGGTTACAACGTTAACGTCCCGCTGCCCTACGGAACAGGCGACCACATCTACTTGAAGGCCATGAACGAAATCGTCAAACCCATAATGCTCCAGTACGAACCCCAATTCATACTAGTCTCAGCAGGCTTCGACGGCCTCTACACAGACCCCATAGCCAACCTAAACCTAACCCAAACATGCTACCGGAAAATCTTCGAAATAGCAGCAGACGTTGCCTCCAAGAAGTGCAAAGGACGCCTCGTGTCAGTCCTCGAAGGAGGCTACAACGTGAACGCCGTCGGGAAAACGGCGGCAACTGCCGTCGCCACGCTGAGCGGAACCGCTTATACAGTCAGTGATAAGGCTAGAACAGCGAAGGCAAACACTCCCAGACAGGGCGACAGAGTCTTGAAGGAAGTGAAAAGGGTTCAGAGCGCTTTTTGGCGTATTGACTGAATGTGCCTTCGTTCAGCAGTCAGCTTCGTTTACTCGATTACTTGTATGGCGCCTTCTGGACATTGGACTTCGCATGCTCTGCAGACAAGGCACTCTTCAACCTTCACAGGCACGGACTTCTTGTCCTTGACTTCGTAGACACCCACGGGGCAAGTGTCCACGCATGAACCGCAGCCAGTACATTTCTTGCTGTCAACCACAATTTTAACCATATTTTCCATTCCTCTTTGACAGAATTTCATTGAAGGCAAAAAAGTAGAATAAAAGCATTTAGGTTCGTCAGCGAGTTTCCTCACGGAACCTCAAGAGGATTCCGTTTATCTTGGACTCCGCATCCGCCTTTCTAGACTGATAGTCGTCTTGGCGTTTATTGAAGGCCTCCAGCGAAAGCTCCCCTTGATTATGGCGAAGCTGATCATTCCTCAATGCATTGTCAACTTCTCTAAGCTCGCTTTCCGTAACTTCAAGCTGCAGCATCAGCTCTGAATAATGACCACCAACCCCACGCAGCCTCTGCTTATACTCACCCAATGTCCTATCCAACGTGCTGAGCCGCGTCCTCAACGTTTCCCGCTGCACTTTGTACCGCCGTCTCGGAATCCTACCCTTCTCCACCCTTACCTCGAGCGAATCCAATTCGGCCATTATCTTCAGTTTCTCCTCATACGAATCCGCAAGGGCCTTGAGGTATTCAGGCTGCAGTTTCACCGCTGTAGTCGGCGCGACAACTTGCGCTACGGCTCTGGGTCTTCTCCAAATTACGATACCCACGCATCCCGCAAGCGTTACGACCCATACCCACATTACGGGACGGAAAGCCAGCCATATAGGACTGTAAACGTAAGTGACCTTGACATCGAAGTGATCCAGCGAGATTACGCCTTGCCTAGCCACCGTCAGCGTTTCTTGGTAGACGCTTCTCGTCAGGCCATAAGCGTTCCCGTCTGAAGCTTTCTCGAAGCTCTGCAATCTCGCTCCCTCGGGCAACGTGAAAGTCGCAGAAACTTGCTCAACATAGTAACCCAACTCCTCAAACAACGGAACAGTCAGAACATAAGAGTCAGACCCTTCCTGACGCCCAAGATAAGTTGTCAGCATGTTGTACTTCAATTTGAATATCGCAGACCCGCCGCTTTCAACAGACAACGCAAAAGTGACGTTGTAGCGACTGATCGTACCACTGATTAATGCTGGCTTTGTCATCTTCCGGCCGAACTGGTCTTCCGCCTCGACATTTGAAGCGTTCGCAGGCAAATCCAACTTCACGTACGCTAGACCTGTCTGCATCTTGTTCGTTATGGTGTAAGTGTCAGAAGCCGATATCTCGCCAAGCTCATTTACGGAAACCAGCCGCCTCAGCTCTTTCATGTCCACGATTGAAATCACGTTTGGGTCCGTTGCGAAAGTCACTGTTGCAGGCGAATAGGAAAAGGAAGACAAGTTGCCTGCACTGTACGTAAGGCCCTCCACTGTTCCACTAACGTACAATGCCTCTCTAGGCGTGACAATTGACGCGTTGCAGAAAGACACCGTCTTTGTCAAACTTGGATATTGCGGGAAGTCCAGAGTGTACATAGTGATGTTCTCAGTTTCCTGCTTCTGAAGAAGACTGTTTGAGAGTATGAATCCAACTGTAAAAACGTGAGAAGATTCGTTCTTGACGCTCAATGGCTGCGGAAAGGTCACTTCGACGGCATAGAAACCCATGCGGTCTTCCAGCGGCACGTTGGAAGTCACTTGGAAGCTGGTCGACGAATTATAGGCCATATAGCGCGCAACTTGGTCACCGTATTTGTGCGGAAAGCCTATGATGAAACTGCTGATGACCGCGGTAGAGTCCGTGTCCTTGCCGACTAGATGTATGGTGTCAGTCATGAAAACATATCCGTCGTAGAGGACTTCGACTCTGTGGTCCACGAGTTCAATATCATAGTTCTGTGAGCTTGCCGCTTTGACTGTTCCAAAAGCAAACGAGGACAAGACGATGATTGTCATACACAGGGCTGAGATCACGAATGCTAAGGCTGCCTTCCTCAATTGGCTTTCCTCCACACTATCTCCAGATTGTTAGGCTTTCTATCTATTGATAAGCCCATTTATTTACTTTTAGAAATACACCTCGCAAGTCACGTATATACTTACCTTCTCGAAACAGGGCACAGCCATGCGATGACGGCGCATGCACAAGATCGGGAAAAAGAAGGCCGTGCTAGAACACGAACGGAATTGCCAGTGAAGAATCGACCAAACCGGATCAGGAAAGAAGGCATGGTCACCAGTAGCCCTTCCCGTAATGAAAAATCTCGTCACTGTACATTATGTGATCATAGAACTCTTCCGAACGAATATGAACAAACGTCGTTCAATTGTCAAATCCTGTCCGCTTGCGTCCTCCTGAGGTCTTGTCACTCCCAGTTTTGGCTAGAGCCTAGCTTTCGAGAACCACAAGCGTTGCTAGGCTATCTGCCATTCGGTCATTGTTCACCGTGTTTGAGATAGTAGTCTTCTTCCTTCTTGGGCCCGAAGCTTCGGACGCCCTTCTTCCTGAGCTGCTGCATGAGTCTCTGGCTATAGTCGCGTTCTATCTCGCCCCGCTTCTCCATGTAAGATACTATTTCCTCTGCCTGCTTCTCAGTGTCGCAACGTCGGATGAAGCCGATCACGTCAGGGACGTAGCAAGCGAACTTTGATGAGGCTGCTCTTTCACCAACATGATCGTCTGTCCGCACGGAGCTTATGTCAACCTTGCTTTCGTCAGACTCCATCTCGTTGGCCAAGTTGGGGAACATTCTCTTGAACGACTTCTTGTCGAGCTCCACGTTGGCACCTCCGAAGGCGTTAAGTCATCATCATTCTATTTATGAAAAAGCCCATATATTTGAATATCCTAGGTCAGACCTAGCGATCGCCAGGAACGAATCGCCGCGTTGGATTTTCTTTCAGCAGCCTTTCCAGTTCATAGATGTTGAGACCCCTGATCTCATCGCCGTATGTCTCACATCTCTCTGTTTTCCCAGCTTCGTCTAGGCTGTTGATTTTTATCTCCACTTTTTCCTTGTCTGGCGACTCTCCATAAATGTGAAAAGAACCTCTTCTCTTTCCCTTCTTGGTCACAGCAACCCATTCCGCTCGCCTTATCTTGATCGTGCCCTGTTTCAAAATCCTTAACACATCTTCTGGTTCATCATGATATGCTACTACGTCTATGTCGCTGTCATGGTGTATTGTTCCTCGCCAGACGCTTCCGACCAGAAGTGGCCTGTATTCTCTGAGGGCTTTCATCGTTTCTAGGGCTTCTTTGCGCATTCTGACCAGACGTTCCTTTCTGGCAGGGCCTTCCTTTTCCTCAGCTATGATGTCTACTTCTAACGCTACTTCAAGGTTTGTTGGGAGAAAAGAGCCGTTGAGCGTTCTTGCAGCTTTCAGCTTTGCCTGCTTGAATTCCTTCTCGACGCCAGAATATAGAAGGTTTGCGGCCTCTCTCGCGATCTTTCGCCTCAAACTTTGGGAATCAACCTCCAAGGATTCACCGCCTAAAGAAACAGGCCATATGTTGAGGTTTAGCGCGCGCGTTTGATTATCTGTTCGTACAGTCCAAGTGTTTTTTCGGCTATCTTTTCCCACGTGAACTCGCTCAGGACGCGGCGTCTGCCGTTTTGTCCGAGCCATTTTTTCCTGTCTGGGTTCTCGAGCGTGCTGACTATGCCCCAAGCTATGTCTGGAGGGTTCGTGGGGTTTATGTGGTATCCGCATTGTTCCTCGCCGCATGAAATGACGATTTCGCGCATGCCGCTTATGCCTGCTGCGCCGACCACGACGGGTTTTGCCATGCTCATGGCCTCGAGAACGACGATGCCGAAGGGCTCGTACAGGCTTGGGAATACGGCCACATCGCATGCTGCATAGTGCAGAATGCGCTCTTCTTCTGGGACGAATTCGAAGCGGAACTTGACGTAGTTGTCGAGTCTCATGGTTTTGACTAGGTTGACGAGGTATTCTTGGAGGTCACCTAGGCCTACGATGACTAGCTTGGCTTTGGGGATTTTCTGTAGGATATTAGGCATAGCCATTATAAGCCTGTCAACGCCTTTGACGCCAACAAGCCTGCC
Source organism: uncultured Candidatus Bathyarchaeia archaeon (assembly GCA_964619695.1). GTDB lineage: Archaea > Thermoproteota > Bathyarchaeia > Bathyarchaeales > Bathycorpusculaceae > DATKKK01. The sequence continues at coordinate 7,962 of CAZUFK010000060.1, forward strand.
TATGAACAGAATCATGGGTTCGTCATCTTTGATGCCGTAGAAAGCTCTGACTTTCTGTATCTGCTCACCCGTCACAACTTCAGGATTGTACTTCTGCGGGTCAACACCGTTATAGGACACTTGGATTTTCTCTTTCGGAAAGCCAAGCTGTGTAAGCTCTTCCTTCATGGCGTATGAGACGGTGACGATGAGATCGGCTGCTTTTGCGGCGTGGAGTTCCATGTTGGTTACGGTTTCGGAGCCGTTGCCGAGGGTTCTTCCTTTTTCAGTTGAGTGCACATGGAATGCGAAGGGCAGGCCCACTTCTCTTTTGACGGTCATGCCTCCGATGGCTGAAAGCCAGTCGTGGGCGACTACGATGTCGTATTTGATGCCTTCTTTGCGGATGAGCTCGTTGATGAGCTTTGAGGCGCTCAGGTAATTGTAAACCATAATCTTGGAGAAAAGGTGGATGCCTCTTCCCCATTTTCTGATGTCTTCAGCCACGACGTCTGGCAGGGAATCGCTGATGTCAATGTGCTGTGGACGGTGGATTTCTATGCCGCGCCAAATCTCCCTTGTCGGAAGGCTGCCTGCGTCATCGTTCATCGTGAAAACAGTAACGTCATTGTCCGAGAGGACAAACTTGCGTGTGATTTCAGCGGCGTAAGTGCCTAAGCCGCCTACGATCTTTGGTGGATACTCGTAAACGAGAACAGCCAGCTTCATTCTTTCACCGTTTCGGCCTAATCAAACGTTGCCTTACTGCTTACTAAAGCATCACTTATTTAGCTTCCTAATCCTCAATACTTACGCCGTGGCTTTGACCAGCCAGCTGCTACGAATCTTGCCCTCAACTTCATGTTCCTCCAACTCCAAACGCACCATCCTGAAACCTTTCAGAAGCCCCTCCAATTCCTTCTTATCCACGAAATGATGGAGAACACCCTTCTCCACTCCTTCCTGTTCAACAAACGTGTCTTTTTCAGTCTCAGCCCCTTTTCTATAGCGGTAGGTGTTTTTCGACAGAAAACTCGCCGCAAACGACCCGTTCTTCTTCAGTATCCTGTGGATTTCGGCGAGGGTCTCCTGAATCATATTTCGCTTCTGATGGTAGATGGCTTGAAAACATATAACTGCATCGAAGCATACGTCTTTGTAAGGCAGAAACTTCATGTCGCATTTTGCGAGATGCCTGTCCAGTTTTTGCTTTTTCATTCTTTCCTTTGTTTGTCCGAGCCCGGTGTTTGAGAAGTCAGCTCCGTGGGCTTCGAGACCTTGCTTTGCAGCGTAGATCATATGCCTGCCTGCGCCGCAGGCCAGATCAAGAACACGCATTTCTCGTCCCTCTTTCCTTAGCTGAGTCACGAAGTCCACTATGGCATCGTCGGGTCCTTCTTGGCTGTACCCTTTCTCGCGCAGTATTTGGTTTCATTCGGTCATGTGGCCTTCGCTCTTGCTTAGCTGTTTTCGTTAGTGTGTAGGGTGTTTAAGTCGTTTTTCTGGCGTGTGTTTGGCTGATTTGAGGGTATTCTAAGCTCTAAGACTGTCTTAGTGGACGTTGGGAAGGGAAAGTTTGAAAAGTCTATTAAGCACATACGTATATAGTTTAGGAGAAGAGTGTAACAAGATGAGCA
>CAZUFK010000061.1:0-9285 GCA_964619695.1 uncultured Candidatus Bathyarchaeia archaeon
CACATCGCTTGACTTTATCTCTTGTATTAAGTTGGGATAAGAAGAACCTTGAAATGTACCCCACTAGCCTGTACGTGTGAGTTCTCAGCTGACGTTTGCGAATTGCCTGACTGCACCAGCTGCGCCATCTAATATGAACTGCACCGCAATCGCCAACACAAGAATAGCCATAAGAGCCGTAACCACGCGAAGCCCATCATCTCCAAAACGTTTGAAAAGCCCCGAGGAAAACGTCATTGCCACATACGACAGCATGACCCCCACAAGTATTCCGACTGGAACGAACAGCGTTTCGTACAGGCTTCCGGCGCGAGAGACTAGGAGGATTACGGTTGTTATTGAGCCTGGGCCCGAGGTGAGCGGGAAAGCCAAAGGAACGATGGCAATGCCTTCGTCTCTAATAGGCGAGACTTGGCTTTCCTTTGGGTTTAGCATCTCGATAGCAACTGAGATAAGCAGGATTCCGCCAGCGATTTGGAAGGCTGGAACCGTAATGCCAAAAACCTGGAAGATTAGGTGTCCTGTGAAAGCAAACAAGGCCAAAACTATGAATGACGTTCTCATTGATCTTCTGATGATCTTGCGTTTCTTCTCGGAACTCAGGTCCTTCGTCAAAGTTGCGTAAACGGCCGTGGTGCTGAACGGCTCCATAACAGCGACCAACGAGCTGATTGTCAACAGCACAAAAGCCAACAATGCCAAACATGCCACCACTCAAAACTAGTCGAAACCGCATATAATCCTTGTGAACAAGCGCCCTTCGGACACACTAGAAATAGCGGAGTACTTCAGTCAGGCTCTTTATAGAGTCAATGTCTTTCGAGGCCTTTCTCTTGCGATCAATGAGCAATGATTTTAGGCCTGCTCTTCTCGCGCCTTCATAGTCTTTCTCTACGGAATCGCCTATGAAAAGCACGTCCGAAGGCCTCAACCGGAGCTTCTCAACGGCATACAGGAATATTCTCCGATCAGGCTTTGCACTATTACAGGAGTCAATCCCAACCGTGACGTCAAAACAGCCTGTGGCTCCAAGCTTCTGCAACGCTCGTTCATAATCCTCCTTGAGACCGTTTGTCACAATCCCCATTTTAACCTGCTTCGCCTTTAGCTGAGCTAGTGTATTCGCTACGTCGGGGTGAAAGTGCAGATCAGCGTAGTCCCACCACAACTCGGTTATCTTCTTAGCAAGGAATTGGGCATCTTCTTCAATGCCGAGGCTCTTGATGATGACCATGTTCCAATTACTCCAGAAGGCCATCCCTGACTCAATCAGACAGGCTGCAATGTCAAATTCCTTCTCGTTTGCCTTATGAGCCTCAAGAATTCGGCTGGGATCTGCCTTGATTCCATGAGCCTCAAGTATCCTGCTGAAGATCTCAGGAACCTCAGCTGTTCTTATGAGCGTGCCGCCCAGATCGAAAAGCACAGCTTTGAGCTTCAAGATCTCTCCTGCCTCACACGATGCCAAAAGCAAGAGTATTTCATCGATAAAAGAATAACCCTCCTAAGACGCACGTTCGCGCGCCTTCACAGTCTACCTCTCTGCAGCCTCTTAGGTTTCTCCAACTCGAGTGAAAATCCCTTCAAGACAGTAGACTGTGAGTTTCCCTTTTTCCAGGCATTTCTTGCCCAAGTCGCACTTCGGACAGAGCTTCGAGACATCAGCAAGATTCAACGTGCCCATCTTCTCATGCAAAGAGTACAGAAGCTTCAGGTACTTTCCTTCAGCTATTCTCGGAATTTCATTCCGACGTTCAATCTCAAACCATTCGAAAAGACGCTTATCGCCCTTAGAGGAATTGCAGCTTCGGCATATCCAAACCGCGTTATCTGGTATGTCGGGACCACCTCTCGAGCGCGGCAATATGTGCTCAAGCGTCAGTTCGGCCCTGCCTCCACAATAGATGCAGACGTCTCTCTTCTCCTTCTCCTTCACGTATTCACGGATTGAAGTGCTCCAACTCACTTCTCCGGAAGAAAGCTTCTTGAAACGATCCATCACGAATCCGAATTGTTTCTTTCCATATCCTGCTGATTCCGATATCATTTTGGCATATTTCCAGAAAATGAGATCTCTAATTGTCTTCACGGCGGGAGGAGGCAACTCTGTGACCACCCTTGTTTTGACAAAAATGCTTTTATGTTTTGTCACGAATTCCTGGAACTCACGGGTCTACTTCTTTGTAGCCTTCTGGTTCTCATCAATCCGCTCAAAATGAGATTTTGGCAAACTCTATAAAAGAGAGCAGACTCAGATATTTTGATCTAGGCTATGTTATCCCTAATTGAAGACAAGATTGAGGTAACCAAGAAGGCCCTCCAGTCCATTAACTATGCCGTCAAGGAAGTAACAGCGCAGGAATTCCATGACTACATGACAGGAGAGATATTCTCTGAAGACTCAACTACTCTAGATGATGTTCTGGGCAGCGAGTATCTTATGGTTCACGAGCTTGTAGAGATAAATGAACTGAGGAAAATGGCAAGGACAATTGACAAGCGAGTGATCGTAGACTCGCCCAAGACTGTGATCTATGATGCGCATCTTACAGCGATGGAAACTGAACTTGAATATGCTCTGCACAAGAAAGACTATTTCTGGGTCAAGATTAGGCTCAGACATCATAAGGAAAGCGTCTTGGACGATGATCCTAACCTTCCAGAAGAAATGAGGCCTAGAGCTGAGGCGCTGTTCGAAAGGTTCCGCAAAACCGTGAAATACGGAAAAACCTAGTCTCGTAGCGGAGGATTCCCTTCTAGGCCACTCTCGCCGAAGTCTCTCGGTTTTCTGCCGCCTGCTTTCGCTCTTCTTGCATTCTTCCAAGTCCAGTTCGACGAAGACTCCTCCACAGTTTCCCTGCCTACGAACTGCCTGAAATGATGCTGTTGCTTGCTCAAGAATAGGAGCAGTCTGCTTCTCTAGGTAGCCATATATGAGAGTCCCACATACGATTTGGTGATGTCTATGAAGTCTAAATTCACGTATGTTGGCATAAGAGTCACGGATTTGGAGAGATCGATTGACTTCTACACGAAGGTTCTCGGCATGAAGGTTATGGGCCGAGGCAAGATCGCGCAGACTAAGGGGGAAACCGTTGGCCTGCAGAGCGAGAAAGACGCCTTCATTCTAGAACTGAACTACTATGATGAAGGCAGCCCGTACAACACCAAATACAGCGCAGGCGAGGCCCTAGATCACCTGGCTTTCAAGGTCGACGATTTAGACAAGGCCTTGGAAGAAGCCGGAAAAGCAGGACACCGAACCATCTTGGAGATGAAGGCAGATGGCGGTCGATGGGCCTACATAGAGGATCCGGATGGAATCTGGATCGAACTCTTCTAGAATTCGCCACACATCAAATGGCTTATATCACGTTGGCCCTTTCATGACTAATCACTGCTGTTTGAAGGACATGTCAGATGGAGACCGAGTCTTTCGAAAATGTGAAGAACCAAATCGGCTACTGCGGACTCGTGCGGCAGTTGCATAGTAGGCAACGGAACCCTGAAAGAACTGACGAAACAATATGAAGAACTCATCAAAGGCTATGGCGTTGATGAATGGGGCGCCAAAGACTTCGATTCCAAGAAATTCATGAAAGGACTGGCATCGATACAGAATCTGCCTATATTCTTGGGATGCCTGAAAGGCGGCGGCAACGATGAATGCAAGATTAGACCCTGCGCCTCGAAAAAGAAAATATCAATGCAGCGAATGCAACGAGTCCGCGACGTGCAAGAACGCGCGCGCTATACTTGATCTGGTCACCTGTGCAAGCCACTACGGACAAAAATCTCCATAACCCTCATTTTTTTCCTTTTCTTTGCGTTAAAGCCGGCTTTTCTTTTGTTCTCTGCGCGACCTATCAGGATTCTTCGGCCCACATGTAGGAGCATTTTGTGCATCTGAAATGCTGCACTGTTCTTTCACGTCCTATGCCCGCATGCTCACCTGAGATTCCTGAGAGCCAGCGGAACGCTTCTCGGTTTCCGCATTTCGGGCATGTTTTCTGAGCTTTCGCGTGGCTATCCTGTGGCTTGCCAGACACATAAATGAAATCAGAATGGTTTCCTCCTTTCTCTTTCAGCGCTTGGATCGTAGGTTTCACATGAGTTACATTCCCGCATCTTGGGCACCGGAAGCCCTTTTGGGCCCAGATCATGCGAGAGCCACATTTGTCACAGAATTCCATGTGCAACCACGAGCTCTCTGAAGCCTTCAGGTTCTCTTCTGCTTCTCCGTATATAGAATCCCAGAACTAATCTATAATCGTTTTGCAGAGTTTCACTGGGCGCCCGCTAGACAATGCTCTTCGAGTCACCATGCCTCTTCGCATGCTAATGGGCCTTAAATAGAACCACTAGTCTATCCCAGTGTCGTGTGAGAATTGGATATCGAAAGAACTACTGCTTCCGAGGAAAAGAAGAAGCGTGATCTCGAGCTCAGAGTGCGGAAGGCCCGCCGTTCCGACCGAGAGGCAGTTTTCAACTTCTGTCGCAAGACGTGGAGTTGGGGAGACTACATTCAGGAGGTTTGGGACAGCTGGCTTGAGGACAGCGAAGGCCGCGTGTTCGTGGCCACGGTTGACGACGTGCCCGTAGGCGTCTCCTACGTCAGCATCGATAAGCCTAAAGAAGCGTGGCTACGCGGCGCAAGAACCGACCCCAACTACAGGCGGATGGGAATCGCCGAAGCCATAGCAAAACGATGCCTCCAGTATGTTGGTGAGAAAGGTGTAAAGACCGCCCGGCTTGTGACTGACTCTGACAATGTGGCTGCGCAAGCGCTGCTGAAGAAGCTCGGGTTCAGTCCAGTTGCCGAGTTCGCCGAAGCCGAATGCAGACGCTTCGCCGACGAGGCCAGTGGTGGCGTCAGCTGGGCTGCGAAGGCCGATCTCGAAAGACTGTGGCAGTACCTATGGCGCTCCGAAGCATACCGCAAATCCGCGGGTCTCTACACGGCGCTGTTCCACTGGTTCTCGCTTGACAAGAAGGACCTCGCAGGCTTCATCAACCAGCAGAAAGCCATTGTGCACACGGACGCGAACGGCGGATTCGACGGCCTCATACTCACCGACGATGTCACAGCCACACAATGGCAGAAGAACACCATGCAGACATGTTACATAGGCGGAACGTGCGATGCAGTCAAGGACATGGCGAGATTCCTCAAGTCCTACTGTCACGCAAAGAAGATCAAGAAGCTCTATGCGTTCACGTGCAACCATCAACCAATAACTACGGCGCTCGAAGCGCTGGGCTTCAAGCTTCCGAAGAAAACGGAAATCGTCTACGAAAAGCCCGTGTTGGGGCCTCGTCGTCGACGCCGGAGCGCCAATCCGTCGGGTGGTTCCCGTTGCCCGTGAAGGTCACACGCGTGCTTTCGCCGCAGACTGCCAAGCGATTGGCAGTCGTGCGTCAGCGTCTCGCTGGGCCTCGGCCTGCCGCGGACTGCGAAGGCGTTATGGGCGTGATGCAGAACCTGCGGTACCTGCAGATCGATCCTATGCGTGTCGTGGCCCCTAGCCACCTTCTCGTGCTCTGGAGCAGAATAGGTCCCTACGACTCCTCGCTTGTGGACACGCTTCTGTGGAAGGAACGACGGCTCATTGACGACTGGGCGCAGGCCACATCAATCGTGCTCACCGAGGACTACCCGATTTTCAACGCCTTGAAACGCGGGTTCGCCGCAGGAAACTCGTCCTGGGCAGTGAAGATCCGAGGCTGGATGAAGAAGAACAAGGCTTTCAGCTCCTACATTCTTGGTCAACTGTGCCGCAGAGGCCCACTGCTTTCGAGCCAGTTTGAAGACAAGGCTGCAGAGTCTTGGTCCTCTACAGGCTGGACTGCGGGACGCAACGTGGACATGATGCTTACTTTCTTGAAGGCTCAGGGCAAAGTCATGGTTGCAGGCCGCGAGGGAAACCAGCGGCTGTGGGACCTGACAAGACACTTTTTGCCTGAATGGACACCCAAAGACAAGCTATCGGACCACGAGCTCATACGTCGCGTTACCGAGAGGTCGCTACGAGCCCTCGGCGTGGCACGGGCAAGGCACGTACAGCAACACTACATTCGCGGCTGCGTCCGCAACATCGAAGGCGTGTTGGCTGAGCTTGAGACCGAGAGGCGCATCGTCAGAGTGGAGATCCGGGAAGGCGAAAAGGCGTGGCCCGGCCCGTGGTACGTTCACGCAGACGACCTGCCTACAATGGACTCGCTTGAGGCCGGCCTCTGGCAGCCGCGCACCACGCTGCTGTCGCCCTTCGACAATCTCATCACCGACCGCAAACGCACCGAACAACTCTTCAACTTCCACTACCGCTTCGAAGTCTACACGCCAAAACCCAAACGCAGATACGGCTGCTACGTCATGCCCATCCTGCACGGTGACACGTTCATAGGTCGAATAGATCCAGTCATGGATCGAAAGACGCAACGCTTGATGATCAAGGCTGTTCATGCTGAACCAAAAACGCCAAAATCACAGGAGACAGCCAAGGCAGCAGCTGAGGCAATAGAGCAGTTGGGCACGTTCCTCAAAGCAAAAGAAGTGTGCTACAGTTCACAGGTGCCTTCAACGTGGAGAAAGGCACTTCGCTAGACACGAAAATGAGAGGACAAGACCTCATAAGCGACAAACGCAAGTACAGATAGAGTCCACGGAGGCTCACTTGAATGCGTCCGAAAGATTGAGACGTTCGTCCAAGAAATGCGCAGGGCGCTTGAGAGCCAAGCTGATCCGGAATGGAAGAAGAAGCTGGTTCAGTGGCAAGAACAGTATGAGGAAAAGCCGAAAGTGCATGGAGCGCCGACGCCCTCCGTTAGAAAACTGTCCACGAAGTGTTTTTCCAAAGTCAAGGGCAGGGCCAAAGGGGAAATATTCCAGCTTTGCGGGGCGTTGCTGGCCTCGGACTGCGTTGAGGAGAGGACCATAGCCTTCGACTGGGCCTTTCGTCTCAGGCGGCACTATGAGCCTCGTGATTTTCACGTTTTCGAATCGTGGCTCAAAGAGCACGTTCGCGGCTGGGGAGCCTGCAACGACCTGTGCACGCATGCCTTCGGGGCTTTCGTATTTCAGTTTCCAGAGTACGTGCCAAACGTCAAACAGTGGGCGCAGTCTGCGAATAGGTGGATGAGGCGCGCCTGTGCGGTGACAATCATCTACTCGCTCAGAAGGAAGAAGTGCCTTGAAGATGCCTTCGAAATAGCCGACATGCTTCTCACAGACTCAGACGTGGTGGTTCGGAAGGGGTACGGGTGGATGTTGAAGGAGGCAAGCAACAGGTATCCGGAAGAGGTTTTCAACTACGTAATGAGACACAGGAAGGAAATGTCCAGAACGGCACTGCGATATGCGATGGAGAAACTGCCGCCAGACGTGAAGAAGCAGGCAATGAGAAGAGAAACACGCGACGAGACCTAGTCTCGTCCAGCCAGATCACAAGTGTGTCTTTGACGCTTTGTACTCGTCCTCGAGGATGCTCATCATGACGAAATCGCTGTATTTGCCGTCGCAGTAGTATTCGTCTCTCTCGATGCCTTCCTTCTCGAAGCCGAGACCCTTCCAGAATTTTAGCGCTCTCTTGTTGAAGCCGACTACGCCTATCGAAACCCTATGCATACCTAAACGTCTAAAGGCACAGTCCAGAAGCAGACGACCAGCCTCGGTTCCGTAGCCTTTTCCCCATGCGTCTTTCTCGCCTATGATAATGCTCATGTCCGTGTTCCGCCAAGGCCTGAAAATCCGCAGCAAACCAGCCTCGCCTATCACACGATCACCCTCCTTCAGAACAACCACAAACCACACCCGATCCCTGTCGACCCGCAACTGCTCATAGAATTCGTCAGCCTCAGCGCGGCTCATAGCCGCCACCTCGCCCGTCAGCCTCCTGATTTCAGGGTCATCAGACCATTTCTGAACGTAGACCAAATCATCTCTGCTGAAGGGTCTCAGGTAGACTTTTTCTCCAATCAGCGGCTCCTGCTCAGATACGTTCTTCTTGGCGGGCATGCTTCCACAAGCCACATTCTGATTTGTTCCTTGTAAAGACTTCCCCTAACAGCGAAAGCTGGGCGTGTGCCTGCGAAAGGCCGTTAGGAAAAGTCGCATCGGAAGAATTGACTTCTTTCAGGCTAGGCGGTTTTTGTCAGTATTCTTGGCTCTTTCCACTCTTCTCGCAGAATGCTGTATAGGCATTCGTCTCGCCATTGCCCTCTGGCGAAACACGCCTTGCGTATGACTCCCTCCCTCTTGAAACCACTCTTCTCAAGAACCCTCTGTGACGCCTTGTTTCTCACGTCAGTCGTGGCTTGGATTCGCGTGATTTCCTTTGTAAGAAACAGGTAATCCACCATAATCGTGATGGCCTCAGCACAGTGTCCTCTGCCTCTTTCGCTTGGGATTAGAGCATAACCTATTTCCAGCTGGCTTCCTTCGAGTTCATGATAGAAGAAGCCAATTCTGACTCCATCCTTCTTCTCTATGAGAAACCACTTTGAATCCGACGGGAGCCTGTCATATTCGTTTTCCAGTTCGGGCCTTGATCTTTGGGGGAAAGAAGCATAATTGAAGAAATCAGAATCGTTCAGCCACTCTGCAATCAGTGGCAAGTCCTCTTTCTCTGCCACCCGCAGGTTCACGTTCCTGCCTTCAAGCAACCTCAGACACTCCTCGTGACGCCTCTGCCTGCTTCGGCCTCCTGTAAAGGAGGCTCGACTCAGCTATAACAATTCTGCGCATAAACCAGCAACCAGACACGTTAGCGGAGGCATCGACACGATCAGGAGTCTCGCATACAAGTTTGTCTGGCTCTCGAAGGATTCTCTATCTCTCGTTAAGTGCACAAAGCTTCTCTTTGAGAACTGTGGCGGTCAGAAGGGACACAATCATGAACAGCAACAGGATGAGGATTGATGGAAACTCGGGGATGATCAGTCCTGCGGTTACCCCTAGTCGTTGTCGTCCAGGGTGTCTATTCCCTGATCGTACATGCCGTTGCCGTTGACGTCTACGATGATTTTGTATTTTCTAGGCGTGAGCGGCGAATAATAGACTCCTGTGGGATCGATGTTTCCTGTTCCATCTGAGAATACTGTCGTCAGAGTGCCTGATCCTAATTGAATAGGCGAGCCACTGTCCAAGTGACGTCTTCAACAACGTCAACAGCAAAGGTGTTGATGGCGAATAACCACTTCCGTTTACGCAAAGAGATGTGGCCTGACGTGGCCAAAATGTGATGCCCTCAGCAACTCTCCTCTTTTCCCCTTTCTCACTCCTTTCAA
>CAZUFK010000062.1:0-9278 GCA_964619695.1 uncultured Candidatus Bathyarchaeia archaeon
TGCATCGTTGGCGGAGAAGGCTACGTGCTGTTCTCAGAGGTCAGGCAGGGAGCATGGACAAACGGAATCTGGATCAGAGAGCTTGTCACGTCAAACGCGAAAGAGATGAATAGGCTCGTCGGCCTTGTAGAGGCGAAGGCGAAAGACATGATCTACGACAGAACAGTCATGGACAGCACGTTATTGCAGGTTTACAGATCTCGAGGGTACATGACCGAAGAGAGAAGTCACTCAGTGCTAATGTGCAAACCGCTCACGGCGGAGGCATCATTCAGCAAAACCTACAGCGCCAGATTCTACATGACAGGCCTAGACTTCTTCTAACCTTCATCGCTCTTCGGCTCAATAGATATTCAAAAACCTTACGAACCTCAGCAGCGGTTGAGCCTGCATTTGGTTAAGCTATAAGCCAATCATGTTCTCATACATGCGTCCTAAGCAATATTGGTTATGCGCTCCTATTCTCAATCTCCTTCAGAATAGGCATTTTCACCGTGTTGACTTTGGTCTAGACCTCTTTCTTCTTCTTCAGAACTGACACGCAACGGGGAGACTTTGTCAATGATTTTTAGCAAAACGAATGACCCGAAAAACGCAAAGGCCGCAACGACAACTACAGCTTCTGCTTGTGAAACCAGTTGCATCGGATTGCCGAATAACAAGCCGTTGGGCCCATTTGGGTTGACGGACGCAGAAGCAAACAAGCCTGCCGCAAGCGAGCCCCAAATCCCACTAATGCCGTGGCATGCGAAAACATCCAAAGTGTCATCAAACCTCAACCTGCTGGAACGCCAGTGCGCAACCAAGTTCGAAAACACGCCGGCCAGCAGTCCAATGACAATCGAAGCAGGGATTCCAACATAACCAGACGCGGGAGTGATCGCGACTAACCCGCAAACGGCACCCACAGCAATCCCCACCGCTGAAGGCTTACCCTTCATTATCCAGTCAACCATCATCCAGCTCACTGCCGCTGCCGAAGCCGCCAAGTTAGTCACAACCAACGCGGATACGGCAATATTGTTCGCGGCCAACGCACTGCCGGCGTTAAAACCAAACCAGCCAAACCACAACAAGCCAGCACCCAAAATCACATAGGGAATATTGTTGGGCCTAAACTCCTTCAAACCCAAATCCTTGCGCTTTCCAATAACCAAAGCCGCGGCCAAAGCTGATAGACCCGCTGTAATATGCACGACTGTTCCGCCGGCAAAATCAATAGTGCCTATTGAATGCAACCAGCCACCATCACCCCAAACCCAATTGGGCAACAGGAGCATAGATCAGAGTCGACCACAAGACAATGAAAACCAATAATGAGCGGAACTTTATCCTCTCGGCGAATGCTCCAATAATCAATGCAGGCGCAATTGCAGCAAACTTTAGCTGAAAGGCAAAATACAAGAGTTCAGGAATCTCTGGCGCATAGAATCTGTCCACCGTAGAAGGAGTAACGTTGTTCAACCCAAACGAAGACAAATCGCCGATAAAACCAAATCCGGCGACACTGGGAGAAAAGGAAAGACTGTAACCCCAACAAGGCCCAAACCAAACTAACGACTGCAAAAATAGCCAAGCACTGAGATAACGTTGAAACCAGATTCTTCCTGCGAACAAGCCCGCCGTAGAAGAAGGCCAAAGCAGGCGTCATCAACATAACTAGAGCAGTTGAAGCCGCAACCCAAGCAATGTCTGCCCCACTCATGTTGCCACTTCTTCATGTTTTTCGTTCAAATCGAAGCTTGATGATTGCAAGCTCTATATAAATTCATGTTCTCCAGCTTCGGAGGCTTCTGGCGCGAGCACTCGAATCAAAAGGATACGCACGCGCCGCATTTTCTATCTAGCATTATCGAACTAGTATGCCCTCTCTCTGAGCTATTTGCTGTCTAGGGTCGACTTCGCGATGTTTGCGTATGAGCGAGAATCATTGCTTCAAACGGCAAATATGCCCACAATCGCATTCTCAACCTAGACATTGAGAAGCAACTCTGCGAAGTGCAAAAGCGTAAACATGACCTATCTAGTGTTGCACACGAACTAAACGAGATTGAATGAAGTGCAGTCAATGCGTCTGGCAAAAAAGGGATTGCTCTGACAGGGCATGATGGGGCTTTGAACAAGCTTTGCTGTGCTTTCATACTTGGTTCTAATGCAACTACTATGGAAAAGGAGGCACATCTGCACTCAACTTCCTAGGGTTTGAACGCGCTCATGAAATGTGCAGTGGAAAAAGCCAGCTGGCCATCAGATTACAGGCACTTGGAAAGGCAAAGGCGAGGCAAATTGATGCAGATGAAGTATCCCACACCGTATGAGATGCTCAAGAGAATGAAGGCCTCAGGACTACTGAAAACATACGTTTGCAGTTCCTCACTGGGAATGTTCGGTATATAGACAGAGAGGACTTGGTCCATGAAGTGGACAAGATCGTTGCAGCCACAACCTTCTTGAGTTTTGCTTCAGACGCGAACATTGCGCTTCTTGTATAGTTTGACCTTTGGAAGTGAAAGCCGTCGAAATTCCACCTTTTTTCGGTCTTACTGCACATCTGTCGGCTTTCATAAATGCATGTGCATTTCGGTATGCTTTTTTAGGTGGTTGGCAACTGTCATGTTGGGGTTGCCGTGTTGCCAACCACTGTGAAGGCCCGGGTTCACAAGATCAATATGTGCGAAGGGAGTGTACGGACAATCGACGATACGGTAGCAGTTGAGATCCAGATTGGCATAATTGTGAACGGAAAGCGGGTAGTCACATTGTTTTCTCTGCGAAAGCAGTTGAAGGAGCTGGGTATTGGATGGCTCCTCAGTCAGGCCATTGTGGCATCAATCAACGAGATAACTAGTGTTGAAGTTGGAAAGAACAGCGTGAGAATAAGGTGTAGCGGTAATGTTGAAGATCGCCTAGACTTGGCTAAGATCACAGAACCAGTGGATTCTTCGTGCGGGTCAACAACAGAAGACTTCGCCCTTCTAATAGATCGATTGAAAAAGCCATTTGTAAGCTCCTGCTATAAGACTCAAGCTGAGAGGTTATTTGAATTCGTAAGAGTTCTCAACGAGAAAGCCACCGTGTTTAGACGGACTGGAGGAACACACTCGGCTGCAATCTTCAACAAGGAAAAGATAATTGCGTTTGCAGAGGATGTTGGAAGACACAATGCTGTGGACAAAGTCATTGGCGCAGCTGCGATGAAAAAAGTTGACTTCTCGGAGTGCGTAATAGCAAGCAGTGGCAGGCAAACAGCTAGCATGGTTCTGAAAGCTGCACGAGTAGGCGTGCCAATCATAGCTTCTATCGCAGGTCCTATATCGTCTGGGATACATGCTGCCAGAAAGACTGGAGTAACGCTAATTTGCTTCGTCAGAGGTCGAAGGATGAATATTTACAGCTATCCCGAGAGAATAGAAGTGGCTTGTACGTGTGAATCTGGATGAAGGTTTGAGAATCATGAAGGCTCAGACGAAAGATGTCAAGGCCCTAGCACTTCTTTCCGGCGGCTTGGATAGCACACTGGCCGTGAAGCTCATGCTGGATCAAGGCATAGATGTTGAAGCAGTGAATTTTGTGAGTCCTTTCTGTCTCTGCAGAAGAGGCGGTTGCGGAGCCTTGGAAGTGGCGAAGAACTTCAACATGCGGCTGAAAACGATCAATGTTGGCGAAGAGTACCTCAGAATCGTGAGGAAGCCACGATTTGGCTACGGGAGAAACCTCAATCCTTGTATTGATTGTAGGATCTTCATGTTGAAGAAGGCCAAGAAATATGCTGAGGAAACAGGCGCGTCTTTCATTTTTACAGGCGAAGTTCTGGGTCAAAGGCCTATGTCTCAGCATGGGAAGACATTAGGTGTCATAGAGGAAGAGGCAGGTTTGAAAGGTAAGATCCTAAGGCCGCTGTCCGCAAAGCTATTGCCTCAGACCGAAGCTGAGAAAAAGGGTATTGTAAGCCGAGAAACATTACTAGGTATTGAGGGCAGGTCGAGGAAGAAACAGATCAGGCTTGCCGAAGAACTGAAGGTAACTGAGTATTCGTGTCCGGGAGGAGGTTGCCTATTAACGTGTAAGGAATTCGCCAGTAAACTGAAAGACTTGTTTGAGCATAAGAAAAGAGTCTCTTTGAAAGATGTACAGCTGCTGAAGGTCGGACGGCATTTCAGGTTTGGTAAGAACAAAATTATAGTCGGTAGGAATGAAGCCGAGAATAGCCTTCTGCTTCGAATAAGGATGGCGAATGACTATTGCTTTGAAGCCCAAGATACCGGAAGCCCAGTGACTCTGCTCCAAGGGCTCAAAACTAGAACAGCCATCGAGAAGGCTGCCGAGTTGACCGCCTACCACTCCGATACGAAACAAGGTGTTGTGCTTGTGAAATTCGGTAAGGGAAGATTCGATAGATCACTAAGAACTCCGATCCCGAGCCAACAGAAGGTAGAACAGCTCAGAGTAACATGGCAAAAAGGAGCGGACGCATGATTGCAGGTTGAAGCGCCGTGAGCTTATTGAACGGCCGATTGGGCGCGACCACAAGCTGCCTGGAACTACGGATGAAATCGAGAGAACTGGAAGTTCGCCGCTTGACAAAACAATATAATCTATGCTAATTCACAATTGATATGTCAAAAGAAAGAGGGCCGTCAACCGGTACAGTTGCAGGTGGCTTCTTCAAGTTTCTTGCCTTTTAATGCCGCCCTTATCATTGCAGCATCGCAGCCTACCCCACTTTCAACGGTGATCGCTACGGTTCGACCTATATATAGGGGGCCAAAAATCCAGAGAGCTTGTGTGCGGGCGCAAAATCCCGCATGAAAAGCCTGCAAAAGACACGGGTAAACCGTATTGACGAATTTCCACCGCAATAGGCACGCAACAAGCTCTGAAAGCGTTGGCAAGAGCTAGAACCGCTTGCTGTGAATAGAGCGAATGGTCAACCAAAGCATTCTGATCCAGCGTTTGTCTCAGATGCAAATGAAACGCAAGCGTACGCTGCGTCAAGCAGGCTCATAGCTCGAGTATGTTTGCTTCGCCTTTTGCCGTGTCAAACACCGCGATTGTTGCCTTGCCGCTTAGGTATCCACAGGTTTCTCCAGGGTTTACGACCAGCGTTTTGCCCTCCTTTCGCATCTCAGCTCTGTGCGAGTGCCCATGAACCACGACATCAAAGCCTCCGCCTCCGATCAACGCCTTCAGAAGCTCTCCCTCGTTTCCATGAAGCAAAACAATCTTCAGACCATCAATGGTCATCTCTGCAAAGCTCCCTCGAATCTCAAGTCTCTCGTTCTCGCTGAACTTCTCCTTCAGCTTCTCTCGGTCACCATCATTGTTTCCAAAAACCCCAACTAGCTTTGCGTTTAGTGCTTTGTACCTAGGGATTGTGAAACCCGACACGTAGTCGCCTGTATGGAGCACAAGCTGGGCTCCTTTCTGGTTCAGTTTTCTTATGGCTTTGTCGATCATGGGCAAGTTGTCGTGCGTATCTCCCAACAGGCCTATTATCATGTCTCTTCACACTACAGAACGACTTTTCCTTTAATGAAGATATTAGTCTTTTTTGGTTTCTTTGGCCTATAGAGGTTTGTTCTAGAGAATATTTCGCTTTTTGGAATAAGCGCTGGCGCGAAACACCGCTTAAAACAGTCAATGGTCCAGTTCTGTTATAGAAATCAATTCTGAAAGAGGCGTATAGAGTATGAATCCTTGGGGCTCGAATCCGTCGGCAAAAAGGCGAGACAAGCTGTTCATAATGGCAGAGATTCTCGAGATTGCGAGGGAGGGAACGCTGAAAACCCAAATAATGTACAGGGCGAACCTGAGCTTCACGCAGCTCAACGAATACTTGGGATTCATGTTGAAGAACAACCTGCTGGCTCTGATCATTCGCAACGACAAGGACGTCTACGTTGCCACCGAAAAAGGCATGGACTTCCTCCAACGCTACCGCGAAATAGGCGAACTGCTCAAAACCGACGAAGAAAGAAACGGCAGAAACAACGTGAAAATTCCGCCTCCTCACTTGTTCAAAAGAAACTCCATCTCCTAAACGGAAAATAGTCACTCTTTCTTCAGATTTTTGTCTCTGGAGAATCTGCTGTTGGTCTTTTGAGCGTTTGAATAATCAAAAAGGCAAATTCTAACTGCTAGGATGCTTCCTGTTCTTTCAAGTAA
The DNA here is from genome assembly GCA_964619695.1 of uncultured Candidatus Bathyarchaeia archaeon. Lineage (GTDB taxonomy): Archaea > Thermoproteota > Bathyarchaeia > Bathyarchaeales > Bathycorpusculaceae > DATKKK01. The sequence continues at coordinate 6,166 of CAZUFK010000062.1, forward strand.
GCTTTGACTCTCTTTCTCAAGGTGGGAAATTCCTTGAGCATGGCCAGCATTACTTGCCAGCGCATTTCTTCGGTTCCTGAATCGGCCTTCATGTTCAAGGCACCAGTGTAACATGTATCAAGTGTCAATACTCAATATAAACCTTTGTTCCGAAAAACGATACGTGCCACCAAAAGTTAAAGAAAAAAGAGGGCTATTTGACGCTCAGAATGTTGACCGTCTTCTTGCGTATCTTGACAGCCGCCACCGCAACGACTATGACGACGGTGGCACCGATCAGCACGAACAGCAAGTATGGAGGCATCCAAGGCACAACGGTCTCAACACCGATCGTCGGATCATGCTCCAAAGTGTTGGCTCCGAAGTACGGGTAACTGATGAACACACGCATGTGCGCTCCAGCAGCTATGTATGCACCTGTGACGTTGACTAGTGAGACACCTCCAGTGTCCGGGTTGATGATGGCCGCTTTGTCCACAAAGTCGAAGAACCCACCAAGCGTCTGACTGCCTTTAGCAAAGCTCAGCTTATACCGTTCGCGGATGCGTTCTCTCATTGGCGCTTCGTCGTCGCCCATGGCTGTTCGGTTTTCCCGCACCTGAACTCTTTGTCCACCGACCAGTATGTCTGAGGCTTGCGAGTTGCCTTCAACCAAGTCAGTAGCTGAGCCTGCGTCCTCCTCGGCGAGGGGCATGTTTTCAATCTGTATGGAGGCCAAGTCTGTCCACAAAGCTAGACCAGCTCGCGTTTGGGGAACGGGTGTTCCGAACTCCTCATGCAACTCCTGATACAGCTCAGTCAGCCTATCGGTGGCCCACTGCCAGTTTTTGACGATGAAATCCATTTTCAGTTCGCCGGCGTTGACTGTGTAGTTGTAAAGGTTGTGGACGTTCTCGGTCGCGTTGGTGGCGTAGAATCTGCAGCGTATTATGACGTTGCCTTCTGCAAAGTCGAATCTCGGTGGGGCTTCGTCAAGCGTGAAGTTGAAGGAGACATATGAGACGCCGTCTTCTCTCGTTACGCTAGCTGGGCCTGTTAGGTTCCATCGGCAGGCGCTGAACGGCAGAAAGGCAGGATGAACACCGAGGAATCTGGAGATCATGTAGTTGCGTATTCTGTCGCGAACTCGGTTCATGTGTGGACCTGATGCAGCGTATCTTGCTTCTAGGAGCTCCTGTATGATTAGGTTGTTGGCTTCGCAACGTCGAACGTAGTATGGCTGGTCGAGCGCGAGATATTCGGTCAAGCCCTTGTATTTGACGACGTAGATGTTGCTGGTGTCGTTCGAGTACCACCACAGAAACATGGGCTTCTTTCCGCCTGCAGGAAAGAGTATGGTTATGAGGTCGGTTTGAACCTTCCACCATTTTCCCTCCCTGTAAAGTCCGAAGCTTGTCTGCAGACTTTGACTGTTTTCAGCGCTGACACTGTTTATCAGAAACGATGGCACTAACGCTGACATAGTCAGCAACGTCAAAGTTAAGGTTGTCAGAGCTTTCCTTGCGTTTCTCAAGGTTTTTCACCAAAAACAACTACAATAGACGGCGTATTAAGAAAATCGTTTCGAGAAAACTCGAATGTCTCCCTGGGAGAGTTCTAGAAACCCAGAACTTCTACGTGAAACGTCCTTGGAGAAACAAGATAGCCATGTTGATGTACATGGCGGCGAGGCCTACCAGTATTCCCTTATCAAGTCTTATGCCTTTGCCGAAACAGAAAGCAGCGGAGACAAGCAGAAGGCTCCAGATTTGCATGGTCGTCGAAAGGTAGGGGAATACTGTTGCCGGAAGTGCCAGACAAGCTAACAGTATGTCAAAGCAGGGCAGGATGGCAATTGGGAACGAGGCCAGGGATATGCAGACGAAAAGCTGAAGATCGTTGCCTCTTCTGCGATAGAGAGCGTAGATGAAGAGTTCAGCGAACACAAAGAGGCTGAGCCAATTCAAGAAGTACAAGATGACGATGCTTGCGAAGCCGTATGTCGGGTACTGTAGGTAGAAGAACAACGCGGGGTCAAGTTGGGCGTAGGCTGAGCCAATTGCGCCCAAGGCCAGTATGGCAAATGAAATAGGCAGGAAGCGTAGAGGTCTGATGGTTTTAGCGAAGAGAGGCGAGAGAAAGAGCCATTTTGCGGCACGGTGACTGATTGTTTCACTTATCGCCAACGCGGCCGGGACGTTTCCTTCCTTCAGAACTCTGTACAATAGACGGCCGCGATCGCTAAGGTAATACTTGCGTTGCTTGTCTTGAACGACAAACCCTGAGAGCATGTCTAAGTGATAGTAGACTGTGCCGACGCCTAACCCTAACGTCTGGCGAAGCTCTTTGAAACCTATCTTCTCCTGCATGCCAAGAATCTCGACTATCTTGCGACGGTTGGGGTCTTTTAGAAGAGTATGATACTGTGACGATTCCTCCATGAAGTGCGCCCTTAATATCCTTTGTTTCTTCGCGTTAGTATTATGTGTCTTATGACTTGCGTTTATGATTTTTCCTTTTGAGAATATTTTCGTGGTGGGAATACTCGCTTTATTCTCTGGCTGGCTAGGTGACTGTTGGGAGAAAGGAAGGCTTGCCCATTCAAGCGGCTAGAGGTCAGTGTCGTTCATGAAACCTGCATTTCTGAATTCAAGAGTCCGCTATCTGCTTTTCATCGTCCCAATCATTCTCGCCTATGCCTCATGGACATACTTCCCAGAACTCGCCCAATACCTGGTCACATCAGCGTTCGGCTATCACCCTAGCCTGCAGCAGGCAAGCTGGCTGTGGCTCTACACAACACAGTTCTTCTACACATGGTACACGTTCCTAGCCATAGGAGTAGGCGGAATTCTCGCAGTTGCCGCCACCTTCGCAAGGCTTCAATCACATCGAACTAGGCAACCACATTATCCAATGGTTTCCTTCGTCGTTCCCGCTTACAACGAAGAAAGACACCTCTCTCGCTGCATAACCAGCCTGTTCAAGAGCGCAGAAGAATACAACGGCCCATGCGAGATAATAGTAGTTGACGACGGCAGCATAGACTATACCTACGAGACAGCGTGGTCAACCATCCAATTCAACCGCGCTAAATGCCCAAACGTGCGAGGAAGGGTAATCAGACATTCCGC
>CAZUFK010000063.1:0-9124 GCA_964619695.1 uncultured Candidatus Bathyarchaeia archaeon
ATGGTTTCTTCAACCTTCGACTCTTCGACAATCGCCTTTGACGCCATTCACGTTTCACACCTGTCAAGTGAGTTGAAAAGGTCTGGACTCATAGTCTTCTCTTGTACAGGGTGGTGTGTTTTCTTTCATCTGTTTCGAGGTGAGCGAATGAGTAGGCACTTATTTTGGAGGAAGTATATTGGCTGGTGGGAATTGCGGAGCGTGTGATGGGCGTGGCTGGGTCGAGGCGGAGAGGTCGTTATAGGCGTGGGTTCTCAGTGGCGATTCTGGTAGGTCTAGAAGAGAATCGTGCCGTCCTTTGGCAAGTGTACAGCAACGTGGCGAAGGCACACGCCACGGTGATGCTTAGGGGAACGAGGAAGGATGACAGAACGGTTTACAGCTTTCATGAATCAGTCGTGGACGCGTTGAGGCCAGCGCTGAAGGAAGGCGTCAGAAGCATCGTGATAGCGGCTCCTATGAGAACCAGCTATTCCCATGATTTCCTGAACCATGTTCAGAGACATCATACTTGGTTGACCCAAACCAAAGGCTCAGGCCAAGCGGCTTTCGGCGAACTCGTCGGTTCAGCAGGCCAACCTCATGACGTGGCAGAGCTGGTGAAAACCCAAGCCTTCCAGAAAGCCATCAGCGAAACCACATCCGGAGAAGCCGACCATGTCATCGATACGCTTGAAAAGTGTCTTAACGACGCCGAAAGCGGTGAATTTGTCTTGTATTCGCTTCAGGAGATAGAGGATCTCATTTATAGCCGATGGAAACGCGGTGACCTGAGACCTGCGTATCTGATGCTTACAGACAAGTATCTCGCAGAACAAGGAAAAAGGAGTAGGCTTGATAGACTGCTGCAGATCTCCAAGAACAAGGGCGTCAAAACGAGAGTAGTCAATGCAGAGACACCAGCTGGCAAGCGACTCAGTCAACTAGGAGGCCTAGTCTGCCTCACCCAGCCTAGCCGAACAGACAGCACGCATCAAACACGCAGTGCGCCTTGACGAAAACAAGAAAGCCGTGCTCTTGTCGATAAACCCGCGATCACGGGTTCCTCAGATTCAAAAGTCTTAATTGGAACAACAGTAGTCTCACGTCATTGGTCTCGGACGTTTCTCGAAGGTCTCTTTAGTCAAGTTTCTTGCCGCACTTGCCGCAGTAGCTGTCGTCACGGGAGTTCTTTTCTCCACAGTTGGGGCATTGGTTTTCTTCTTTGTCGGCAGGTTGGCGTATGTTTTCTCTTGCGGTTCTGAAGGCTTGCTGTATCTCTTTAGATGCTGTCGCAAAGGCTTTCTCCATTTCCTTTCCCATTCTGGCGATGGCTTCTCTCATCTCCTCTGCAGGGGTAGAAATGCCTGCTTCAATGCCAGCTTGGGTTCTGGCGCCGCATCGTGGACAGAAATATGCGTCCTCAGGAAGGCTGTTGCCGCATTTAGAACAGAAACCCACGAAAGTCACCATTTATGAAACAGACGTGAAGAACGATTTAAGCGTTGTTCAACTTGGCCTGCCTCAATCCAAGAGGTAGGCAAGCCATCGGGCCTCGATTTCTATCGGCGGAGTCTCGCCACAACAGTCCCGGAAAGGTAGTTGAATATCCTCTGCCGTTTCGCTGGGTGAAGCAGCCATCCCAATATGCAGTCCAAGGGGAGAAGATAGGCTTTACCTATGCTTTCTATGGCCGCACGCGCCATGTCTGTTGGCTTGCCGTCCAACTGCGTGACTCTTATCTTCATGATCATCTTGCCGAATGACTGACCGTAGGCTCCTTCCATTATCGTCCAATACAAGAAGTGGATGACGTTGCTGAGGCCGAAGTCGACAAACGGAATCCAAGTTGGGAGCCCAACCGCCCACGTGAAACTCGGCCACCCGGCCAGCAAGAGCAGTCTAATCGGTGTGATCACAATCCAGAGGATCACGACATCTACTAGCCAAGCTACAAACCTTTCACCCCACGTTGCCAGTTCAAGTCTGGCCACGCTTTCGACAGGGGTTCCGCACTTCGGGCAGTAGGCCGCCCCTTCAGACACCTCGTTTCCACAACTCTTGCAGTATGGCATCGGCTTGTTTCTCCACTGGCAACGTTATTTCTTCGAGTATTTATCCTTCTCTTTTCCTGTGATGTGGAAGCCTCGTTTTTCAAGCTGTTCAAGCAGTTCCTTCGGTTCCGGATACCATTGGCCCCACTTTCTGCAGATGTGCTCAGTCCAACTGTAGTTGTCGTACGTGAACGTTTCCTTGCGGTCTCCTTCAAGAGGTATCTTGGCCTTCGCTTTTCGGTAGTAGTCCTGCGCAAGGTAGCCTTCGTCCATGGCCTTCATCGCTTTGGCAACTATTTCATCGTCGAGCTCTGGGTATTTGTCCTCGAAAAGTGTGAAATCAAGCGGATATCGTGGCCTTGGCGGTGGGTCTTCAGCAGGATAGCCCATCACCAACTGCACTAGAGGAAATACGCGTTGGGGAAGCTTGTACTCTTCTGCAATCCTGTCTGCCCTGTACATGGCACTTCCGAGGAAGCAACTACCAAGCCTAAGGCTTCTGCCTGCAACCACCATGTTCTCAGCCATCAAAGCCGCATCCTCAATCCCGAAGAACAGTAGCGTAAGATCATTCGTAACCAGTTTCCAGTTTCTCTTTGCCATTATACATTCGAACTTGTGGGAGTCCACGCAGATCGTGAACAGAATTGGCGCCTTCCATGGGTTCTGCTTTTGGTTGCGCGATAGCAGTACGCTGCAGTACTGCGAGGCGAATGGTGCCTGCTGACCTGCCCTCACAACCGTCCTTACGACCTCGTCAGAAACAGGTTTGTCTGAGTATTTGCGGATCGACTTGTGCTCAAGCATAGTTCGAACGACTGTGTTGCTTTTCACGGTCTTGCTCCTGTTCGTCATAAGCGTAGATATTGTGCGGATTTCAACATATGCTTTTTGGAATAATATGAAAAAAGCGGTATTGGAACCAGATAGCTTGTGCCAAAAGAAGTGGTTTTGGGCATGGCTCCTGAGCGATTGCCGCCGAGCCTTTTCATGCCCTTGTCGCTTACTCTTCGCTTGGTTCTTTCCATTCTTCGATTAGGAGTTTGTTGTCTCCTTGTTTGAAGGCCACTTTTATTCGGACGGCGTCAGCTCCGCGCTTGGTTCTCTTGTAGTTCTTGAATGGAAACATGCTGTCTTCTGCTAGATCCAGCGGTACGTAGATCAGGTATTTGCCGTCTTTTCGTCTGAAAAGTCGCCCTCTTGCTGAATTCACCATTTTTCCAACACCTCGATTCAATACTTGGTTTAAGATTCAAAACCATACAAGAAACTATTATTTAAGAATAGTTGTCAACTGATACAACGTAATACCCTAAATTGTTATTGTTTTCCATACTGCATGAATCATACGCAACAGAAAGGGAGCTGGAAATATTAGAAAATCAACGGCCCTTCTCCAAGCGAAAAAGTGACCGGTCTCTATTGCGTGAAAGACCCCAAACAGGCTTTTATCAGCCAAGACCCAAGTAGTGAACCAATGTTGACGGGGGAGCCGCGATGTATCCGCGCATTGAGAGCAAAGTGGCCATAGTTGAGCTGACCAAGGCTGAAGCCTCTTCGGTCAAACTGCTTTACAGGTACACGTCACAACACTACTACGACCTCTCGATCCGCCACCAACCACCCAACTGGAAAATCGAGCTGAGTCTCAAGCCTCTTGAAGAGCCTATCGAGAAGACCTTTGAATCACGGTTTTTCGAGGACTACGTTGAAGAGCCTCGCGCCTTCGCCGCCATACTGAACGGCGAACAGGTCGGCTGGCTTGAAGTCGGCTACCACAAGTGGAACAACCGCATGCGTGTCTGGGAAATCTTGGTCAAAGAAGGCTTCCGCCGCAAAGGCATAGGCACAGCCCTCATGAACCACGCCGTCATAGTGAGCAAGGAAAAAGGCGCAAGAGCACTCGTACTCGAAACACAAACTTGCAACGTACCCGCCATAAGCTCCTACCTGAAACACGGATTCGAACTCGTAGGCTTCGACGCCACTGCCTACACTAATCAGGACATGGACAGGAGAGAAGTAAGGCTCGAGCTAGGTCTTAGACTGTAGCGTGCACATCCATGATTGGGAAAGCGCGTGTTTCGTCCTCATCAATACATATTTAGCCTCGTTTCATTCTCATTCGTGGAAGCTTGCGGGAAGCAGAAGACTGACGGAGGCAGACATTGGCATGAATATCAGGTGGCATCTGATTGCCAGCTTGGCAATCTTAGCAGCTTCTTTGCCTTTCAATCAGAGTGCTCCATTTCTTACGGTGGAGCTGTCTGATTTCAAGGTTACAGTGTTCTTCTTGTGTCTTGCATTGGACGTTCTTGTGGATATTGACCACCTAATCGATTACCGAGTGAATCGGTGGCACATGTCTGAAAGCCTCGAATCAAGATTCAGAAACGGAAGAATGTTTGTTGTGTTTCACAGAGTCGAGAACATCCCAATCCTGATTGCGTTGTCCATCGCGTTTCCTTTCCTAGTGTTTCCGACGGCCAATTACGCCTGCCACATAATGATGGATGCCTTCAGCAACGGCGTTTCTTTTCAAGCGTACTTCTACACAGTCCGCTTCGGAAAAAGACTGACACATAGTGCAAGCAAGACACGCTAGACCAGAGAGGCGTGCGCCTTGTTGGTGCGGATATAGGAATCTGCATCCCATTCCTAACCCAGCTCTCACCAGTTCGACCTTGTTTCTAGGACTGTAGGCTTTGCAAATGCTTTCAACCCTGACACCGCTTGATACTAGGCGTGCTGCAAGGAAAAGCATTCTTGTTTAGACTCTAGATAGACCGACAGTGAGTGTGGATGAGGCGTAAGTTCAAATCCTTCCGACCCCACCAAAAACAAGCAAACCGTGAGCAAGTTCTTTGCAAAAAACAAGCAAGAAGATTGCTTTTTGGACTGACCATTTAGACGTAAGAAAGATCATTCTGCTGTCCGTTTGAATTTTACAGAAATGGTCCTGAAAAGGAGATATTCGGCATCGAAACAGGGATTGCTCAGGAACTATGTCAAGATCTATTCACGTGATGACGAACCGGGATCGCTTCAAACACTGGGTTCAGACTTTTCTCACTCACTATCACCTTCCATATGGAATACCAACAAATCGATATGGAGAAGGCTAGATTTTACTGTTAATTTAGCTGCTTACCCGTGAGTTCGACAATTCTCACCAACATGATGTGCTAACCCACCTTTCAGAACATCAGGTGAAATTCATTAAGACGTATATGGTAAATCACAAGCTATTATTTCGTCGAGAGACTCACTGGGAGATACAAAAGCGAGGAATTCCACTTGGAAGACAAGGAATCGAGCTTTGGAAAGAGGAAAGCGGAAGAGGCAGCGAAGTCACTGCAGTCAGATCTAACCATAGGATTGAAATCAGTTGAAGTTGAAAGCCGACTAAAGCAATACGGATACAATGAAATCCGTGAAAAGAAAACTAATCCTGCCGCTCAATTTGCAAAGAAATTTTGGGGCCTAACCGCATGGATGTTGGAAATTATAATAATCCTTTCATTGTTTCTCCAAAGATATACAGACGTCTACATCGTAACTGGCCTGCTCGTTTTCAACTCGATACTAAGTTTTACTGAAGAGCAAAAAGCCTCAAGCGCAGTAGAAGCCCTGAAAGAAAAACTCCAAGTAAATGCAAGGGTCCTCAGAGACGGCAAATGGAAAACAGTGCCTGCAAAAGAATTAGTGCCAGGCGATATTGTTAGGACTCGATCAGGAGATTTCGTCCCGGCTGATGTAAAAATAGTGACTGGTGAGCTTGAAGTTGACCAGTCGGCTTTAACCGGAGAATCGATGGGGATAGAAAAAAAGCCTGATGATATTCTCTACTCAGGATCAGTCGTGAAGAGAGGCGAGTCCAGCGGCATCGTTGTTTCAACAGGAGCCAAAACCTATTTTGGAAGAACAGCTGAACTGGTTGAATTGGCTAAGCCAAAGCTGCACATGGAAGAAGTTGTCTCAAACGTTGTCAGATGGCTCTTAGTCATTGTTGTTGCGTTGGTTGCCGTGGTTGTTGTCGTCTCCGCGTTCAAGGCAATCAACCTCCTGGATGTGTTGCCTATAGTCTTGGTTCTTCTGCTTTCCGCCATACCTGTTGCTTTGCCCGCAATGTTCACTGTGAGTATGGCAATAGGATCTATGGAGTTGGGAAAGAAGGGCGTTCTGGTCACTAGACTTAGCGCCTCTGAAGACGCAGCCATAATGAACGTACTTTGCGCCGACAAAACAGGAACAATAACAATGAATAAACTCTCAATCACGAAGGTGATGCCCTTAGACGGGTTCACCGAAAAAGAAGTCACGCTATACGGAGCTCTGGCTTCGCAAGAGGCAAACCAAGACCCCATAGACCTCGCTTTCATAACCAAGGCAAAACAGGAAAACCTGCCATACAATTCCTTTGCCCAGAAGGCTTTCGTTCCCTTCGAGCCTAAAACGCGAAGAACAGAAGCTCTTGTACAGAACAAGGGTCAAGAGTTCAGAGTAATGAAGGGAGCGGTCAATGTTATTGCCCATGCGTGTGGACTCGATGAAAAGGCGATAGAGGAGTTGGAGAAACAGGTAGAAGAGTTCGCTGCGAAGGGATACCGGACATTGGCTGTTGCAAGGGCAGACGTTCAGAACGAGCCTAAACTTGTGGGTTTAGCGATGCTCTACGACATGCCTAGGCCTGATTCAAAGCAGCTAATACAGGAGCTCAACAAGCTAGGCATATCTGTTAAAATGTTGACGGGAGATGCGCTTCCAATCGCAAGGGAAATTGCTAAGGATATCGGGCTCGGAGAAAACGTGATCAAAGCGTCAGATCTAAAAGGGCTGATTAGCGAAAACGCGATAGAAGCTGCGCAAGCAGCGGAAAAGAGCGACGGATTTGCTGAGATCTATCCCGAAGACAAGTACACGATCGTGAAGAGTCTTCAAGCCGAGAAACATGTTGTGGGTATGACTGGTGACGGCGTGAATGACGCGCCCGCATTGAGACAGGCAGAGGTAGGCATTGCAGTAAGCAACGCAACCGATGTGGCGAAGGGAGCAGCAAGCGTCGTTTTGACTAGTGAAGGGTTAACCAGCATAGTAGATCTCGTTAAGAATGGACGCGTCATCTATGAGAGAATCACTGCATGGATACTGAGTAAAATAATCAGAACCCTGCAGATAGCTATCTTTGTCGTGCTGTCTTTTCTCATCATGGGCAATTATGTCGTATCGGCATTTGGCATCATACTGTATTTCTTCATGACAGATTTCGTAAAGATATCCTTGTCCACAGACAATCTCCGATGGTCTGACAAACCAAATACGTGGAACACAGCCAGTCTCGTGAAAGTATCCGTCATACTCAGTGTACTTGTCATTGCAGAATCATTTGGGCTCTTGTACATCGGCTTAAGCTATTTCCATTTGAATGCAGACGATTTGAGCCTTTACACGTTCACCTTCGAGATATTGTTCTTCTCAGCCATGTTCCTAATCTTCAACGTGAGAGAAAGGAGTCATTTCTGGAACTCAATGCCAAGCAAGAGTTTATTGGCTGCAATAATACTCAGCGTCATAGCTGCAACTGCAATAGCAACAGTCGGAGTCCCAGGTCTGAAGACCTTGCCTCTGACCGAAACTCTTTTCGTATTGTCATCTTCTGCTGCGTTTTCGTTAGCATTCAACGATCTAGTTAAGCTTATGTTGGTAGAGAAAACTGGAATGAGATGGTAGTAAAGGAACATCGCTTAGTCTTTCAGACGTTACGACGCATAAAAACAATAGAATGCGCAGGATTTTGGGTGGTTTCGTGAACGATGACTTCAAGACTGAAGTGAGAGTTCGTCATCGCACTAAGCTTTGTGGCGGCCAAAAGATAAACCTGATTTATGCTCGGTTGAACCCTTTGATTTAACTTCTCAAGAAAAGTATCGAATTACACCTTAATCGAAACATCTAAATTCTGTAATCCGCTAGTCAGTTGTCTAGTGACGCTTCATGAAAATGGCGAAAATACGTGGATTCTTGAAGACCATTGACACCATGCTGACTGGCTTACACAGCACCCTTCATAGCTTTGTGCTCTCTCTTTTCAAAAATGTCAACAGAAGGGTTAGGTTAAGGCTACCAGCATGAAAAATGAACGAAGAAACTTCCGAGCACGTCAACTTCGCGATTAAAGTGTTCAAAAAGATGATCTTGCCAGTAAGTATAATATATGTTTCTGCGGATTTCTATTTCCTCGGACGAAACGCTTTGGGCTCTGCCCTGTGGGGACTATTGGTTTTCTTCTACAGCAACTTTTTGCCAGACTTGCCTTCAATCTTCAGAGAAAGGAAAGAGGAAGGAAGAAAAGAAAGGTTGCCATGGTACAAGAGGTATGCACTTCTGCTTTTTGCCCCACTGTTCATTTTGCTTCTTTTTTCGGGGCAGCAACTGGGTTGGAAAACAACCGAGTCTTTCCATAACTTCAGTTCTGTGGCGGTATATGGAGCGTTTCTTCTTTTGTTGGGCTTTATGCTCTTCGGAAACTTCCCGATTTCGTTAGGCCGTTTAACTGAGATTCTTTCTCTCTCGTTCTATGGTGTGGGAGGATACCTGACTCATCTGAAGGTTGATAGAATCTGATAAGGCCTTATTCCGTGCTTATACACGCTTGGCAGCCCGGGATAGGTTCAAATGTCGGTTTAAATTATCGGAGTTGAAGTTCGATTCTCAGTCCTTTCGGAAAAATATCCAGAAATTGAGCTTAAATGAGATTTTAGAGCGACAGCCCAGCGCGCACTTCCCTCTATCTCTGTTAGGAAAATTGCTGTTTACAAATCGTTTTATAGATACAGGTCATACCTTTCTTCTGTGACCCTCTTTCCCCAAATTTTGTGCGTTTTTTCCTCGGTTTTGCTGAAGCCAAAGCATGTGTAGAGCTGACCAGCCTCTATTAGTTCGCTTGTTGTCCAGAGGAATATGGTTTTGTACTTGCACTCTTTACAGAACTGAAGCGCGTCCTTTAGGAGCTCTTTCCCAATACCAAGCCCTCGATAGTCAGGATGAACGAGGAACCAGCGAAGTTGAGCATCTACTTTTGAGTGCCCGAC
>CAZUFK010000064.1:0-8409 GCA_964619695.1 uncultured Candidatus Bathyarchaeia archaeon
TCTTCCTTGGCTTTTTCGTCTTCTTTCTTCTTCTTTTCGTCTTCTTTCGGTTTTGCTTCTGCTGCTGGTGCGGCTGCTGCTGGTGCTGCGGCGGGTGCGGCCATCATGGTTGGTGCGGATTTGATTGCTTCCTCTATCTTGACTTCGGCGAGTGAGGCTACTAGTGCCTTGGCGCGTACGGCGTCGACGTTTACTCCTGCCGATGTAAGGACCTGTGTCAGGTTTTGCTCGTTGATTTCCTTTCCTGCTTTGTGAAGGAGCATTGCAGCGTAAATGTATTCCATACTTTTTCACATCTCCGTTCAGATATTTTAACCTTTTTCAGTCTTCTCTGTTGGCGTGGCCTTTTCCTCTACAGTGGGCACTCTACTACTTAAACTTAGCATCTCCATGTGTGCCTTGCGGATCAAATCCTCGATGGTTTCCTTGGTCGGCAGGGCTGCGCCTACCGAAAGCGCGTAGGCCTCGCGGTGAGCCACTTGTAGAAGGCTGACCATGCTGTCGGATGTCGGATACGCCACGCTGAGCGACAATGCGAATGCATCCGCATAGGCGCTTTCAACGCTTTTTCGGGTGGCATTCACGTCCACTTTGAGTTGTTCTTGAGTGATTATTAGGCCTTCGTCATAAGCGATTCGCATGGCAAGTCCAGCCTCAACGGGTTTTATACCCAGCTTCGACAGGATGCTTGCCAGTCTTTCGGAGATGACTTCGCCGTTCCTGACCACTAGAGTGTCTTTGCTGACCCAGACGCTGCCAGCCTCGATCCGTGTGGGCAGGCCAACTGCGTTTAGCTGGCTGATTATTGGCCCTGGCGGCTGTCCCGTGTTGCCTTCGGGCACGACGACGTCGAAGGCGGCTATGTCGCCGGACTTGGCTGTGGTCTTGACCTTGCCTTTCTCCAAAGTCAGCGCCAGATTGAACGGGTTTAGGTCTGTGAGCAGGTAGACGTTGGAGCCTGTCAGGTAGTCGTTGAGCTTGCTGAGTTCAGGCCTTTCTTTGGCGTTTTCTTCGATTGCTTTTCGCATGAGGGTGTTTTTTACGACGCGCATGTACACTTTGCCTTGCAGGTTCTTTTTGAAGGCTTGAAGCTGCGCGGCTCTGACCTTCTGCAGGCTAGCAATGCCGATTACCTTATGCTGCTTTACGAGCTTGGCGATTTCCTGAACTTCGCCCATCTTTTGCTCCAAGATCTGCTGCGACGGCATGCGCTCTCACCCTCTTTAGGCCTTCACCTTTACAGGCGTTCCCATGGCCGTTTTGATGTAAAGATTCTTGATGTTCTTCGTTCCTCGCTTCAGCTTGCCTTCCAGAACACGGAGCACCGTTTGGATGTTGTCGGCAAGCTCTTCTTCCTTCATGCTTTCTACGCCTACTCGGCACAGTATTATTGGCTGGCTACGCATGCGCACGATGATGGTTTTGCGGTGCTTTGCCAGCAGTGGCACTATGTCAACCTGCGGAGGAACAGCGACAGGCATCTTTCCCCTAGGGCCTAGCACGGGACCTAGGACTTTTCCTACGGTAGGCATCAGCGGTGCCTCTGCTATGAAGAAGTCGTAATCGGAAGCGATTTTTCTGAGGTCTTTCTTTTTGCCTGCTAGGCTTTCGAGTTCTGCCCTTTCGATCACTCGGTCGGCTTCGGCTTTCTTGGCCTTCATGGCCAGTTCGCCTTGGGCGATCACGCATATCTTGTTGGCTTTTACCGGCGAGGTGTGCGGAAGCTCAACCACTTCCTGTATCTTGGCCTCAGGCGACTTCATGTCGATTTCCCTGAGATTCAGAACCAGCTCTACCGTCTGGTCGAATTTACGTTTTTCAGACTTTTCTTTTGCCTCTTTTACTGCGTTGAGGATGGTTTTCTGGTCTAAGGGCATCTCTAAGCCTCGTGTCTATGAGGGAATGGAGCGGGATTATAAAAATATTCTCTCTAGCCTTCACTCTTACTGAATATCTCGTCGTGCTTGCCTGAGTCAATCTCCTTTTGAACCTCGCGGGGGTCTTTGTTTTCGACGGTGATGCCTATGCTGACGCAGCTGCCTAGAACTTCTTTGACGGCTGATTTGAGGGTTTTGGCGAGGAATTCGGGGCGTTTGATTTTTCCTATGCGTATGATCTGTTCCATGTTGAGGTTTCCGACTTTTGCTGAGTGGGGCGTGGCTGAGCCTTTCTCGATTTTGAGTTCGCTGACGATCAATGCTGATGTGGTTGGCGTTCCGACGGTGACTTCAAACTGCTTGGTGTCAGGGTCGACGGTTACTTTGACTGGAACCCTCATTCCAGCGTAGTCTTTTGTGACTTCGTTGATCTTGTTGACGATCATCATTACGTTGACGCCTAGGGGACCTAGGGCTGGACCTAACGGAGGTCCGGCTGTCGCTTGTCCGCCGTTTATGAGCAATTCCACGTTTTTTTTGTCAACCATTTTGTGTTTCTCCTCTTTCGGTTTTTGCTTTTTCGACGAGTTTGACGTAGTCTGAGTGGACTGTGATGGGTAGCGTGAAGGTGGCTTCCAGCAACTCTAGCGTAACCTCGGCTTTTGCCTTCTCGATGCGTGTTATCTTGGCTCGCATGCCTTTGAATGGGCCACCTGTGATTTCGACGACATCATCCTCATGTAATTCCTCGATGATGGGTTTTCTGACGACGTATCGTTCTATTTCTGCGAAGCTTACGATTCCTGGGACTCGGGAGCGTACATGTCTTATGCCGGAGATGGCGTCTTCGATGTAGTGTGGGCCTTCGGCTTCCATGAATACGTATCCTCTCAACGCTTCGGGGACGAGGATGGCTCTTATGGGGATTTTGTTCATTTCGACTTTTGAGGCGACGAGTCTGGCCACGTTTCTCTCTTGGCCTGTTGTGGTTTTTACGACAAAAATCTTGGTCGTGAGTTCGCCTTTCTCCATCAGCGTGTTCTTCCTTTTAGGATGTGGCTGTGGTGCCTGTTTGAGGCTGCAGGACGGAGGACAGCAGTTTGATGACGAAGCCGATGAGGCCGATGGCTCCTATGCCTAGTAGGCATATTTTGACTGATAGCCAGATCTCTTCTCTTCCAGGCTTTATCGCAAGCTTGAGCGTTCTTGCACATTGAGCTAGGAATGATCTTAAACCCATTTTTCATCGCACACCAGACATTTCAGATGCGATATAAACGTTCCTATACCGCAAACCTTGGATAAGATACCCAGAACGTTTCTATTAACTTTTCCCCTTTCGCTTGAAACGCGGACTGCAGTTGTTGATTGCTTGTTCCCAACGCGGCTTGATGATCGGTGGCGACGCTGAAGTGTGCCGCGAGAAAGAATTTTAACCTATATATAGGTTCAACCGCCATTGAGGCCCGATTATGGTCGCATTTCCAAGCCCCGAGTAGGGTGCCTAGCGATTTGATTCCCCTTCCTCCCTCCTGTTTTTTCCATGCTATTGCGCTGAAAAATCGCCAACACGAGACCTACCCCCTGGGTTTTTGGCGCACGCCCTCCACTTGTACATAGATTCAGTCGGCTCGTAACCAGACAGTCTGACATAAGACTCGTGCGCAGGTCGAGAAGTGTGAAGACCGCTCACCCCTATTAGGGGTGTGCGTGATTTCCCAAGCATGTTCTTGGGGACACACGCCACCGCGCATACGCTTGATTTCTGAATCTCTGCCAAATCCTAATCAGTTTTATGAATACAGAATCAATACTCAGGAAACATCAGGCAAGCATACTGGACACGTTATATCTCTTGTAGTCGACTAGGCCTAGGCTTGATGTTAGCTAGACCTTCTCGTATTCTAGGCCGGCCTCCTCCAACATGGCTATTAGTGGCTGTTTGTTTTCGCCTTTGATGCCTTTCCAGTCGAGAACGGCATGATCAACTTTTTCCATTGTCCGTTCGATGCATTGTTTGAGAGTATCGGCGTTTGTGTGGGGCAGTGCGTATTTGGGGATCATGTGGCCGAAGGCTGTGTCGCTTTCGAGGGCTATTCGTGTGAATTTGCTGTTGTAGTGTGTTCCTCCTATGCCGAGGACGACCTTGGCGTGGGAGGTTCCGAAGTTGGAGATGGCTTCGATGGTTGCATGTGCGACTGCTTCGGCCGCCTTAATGTCATTCCACTGCGTGGGGGAGCTTCCGAGTTCGACGAACATGGTGGGCGCGTTCAGCGAAGGCCCGTGGTGCGTGCCCTCATAGCACACGTCGTAGCCAAGCTGCATCTCTTCCTTCAGCCGAACCATAGCCCTCAAAGCGTCCCGCATCGCATTCGCAGGCGAAACCGAAACAACCCGCGCAAGCCCGCCCAGTTCGGCCTCATCCAAGTTGCCAGGCGTGTGCACCGAAAGCGTGGGCGTGCCGCTGAGGCTGCTGTGCCTTGAGATGAAGACCACAAGCTCCACGCCTTGGAAGGATTCAAGCAGGTTCTGGGCGCGGACTGATTCTTCATTGAGGGTTATGAGCTTGACATTTCGCCCTGCCACGTTGGCCTCGTAGGCCGGGTTTCCCTGATGGCCTCCGGCTGCTTCTCTGAAAGGGTAGTGGCTGAGCACCTGCTTTTTTATGTTCAGGCTTGCCACGTCTTTGTTGGAGGCCACCAGCAGAATCATGGTTCTTAACCTTCAGACGGCTTCGACAATCGATAAATACGGTCCCTCAGGTAATGAAACTAGCGCCAGCCTAGAGGATGAACGAAGCTTGAGTAAGTGTTCGAAGCTGAAGGACGAGTTCAGTCTCGAAGCGGAGATGTACGATAGAGTCTGGGGAATGCGAGACTACGAGGCGGACGTGAGGTTTCTGGATGAGCTTTTCAGAAGCTACCAATGTGGGAGCGTGCTTGACGTTGGCTGTGGGACAGGGAATCACGCTGTGAGGCTCGCCAGACTGGGATATAGGGTAACAGGCATCGACGTGAGCTCTGGTATGATTGAGAAGGCGAAGCAGAAGGTTCGCCGTGGCAGGATCAGTTTCTTGGTGGGTGATATGAAACGAATAGGCAAGGCTCTGCCAGCAGGCGCCACCTTTGACGCAGCCATTTGCCTAGGAAACGCCTTCCAGCACTTGACGACCGACAGCAACGTGAACGCGTTTCTCAGCAGTCTGCACAAGAGGCTGAGAAAGGGAGGCTTGTTTGTGTTTGATGCGAGAAATGCGAAGGCGATAAGTGAGGACCAGTTGAACAGGCTGCTCGTCAACCACGTGGCTACGGAGGGCGGTCTGCAGCTGCTGGTGCTGGCATACAATACTCGGGACGTTCGAGACCCGAACGTGATAGTGTGGAGGCCCATTTTTCTGGTGAACGAGAAGGGAAAGGTTGACCTGCAGATAAGAGAACACAAGCTACGATGGTTCGAACCGCAAAACTGAAGAGACTACTGACTCGAAACCACTTCGAAGAACTCAACCAGTACTCAGGGCCAGACAAGACACCCTTCAACGAAGACAGAGACATGACAATGTGGCTCGTTATGCAGAGCAAATAGGAAGTCTGCACCACCATCTGTTCTTTAGGTGAAAAGAGAAGGATGTGTGGGCTTATGAGATCGTGTCATAGTGCCCTTCGCTGTAGAGTATGAAGTTCGATTCTTGGTTTTGTCTTGTAGGCAGAAGGAACAGTAGTTGCAGATGCTGGCCTGGGACGAGTTCAGCATAGTTCTGGTCATTCGCTCTCAACAGCGGCGTAACGAAGCCTTGCGACGAGTGAACGGCGAGGAGCAACGTTGCTTCTTCCACTTCTATTGGTGCCTGTGGTGTTGCGTCGAGGCCAATGTAGTCTATCAGGTCATTGGCTATGAAGCACAACCTTACCTTGAATTCTCCGTTCGCGTCTGGAAGGGAACCAGTCATGTTGATGATGTCGGTGGCCCAATAGGTGCGCGTGTGGAAAACGGCAACGGTGTTCCAGTGGCCAGAAGCATTCTGCACTTGAATGTCCACAGGGCACTTCGGTACTGGAGGGCTGAAAGGTCCATCTTCACGGATCACGAGTTTCACGCCGTCTGCAACGTTTGTAGCGTTGAACTTCACGGTTACGTAGCTTCCGTTGTATCCCTCATAGTAGTCTCCACCAACGGTACTCAGCGAAGAGAGTACGTCGTTTCCAAAGTCATCTACAGCGGACGTAGGTGCCATTGGATTCGCATATGTCAGGATCTCACCGTAAGGTGATACAGCAACGTTGACATCAGGCGGACGATCTACTCTGAGCAGCTTGGCCATGTCAAAGTAATCGTGCTCGTGCTCATACTCGCGAATCTGCAGTGAGTACGTGGAGAAGTATACTCCTTGATACGTGGGAGCAAGTTGCTGCTCAAGCTTGTAATAGTCTTCAACGTCAGCGCCGTTGCTAACCTCGGCAGCAGCCAGAAGGTTGTTGTCCTTCACGAAGCGTTGTCCATCCCAAGCATAAACGTAGGGGCAGCCATTCCCTCCGCTACTGCAGTCGGTTGTCGGATCCCAAAGCAGCGTGTCAGTGGGTATTACATAGCCATACGGATGCGGATAGAATATTACATGTCCGAATCCTATGCCATAAGGTTCGAGAGGGTAGTGAGCGTTAGCGGATTCGTATACATTTCCACCCCACACCATGGAGTTATCCATAAAGGCATACCGTCCATCAACCGCATAGGCAAAGCTAACTGACCTCCAAGTTGTTTCGTTGCTTCTGACAAAGGCAGGGGCACTCAAATGTGAGCGCCATCCTGTCTCTATGCTGTAGTAACTCCAGGCGCCAACGAACTGCAAGGCCTTCACTATGCCTGGCAGGGGGTAGAGCCATTCACGTCCGATGGTTCCAGTCATGAAATAGCACGATTGCTCTGGTTCGGGGACGTATGAGTATAGATCGTATCTGATTCCTCCGATAGTTGCGCTTTAGTTCAGAGTCTCAGTACTGTTGTTCCAAGCCATTTCTAGTGTGACATCGGAATTGATCGTCAGAACCCCAGGATACCTCCAAGTCCACTGAGACACCAAGTCTGCAACTGGGGTTTCGTACGGAAAGAGAGCGTTTCTGCCCCATTCATACCCCTTCCAGACTGCCCCTTGAATATAGGGTTCGCTCTCTACACCATCCACCACCAAAAGCAGCAGATAGCCCCAGTCAATCCATGGCGGCTTGACCTTGTGGGGACCTTGGGCTGCTATGCCTGCTGCTAGTACGTTGTCTGCTTGGATTACTGCTCTATTTGTGCCGGCCAGAGAAACAGTAACCTTAAATGCGAACGCTGCTCCCCACTCAGGGCTGCCTGAGAGGTAGTCTGTCGTCATATAGGCCGCTGTGTACGGCTGCAATTGCCCGGATGTCAGACCGTCCCAGTATGGATGGAAGTCAAACCGCGCATAAGTGGAGAGCGTCGGAGCATTTGCTTTTACGGAACGATTCGGTGCTAGAAACAGCAGGCCACTCAGTACCATGAGACAGACAAACCGACGTCCGACGAAGTTGACAATCTTCAATATATGCAGCGAAAGCATTTTAGGTATCAAGCTCTGATGTACCTTTCGGTTGAGTGACTAATGAGGAAATGGCTTAGGAGAAACCTTGCCGCGTTGAACATACTGCTGTCAGTTCTGAGCATCATTGGGTACATGGCCTTGGTGGACGCGCTCGTTTTCTGGACGAATTGGGGGGGACAGATCGGGGAAATCGGTGGTGTGCTGGACTACCAGCCGTACGGACTGAGCTCAATCTACCATGTGACAAGTAACGACACAAGAGGAAGACTGCTTTTCACGTTTCCAGATTTCCCTCTCTATACTCTCACTGCGATTGCCTGCCTGAACATCGTTGCATTGCTCCCGACTAGAGCCAACAAGCCCGAAAGCCCTGATTCCTATCCAAGAAGACTTGCCATAGGAAGCGCCGCCCTTAGTGTCGTCTGCATGGTACTCTACGTTTGGGGAACCATGATGTACATCGACGGGGCTCTGAAGTTCGATGGACAGATAGGAGGCTCAGTATACTATATGCCACCGTTCTACATCTGGGTTACCCATGTGTACAATGGCCACATCGAAAGCTTCCCAAACTGGCGAGCACTTGATACTCTGCCTTGGATCACGATGCTTCTGATCATTCTTGCCCTATACTACATCAGAAGACAACTGGCCAACAATGACTGAAGCTAGCGTCTGTCCTTTCATCTGGACATATGAAGCGCGACTCGGGATGAAATCACAGTTGGATGATCAAGAATGCCTTACTAGGTGTATCATCATATGTCTATGGTGACCAGAAGAAGAATCGTCGCAGTCAACTTGGCTCTGATAGTTGTTCTATTGATCTGCTATCTGGTCACCATGCTTTTGCTTCGATACTACATGGTGTGGGTTTGGCCTTCTGGGCAGTGGGGAGGAGCATTAGCGTATGCGCCCTTCAGAGTAAGCACAATCTATCATCTTGCTTCAAGCGGTTTTCAACCAGTC
>CAZUFK010000065.1:0-7934 GCA_964619695.1 uncultured Candidatus Bathyarchaeia archaeon
AAAAGGGAAAGACGCGGGAGATATCTCCACGCGATCCTGGGTTCAAATCCCAGCGGCTCCGCCTCTACACGATGTACGATTAACTGATAAGGATCCCAAGTGGGCCGGCAGTCTTAAATGAGAATTTTGCCCGTCAAAGAGTTGCGGTATAATTTGGGCCCGAACCCTTTTGGGTATTAGTCCCGGCGACCGCACCTCTTGAATCTCATGCCCACGAGCCACTGGGGAAGCGTCTTTCCTGCCATATGTGCGACCTGACGAGGTCCATCCGTGTTTCAGGTCGAAGCCCCCATTGTGGGTGATCATTCTGTCGGATTGGCCGGTGTTTCGGCCTGCCCTGGGGTTTGTGTGGAGTTGTGACTGGCGTGCTGGGGTTGGTCGTTGGTAGTCGAAACGTTCATAAATGAGGAATGTTGATAAGACTGTGCTTTAAGGGTGAGGCTTATGTCCAAACCGTTCTACGTGAAGTTTGAGGTTTCGAAGGAAATAGCAGATGCGGCCTATGAAGCCCTGCAAATAGCAGCCAAAACTGGAATCGTCAGAAAAGGCACAAACGAAGCCACAAAAGCAATCGAAAGAGGACAAGCAAAGCTGGTCATCATAGCTGAAGACGTGGATCCACCAGAAGTCGTGGCCCACCTGCCGCTCCTGTGCGAAGAAAGAAAAATCCCCTACGTGTTCGTTCCATCCAAAGAAAAGATAGGCACCGCACTAGGCATCGACGTACGTGCCGCCGCCACCTGCATCATCAAGGAAGGCGACGCCACTGGATTAGTCAAGGAAATAGTCACCAGAGTGGAGCAGGCGAAAAGAGGACCAGCGCAATGAGCAAGGAAGAGAAAGGCAAAGAAAGAGAAGAAAAAGGCAAGGAAGAAAGGGGCAGAGAAGGAAGATCAGCTCCAAGGGAAGAAGGACTGACGCCAGCAGAGGTCATACAGGTAATCGGACGCACCGGCGTGACAGGCGAAATCTCACAGGCACGAGTGCGCATACTGGAAGGAAAAGACAAGGGCAGAATCATAACCCGCAACGTTAAGGGGCCAGTCCGAGTTCAAGACACCCTAGTTCTCAGAGAAACGGAAAGAGAAGCAAAGAAGATCAACAGATAAGCTGAGACTATTTAGAAGGGTTTCGTTTGGCTAAACCGAGAAAATGCTCATTCTGCGGAAGCGAATTCCAGCCAGGCACAGGCATGATGTACGTCAAAAACGACGGCTCAATCTTATGGTTCTGCTCAAGTAAGTGCAGGAAAAGCTCTCTGAATTTCGGAAGAGATGCCCGCAAGCTCAAGTGGACAACCTACTTCGGCAAAGAAGAGAAAGGAAAAGCTTAGCCAAAACAAGCGAGTTCTTGATCGAGACCTAACCAGCTGCACACTCTACTAACTACTGCCACTTCTTTAGAGACTACAACGCACGGAGAGGGCATTCTCCTTCAAAAGGTCTGGCAGTGACGATATATCGTTTTCTGACATATTTTCGAGGCGGAAAGAACTGATTTATTAAGATATGCGATAAGACGTGTAAAGAGGAACGCACATGAAGCTGTTAAACAAGAAACAAGCAAAAAAGCCCAACATACTTGAGCTGTCAGACCCTGACAAGGTGAGACTGATGAAAGAGGCTAGAGAGCAGCTGAAGCAGACGGTCATAGAGGCGAAACTGTGGCAATCCCTCTTAGCAGTTGAGAACTTGGCCGTCAACGGAAGCATGGTCATCAACGAGAAGCACCGGCCAGGCGGATTCTGCCTAGAAAACGTGATCTGACCATCATTCACGAAATTTCTGTCCGCGTGCCTGCATATTAGATGCACGTTTCACTTGGGCTCCTGCATGTTTCTATTGCGAAAGCCGCAAATTCGTGGTCAGCAGTTGGTCGGCATGTAGGCTGCACAGAGCATGCCAAAGTAAGTAGGCACTTGATATGACAGAAACCGGCTTCTCATCTGGAAACGATCTAGGACGCCTTGCAGTATGGCTATTTGCCAGGGGCTGTCAGGTTTGGCATCTTCTATGAACTGTGGTGGCAGGCTAAGCACTGGCCTCAGGTCGTTTTTCAAGACAGCTTGTCTGACTTTCTCATCAAATTCCTTTGAGGCTGGGTGAAAACCATAGGGTCCGTTAGCCTTATGTGCGTGTCCCTGGTCTGCGCTGGCCACAAAAGCAATCCTCTCTTTTGATACTGCCGCCGTATCGGCGACAGCTTCCCCGAATCTCACGAGGCTCTCCAACGGGATTTCACGAGAAGGCGTGACAATCACAACATTGGTTGTGGAGTCTTGGCCTGCTAGGAACCAAAGAGGGATAAGCGCACCCCAATCCATAGGCATGCAGGAAGCTGGGCCTTCACTTGTACCGTAGTTGGCTCCTACTGCAGGGAGTCCTGCCTTGTGCGTGTTTTCCAGAATTCCCTTCGCCAGTGCGCGGTCGCAAGTGCATCGCAACTTGATGTTTTTGCCGTTGGCCTCCAGTGTTCCTTCAGTGAATTCGGAGGTCACCACGCCTATGCATGCCTCCAAGCGCAGGCCGTGGGGCGTCGCCAAAACGATGGTTTCAGGTTTTGTTTGTTTCATTAGATTTGCCAGTTCTTCCATGCCTCGTCTGGTTTCAGCGAAGGCATCAAGCATGTCGCCAGCCAATTCTGTAATCACCTCAGCGCCATGTGGAGCAATGCATGCAAAGACGATGCCCAAAGTCTATCCCTTTCGAATCGTATTAGGCCTGTTTGCGTCCTTAAGCCTTGCCATATACGTGCCTAGTATCCAAAATAGGCATATTTTGTACTATTGGGCGAATGGAAATTACTTCCACAAGATTCATATTTGGTTCTGTCCAATTACTATACGCCGAAATAGAGAAAGAAGGAGAGCTTTCTGAATGAATACTATATTCGTTAGACGATCAGGTCTTCAAGGATTTCTACTATCCGCAATACTGATCACCTCAATGTTTGCCGCAATCGCACCTATGACATTGGGAAGCGTCAGCAACTTCGTAGCATCGAACGCCATCCAGAAGCTTGCAACGGCAGTCGTGGAGTCCATCAAGGATGCCGCGGCGTCAGTAAACGTGATTGTGCAGACGACAAGCAATCCTCAGGTCGTGGCCAAGATCGAAGAACTAGGTGGCCAAGTGTCCTATGCCTACAAGAGTGTTGAGGCACTGGCTGCCTCGGTCCCCGCGAACAGGATGCTTGAACTAGCCTCGATGCCGTCCGTCGTGCGCGTCTACAAGGACTTCGTGCAGGAGATAAGCTACAAGGGTGCTGTCCAAGAGAACCTCAAACTCAAGGTTCCTGTTGACCCGTACACCAACGCACCCATGCTCACGACAGAATACTCAGAAGCCGACGTTGAACCTCTAGCGATCGAAGACATACAGACCCTAGAGCCGAGCATCTACACCAACGCATACCTCACGCAAGCCGAACAAGTGTGGGGCGACACAAACTACGGCACCGGAAGCCTCGTTGTCATCATAGACACAGGAGTCTGGTCAGCGTCGCCACTGCTCGTCGGAAACGTGATCGGTGGTGTAGACCTCAGCACTGACGTTGGCACTCCATACGAAGGATATAACGCCGCGACAAACCACTACCACGGAACAGCATGCTCGCACCTGCTTGCAGCCCACGCCATCCTCAGATTCAGAGCAGACCACCCATGGGGCGAAGCAATCTACAGATACGACCCCACTGGCACGTGGAAGGATGAACTAGGAAGAGTCTATGTGACTTGCATGGGAATCGCACCAGCATCATCAATATATGGAATCAAAGTATTTCCACACACTGGTGCAGGCGTACCCACATCAACAATAATGCAAGGCATAGACATGGCAATCCAGATGAAGGTCAGCGGAACCCTAGATGTGGACGTAATCAGCATGAGCCTTGGCGGTGGAGTCGGAGCAGATGGCGAAAGCCCAGAGGAACTCTTAGTTGACGCAGCCACAGCTGCAGGAATCACGGTCGTAGCAGCCGCAGGAAACGAAGGACCCGCACAATTGAAGGTCGGAAGACCAGCAAGCTCCAAGACCGCAATAGCGGTAGGCGCAGCCATGGATCCGATCCACGAACACGTGTGGGGCGACATCTACTTCTATACGTACTATGGCTATCCACCAGGAAACGGCCTGGGTGAGGTCATCTGGTACCCAAGTGAAGAGAAGTCAATCGTTGACTTCAGCAGCCGAGGCCCAGCAGCAGACGGAAGAGTCAAGCCTGAAGTTGTGGCCACAGGATCATGGTGCTTCTTAGGCACCTTCGCTGACGGCTACATCCGAATGGGCGGAGGTACCTCATTCTCTTGCCCACAGGTCGCAGGTGAAGCAGCACTACTGAACGCCTACATCGAGCAAAACAGCCTGACAATCGGGCCCCCAGAGATCAAGCAGGCAATATTCGATGGAGCCGAAGCGATCCCAGGCTTCTCAGCTATGGAGCAGGGAGCAGGCTACATCAACGCCCTGAACTCGCTGAACGTGATAAAGTCAATGACCTTCGGTTCGATTCCACACACATGGTCTCACCACATCGACAGCTTCTGGTTCCCACCGATAGACACGCTATGCCTTAACCACGGAAAAGTGACAATAACAAACGTAGTCCTAGAGCCTGCCAAGTACAAGTACTTCGCATTCTGGACAAGCAGTGCCGTCGACCAGATAAAGATAACCCTCTCAAACGTGCAGCTCGCCGCCCCTGAGGAACAGAACCCAGGATTCGGTGACGCCGGCATAATATACATGGCCAAGCCAGAGAGAGGAGGAATCGACGCGTACTACTTCTACGGCGTGTACTTCACCGGAGACGGACAACTCCTATACACTACGGACGTACCCTTCGAACCCGGAGTTGTTAGACTCGTGCTCGCAGGCGACTTCTCAAGCTACAACCCTGTCATCGTTGGACAGTTAACCATAGAAGTGACTGAAGTACTCACGATGGGCATAGGCAACTTGGTGACTATGTACAACTTCGGCGTTCCAACTGAAGCTCAGGTCGCAGTGTATCCAGGGAAAATCGAAAGATACTTTGGCGCAGTCAAGCAAGGCGAACAGGACGTCTACACCTTCAACATACCAGACGCGAACGGATTTGCCTACGCGATCCTCTCATGGTATCGAGACT
Organism: uncultured Candidatus Bathyarchaeia archaeon; assembly: GCA_964619695.1. Lineage (GTDB taxonomy): Archaea > Thermoproteota > Bathyarchaeia > Bathyarchaeales > Bathycorpusculaceae > DATKKK01. Next base: position 5,131 of record CAZUFK010000065.1, read on the forward strand.
GGGCGCACTGGGCGACAAGCGACCTTGACATGACCATAATCAATCCTGACGGAACGATCAACATCGACGGCGGAACCGGAGCCTCACCAGAGGTCGCAACGATGTCCGGACCAGGGCAATACACGCTGCTCATCGACGGATACGAAGTCTACTCTGGAAAAACCGAATGCTATAGCCTCGAAATAGTCTACTTAGCTGACTCAGTTCCGTTGTGGGCATCAGCAACCTTCAGCCTGAACTGCTTTGCAAGGGTGAAATCACCGGTCACAGGCGTTGCGGCCGTCTGGGTCTACGACATAGACTTCGACGCTTGGTCCATAAGCGCATTCGTGCAGGTCAAAGCGAAGGGCTCTTGCTCGAGCGCGTGCGCGATCATCCGATAGAAGCCTGACAAGACCAACTACTCCCCTTTTTCTTTTTGCTGTTCAGGAAACAAGGCAATTCAGCCTCTTGCTCATTATGGGATTCGATAAGTTAGGTAGCGGGGAGTAGATTTGAACTACTGATCTCTGGGTCTCTCAGAGCCTCAAGGCTCATATGAGCCCAGCGGGTTAATCCTGGCTACCCCACCCCGCTACGGCCAGACTGAGCTGTAGCGTTGTTCAGTCCTTTTGGTAAATACAGGCCCAGCATATATTAGCATTCTCATCGCAAAAACGTTTTAGTATCCCATGCGCATTATCGAGCTAGGAGCCGACCAGATGGACAAGCCTTATCTTCACCAAGTCTCAAAGGCATCGCTGAAGAAACCTATTTTTGTGCAGGGTCTTCCAGGCTTCGGGAATGTCGGTAAGATCGCGGCTCACTTGATGGTCAAGTTCTGTGGAGCGAAGCCTCTTGCCGAGTTGTTTTCGCCCTCTTTTCCAGACTACGTTACGGCGAACTCGAAGGGGATTTGTCGTCTGCCACGTTACGAGTTCTTTGCAGCGCCCATGAAGAAGAACGACTTCATAATAATGGGCGGGGACACTCAGCCTTCCTTCGATGATGTCGTATCTCACTACAGACTATGCGACGAGGTTTTGGATTTTGCCGAGAAGAACGATTGTGGCTTCATCGTAACGCTGGGCGGGGTGCCGATAACAGAGGAGAAGAAGCAGGTCTACGTGGCCGCCACCTCAGCTAGGCTGGCGCTGGAGTTCATGGAGAAGGGCGCCGTGATTTACAGCAAGGCCAGAATCGTCGGCGCGACTGGCTTGATGCTTGCGCTTGCAAAAGAACGCGGCATGGACGGTGTAAGCCTGCTGGGTCCGACAAGCGGTTTCCAAGCAGACCGAGGTGCAGGATTCGCCGTCTTCAAATTCCTGATGAAAGCCTTGGGCAACGAGATAAAGGAAGGGTTATAAGAGAAAACATCGAATCTACATCACTATTGGAACGTGGACATATGACCGAAGACAAGCTGGTAGGCAGAACCATTATGACGATACTTGCAGCATTGCTGATTTTCGCAGGCCCAACCTACGCGATTTACGCGATGACGACCATGCTGGATCTGAACTACTTCCTCTCAATGGGTATCGGATTCGCCATATTTGCAGTGGGCGTGGTATTCCTCCTGTTTCTGATTAGAAAGAAGATCGTCTCCTAATGTGGATTTGAAAGATTTCCTTGCCTCAGATACCCTAGGGTTCATCACTTTTTCAGACCGGTAACTTCGTCATTGGCAACTTAGACCATTCATCGTTGACGTTAAAAAATTGTTCGGTCGTGGATGAAGGCCAGAAAAGCATATAAAATATGCTGGCAGATATACTTGGTATGCAAGAGGAAAAAGAGAGAAAGCTCGAAGAACTCATGAAGAAGGGCGATGAATCAGCCAAGAGAACGACAATAATCCTGGAGAAAGAGGAAAGAGAATACATAGATTCCCTGATTAGAGAAGGAAAGGAGCCTGGCATCAAGCCGCTTATTTCCAAGATGCTTGACGTTTACCGAAGCATGATGGTTTATGACTGGCGCTTCCCAGGCGAGTACTACTGTGGCATAAGCCGAATAGCCTTCGTGAACGTAGAGCTAATCAACATCCTCATCCAAAACACGCCCAAGGACAAATGGCGAGAAATCGGCAAAAAGATGGGCGAAGCTGCCAGAGTCTCCATTGAAACCACCATCGACGTTCACACTACAGACCGTCAAAAGTGGCCAGACGTTTTCAAACGCCTCCGAGTACAGGGGTTCGGTGACTGCTTCTTGAAAGACAAGTACCTGCTGATAAAACTGCCATTCATAAGCGAGCCGGAAATCTGGGCGGGCTTCCTCGAAGGCCTGTTGGACATAGAGCTGGACATAAAGACCAACGCCCAACCCTTCGTATTCGAGATAAAAGAAAACGCGGATCCGGCGGCAAACAAGTAAACAATATAACGCAAGAAATCGTAGAGGATTCATTGGTGCATTCATACATGTCACTGCATGAAGCCATGCTGTACACGAAGATGGAGAATAAGAAGGTCAGCTGCAACCTGTGCGCCAGGCGATGTCTCATAAACGACGGTGGAACAGGGTTCTGCATGGTTAGGAAGAACGAGGGCGGAACGCTTTTTTCCCTAGTTTATGGCAAGGCCATCTCGGCATCGATAGACCCGATCGAGAAGAAACCGCTCTCTCATTTCAACCCCGGCGCACTGGTGATGTCAGTCGCCACGATGGGCTGTAACTTCCGTTGCCAGTTTTGCGACAACTGGATGATAAGCCAAGACAAGACGATAGCAGGCAAAGATTTTCCGCCTGGAGACGTTGTCAGGGCTGCTGGCGACAACTCCTGTCAAGGCATAAGCTACACGTACACCGAACCAACGATA
>CAZUFK010000066.1:0-7889 GCA_964619695.1 uncultured Candidatus Bathyarchaeia archaeon
TTAGCGCGCGCTTCTGTTTCATATTCAAAGTTGTTGAGACAAGCCAAGCACGTGCCAGGATTATAGTCCACGCGCGCAAACTGTCAAATGTGTAATACGAATTCCCATTTGCACCATGTTTGTTTTGGGTGTTTGTCTGGTGGGCAGGTGAGGCAGTTTACTTCGGTTTTCGGATTGAGGGTTTTTGCGAAGTTTTTCAGGTAGCCGAACCTCACCTTCTTGCATGGAAACTCTTCTAGGCCTTTGCTCAGCCGCGCCTCCTGCGTCCTGCAACGATCAATACTCAACACAGCACGCCCAGCACTCACCTCAACAGTCTTGAACGGCTGGTCTAGTGCCCAGCTTGACTTGCGCAACAGGTCTATGATAGTCGGCACGTCTGGGTTTTCGCCTGTCTTGAATGATTTCTGCAGGCTTTTTGCTTCTATCGTGGCCATGGTTTCCCAGACGCCTGCATCTATCTCAGTGGCGGCCTCGGTTCCGAACTTTTTCTCTATGCCCAGAAAATACAGGCCGTCCACGCGCCACAGGTTGCGTATCTGCAGGAAAAAGTAATCAAGCAACTGCTCCGCAGGCATCTGCGTGAGTATTTTGCGGTCTTCTTTGCTTCCGGGTGGGTATTCGCTCATGCGTGTGCACCGTGGCATAGTAGTGCCAGAGTAATCTTTTAAATCTAACCTAACCCCAGAGAGGCACGCTAAGAGAGCGTGAGTGCTTGGCGAATCTGCTGGACGCGATCATTCTCGGCATAATCCAAGGCATAGCGGAGTGGTTGCCCATTTCGAGCACGGGTCACCTGAGGCTTGCAGGCCACTTCCTCGGCCTCGACCTGCCCATAGTCTACGCCATAACACTCCACATAGGCACACTAATCGTCATCTTCATCTTCTTCAGAAAAGACATCAAAAACATCCTAACAGCACTCGCGCACCGAGACTTCAAAAGCGAAGACGGCAAACTCATACCTCTCATAATCGTCGGCTCCGTGCCCACCGCACTCGTCGGCGCCGGCCTCGTCCTCAGCAACATCATAGAAACCGTCTTCAACCAAGTCACACCAATCGCACTGGCACTAATCGTATGCGGTTTCCTGCTCTACGCTTCGAAGCTGGCACGTGAGAATACAGATGTGCTGAGCTACAAGACGGCGCTCGTGTTCGGCATAGCACAGGGAATAGCCACACTGCCTGGAATTTCGAGGAGCGGAACCACCATTGCGGTGGCGTTGCTGTTGGGGCTGAAGCGCGAGAAGGCCTTCCGGTTCTCGTTCCTCATGTCCATACCCGCCATAATCGGCGCACTAGGCCTGACACTCTTCCAAGAGCACGAGGCTCTGATGCGGTCAGGCTTCGGCCTAGCTGAGATCGCTGTGGGCGCGCTGGTCGCCATGCTGGTCGGCTACGTGGCTCTATATGCAGTTCACAAAACGATCGAGAACAAGCAGTTCTATCTGTTCGCGTTTTACTGCTGGGTTTTCGGTGCGGCGATGCTGATCCTAGGCCTCAACGGCTTCTAGCCACTTGGGCCTGCCTGACAGAAACTCGGTCAGAAACACTGCAAACTCGCCGTTCTTTCCGTAAACCTCGGCGATTTCCTCGTTTACTAGGACCTTGAAGTCCTTCCGAAGCTTCTGCGCAATCCTCTCGGCCACGCCAGCGCTTTTCCCGCCATCCTTCAACCTCTCACGAAGCAACATGCACGCATCAGTGTGCTTCCTTCGCACCTGGACAACCCATCTTCCATCCTCAACGTAAGGCCCAGCAACCGTGCCCGACTTGCCAGTGTGCTTCGCTAGGAAATTCTCACATTCGCTTTCCTTGTCAAGCGGTGGTCCCAAATGCTTCTTGACAGGCGGGATGCAGCAGTCCTCAAGCTCAAAAATGAACATGCACGCGGTCTTCTCGTCACTCCAAGCAAGGTTTCTGAGAATCTTGAAGTCGTTCAGTTCGACGAGCTTGTGCAGAGAACGTTGAGACTTGTAGAGCTGTCCCCACAGGATGTCTGGAACGGCCTCGACCTTGTCGAAGGCCACAGCCACGATCACGGGGCCTCGCTTGGCTAGCTCTTTCTTGAATTCCTTCAATGACAGGGCAACCGTTTTCGGCGGGTAGAAGAATCTCTTGTCAGGCTTGTTGAGGAAGGCTCTGGTTGCGGCTACGAAGCTGTGCAGCTTCTGCGCCTGCACGGCTGAGGACACGTTTCTGCCCCTGTCCACCGGGTCAACGATCACCAGCGGCTCCCTGAACAGAAGCTCAATCTCGTTCTCCCTGCCCTTGTAGTGGCCTTCGATGTCCACGACAATGCGCTGCCTGTGCCTCGCAAAAGCCTTCAACGCGTCCACGAACCCACCGTAATGCAACACAAGAAGCTCACACAAGTAACCGCTGAAACCGCCTACCTTGATCTCGGCGCCGTAAACGCCAATGCCTTTCATGAATTTCTTGAGAAGACGCACTTCGCCTCGCAACTGCGCATCCAGACGCTTGCGGATGTAGTCCGTGTGGTATGGCGTTCGGTCGGTGGCGCTATGCCAATCCCCACGCTTCACATCGTAGCAGGGCACGACGTTTACGCGGACACCGTCCACGAAGGCTTCGAGGTAGGGGTGTTCAGCGAAGCGTTCGACCTGCTTCGAACCTTCCGTGGCTTTTCTGGCCACCTTCAGGCACACTTTGCCCAGCGACGCGTGCGGAATCTTGGCGGAAACGCGCATGAAAACGTCCACGTCAGGCTCTTCAGTCAGCCATGTGTCCTTCGGAACTGAACCCTCAACACGCACAATCGCCTCTACGTCGAGCTTCTTGCAGGCCGAAACCACGCTTGCCTCAAGCTTCTTGGCCACAGAGTCAATCTTGACCTTATCCTTCTTGCTGGGCGTGATCTCTCTCAGAACCTCAGCGCAAACCTTCGAAATCTCGTCCTGCATAGCCACTAATCCTTTTCTCGCATTGCTTACGGGCAATATTCCTTCAGCGTTGCGTAAATAGGCCCCCGAGGCGTCAGGTCGCTGCTCTTAAGCCTCAAACACGCCGCTCTGATCACGCCGAAATCAACATCCGCGTTCTCCCTGATGCACTTGGCCAGCGCCTCCTTGTTCCTTCCCGACCTCACGCGGGCAATCGTCAAATGAGGGCTAAACCCTTTCGAGTCAGGCGCGAAACTTAATGCGCGAAGCCGAGGCTCCAGCTGGCTGAATATGTCACGCAGTTGATCAGCTCCCTCAGTTATTCCCGCCCACACCACACGCGGATAATCAGCATTCGGAAAAGCACCCACGCCGTGGATTTTGGCGTCGAACGCAGTGAACTGAACCTTCTTCATCTCCTCATGAACCTTGTCAACCATGCCAGGCGCGATGTCGCCCAGAAACCTCACGGTTATGTGAATATTCTTGGGCTCCACAGGCTTCAAGTCTGCGCCTGTCCTGACCAGCACGTTCTGCACGTGCGTCATCTTGCTCAAAACCGACTCGCTGTCCATGTCAAACGCGATAAAACTCCGTATCGAACCAGCCAATTCCAGTCGCCTTCGCCTAGACTTTCAGTCGTTCTTTCATAAATGCTTTTAACGCAAACCCCAATCTTGATAACAGCAATCAGAGGCGATGGTGTGCAATGACGTCTGACAAGCTCGTGATCGGCCTTGCAGGCATGCCCGGCTCGGGCAAATCCCTAGTCCTCAACGCAGCCTCAGAAAACGGCTACGCCATCATAGTCATGGGCGACGTCATACGGGAAGAGGCTCAGAAACGAGGCTTGGAACCGACGCCCGCCAGCATCGGTCAAACCATGCTCAAACTCAGACAAGAAGAAGGCAAAGGCGTCGTCGCCAAAAGATGCATCCCAAAGATCGAGGCAGCAAACAGTCAGAAGATCTTCGTGGACGGTCTGCGAAGCCTAGACGAGGCAGAGGAATTCAAGAAGCATTTCAAGAACTTCACGCTGGTAGCGATTCACTCTTCGCCTGAAACACGGTTCAAGCGGCTCTGGAAAAGGCGAAGAAGCGACGACCCGCCGAACTGGGAGACCTTCCACGAACGCGACGCACGCGAGCTCAGCGTAGGCCTCGGCAACACCATAGCCATGGCCGAACACGTGATCATCAACGAAGACGACATCCAAATCGTCAAACGAAGAATCAAAGAAAACCTCAGAAAGGTCGAGACAGAATGGAAAGAGTAACCCTCCACGTCGAGGCCGACGTCAACCCCACCGAATCCGAAGAAAAAGTCAAACTCGCCATCGAAAACGTGTTCGGAGCCGTTGAAACCAAAGTTGAACCTATATATAGGAGGGTCAAGATTTCGGCCACGGGCAAAGGTTCCGAAGCCCTCACCAAGCTCTATAATCTCCTGCGGAGAGAACACATCCGCGCAGCCGCAAGAAAAGTCCTCGTGACAGGCATCGACCGCAACACCATCCGCTTCTGCCTCAACAAGCAAGTCGCCTACGCAGGCCACGTATCCTTCTGCCAAGAAGAAGCTGAATCACCACTCGGCCCAATAAGAGTCAAAATCGAATGCGAAAACCCACGATGGCTCATCGACTGGCTCACCTCAGAAAACGTTTAGAAACACGCTTGCGCACTATTCTCTTGGTGCCCAATTGTCAGCGAAGGCCACGATAACCCAACGCGGCGCAGTGCTCCTCGGCAAACACGTTGCATGCGACGCCTACGACGAAACCAAACCGCTACGCGTCGTGACGCATGCGCATGCCGACCACATGATGGGCCTTCAGCAGAGCCTCAGAAACTGCGAAAAAGTCCTCATGACCAAAGCCACACGCGACCTCATCGCCGCAATGATGGGCCGATTCTCCCTCACAAACGGCCTCGTTGAAACGCTGGACTACGGCAAAACCCTGCAGCTCGAAGAGGAAAACCTCACGTTCTTCCAAGCCGACCACATCCTCGGCTCCGCACAAGTCCTCATCGACGACGCTGAAGGCACCAGAATTGTCTATACAGGCGACTTCAAAATCGAAAACACACCCGTCCTCGAAACCGACATACTCGTCATGGAAGCCACCTACGGAAACCCCTCATGCAGACGCGCCTTCAAAAGAGACGTCAAACGTACCCTCATATCTCTAGTCGAACAAGGCCTCAAACAAGGCACAGTCTACATCTTCGGCTACCACGGCAAACTCCAAGAAGTCATGCAAATCCTCCGCGACGCAGGCATCAAAGCGCCCTTTGTGGCCCCTGAAAGAGTCTACCACGTCTCAAAGGTCTGCGAACAACACGGAATGCACATAGGCCCGCTGATGCTTTCCGACGATCTGAACGGCAAAGAGCTTCTCGACAGCAACTACCCATGCGTAGCCTTCTACCACATGAACTCGCAAGGCAAAGTCGGCCAAGACGCCTTCCGCATATCCGTCAGCGGATGGGAATTCAACCTACCCCAACGCCAAACAGGCACAAGACAGTACACCATAGCCCTCAGCGACCACTCAGACTACAACGAACTCATCCAATACGTCCAACAATCCAAACCCAAACAAGTCATCACCGACAGCTACCGCGACGGACACGCAGAAGCCTTAGCACACGAAATCCGCAAAAACCTCGCCATCCCAGCAACCGCACTCCCGAAAAATTAGCATTCAAAACAACCATGTCTATGCTGCTTTTTACATTTGGCAAATATCTGCCATCTTAAGACAGAAGATTTATTTTCTTCCCTCTCATCTTTATGTTTAATTCGGATTTGGATTCCGAATTCATACGACTTAAATAACGAGAAACGAGACATTCGGGTACGGTACCGAGATTGCCACCCTCACTGCAGCCAGAGTTCTTCATACTGTTGGGAGTAGACCTGTTCCTAGCCATCAGCCTACTGGCCTGCCTGCTGGACCGACACTTCCCATGGCAACTACCATACCTGTACCAAGTAGCCGCCCTCGCAGGCTTCGGACAACTCATCGTCAGCAGAGAATTCATGCAGCTCTTCGACGAATACATGCGCTTCTGGTACAGCGTAATCTACCTCGTCGTAGCCCTAGCCAACATCGTAGCCATCAACGTCTACCTAGGATACCTAAAGAAACTACTCACCTACGCAAAAATAGTCATGTTCACCGTCACCGTCCCAGCCCTCTCCATCACCGCATTCTTCCTCTCCAACTACGCCGAACTCGCACTCCACCCACTGGTGATAACGCCGCCAATGTCTTGGGAAGGCACCTTCATCGGAATCGTCGCCTTCGACACGTTCGTAGTGGGGTTAGGCACGTACGTCTTCTTCAAACCGAAGTGGTGGTACGTCGCCCTAGGCGCAGGCGCAGCAATCGCAGGCGCCACCATCTACGTGCTCTACAAGCCGACTTGGGGGCAAGGAACCTTCGTGGTCTCGGCCGTTGCCCTGACAATAGCCTGCATTCTCGTCTTAGGCATAAGCATCTATGTCCTCGCAAGGATGTGGCTCGAAAGTTTGAAGGAACGAAGAAGGCGAAGGGAGGTGAAATAGCAAAATGAACGCAAACTACAAGAAATGCCTTAAAATCGCAACATTAGTCATAACAGCCGTACTCATAGGGTCAGTCAGCGCAGCAACATACGTCTACATGTACATAGACGGCAGCATAATTATAGGCACTGCCAAACTTGTGTGGCTTGAAGGGACAGACCCTGATGTAGATGCCACGATATCCGGTGGCACTGTCACCATGGACTTGCATGTCCAGCCAGGTCTGATGCAGAACTTCACTGAATGCCTCTTCCTCAAGAACGAAGACACAGCAGACCACAACCTAACTATCACCGTGACAACCAACGTATCGACCAGCACATTCGACACATTCAAGATATACATATACGAGAACTCCACGGAGGCAAGCGTCGACACGCTTGACGGTACCATCGTGGCCGACCAGTACAGCTCGTACACCGCAAATACGCCGTTGATAGCAGGTGGCAGCTACAGACTGACCTTCGAAGTCAAAGCCAAGACAGGCACATCTGGAACAGTCAACTTCGACATCCAAACCAGATACGAGTAAAATCCCCCACACCTTTTTCTTTATGTCTCTATTCTTTTCGCCAGAAGGCTAGTCAGGATAGGCAACAGTTTCTTCTCCGATAGTCAGCCAAGGCTTAAGAGCTTCAGAAAAAGCATATCTGCTGTCTAGGCCGTAGTGTGTGTAGATTGGTGAGTGGTGTATGAGCAAGTCGTCTGAAGTTACAGGCCTGTACAAGCTGACTCCAAAGGAACGTCTGCAGTTTGTCAAGAACTTCGCAGGATTGTCAGACGAAGAGGCTGCCCTGCTGCAGAACACTGGCTCGTTGCCTCTGGATCTCGCTGACCGTATGATAGAAAACGTCGTTGGTGCCATCCCAATGCCTCTGGGAATAGGCGTCAACTTCCTCATAAACAACCGCGACTACCTGATCCCAATGGCCATCGAGGAACCCTCAGTCATCGCTGCGGCCAGCTACGCCGCCAAAATGGCCAGGGATGGCGGTGGCTTCTACACGAGTAGCACGCCACCAATAATGATGGGACAAATACAAGTCGTAGGTGTCAAAGACCCATATGCCGCGAAAATGCGCGTGATACAGGCAAAAGAGGAAATCTTGAAGAAGGCAAACGAGCAAGACCCAGTTCTCTTGTCCGCTGGAGGCGGAGCAAGAAACATAGACGCGAAGATAATCGACACAACTCGAGGACTAATGCTTATCGTGGAGCTGGATGTTGACTGCCGTGACGCTATGGGTCCTAACGCTGTTAACACGATGCTTGAGGCTGTAGCTCCGATGGTCGAAAAGATCGCAAATGGCCACGTTTACTTGCGTATAATCTCGAACTTGGCTGTTAAACGGCTGGTTCGTGCTTGGTGTGTAGTGCCCAAGGAGGCCGTGGGGGGCGAAGAGGTGGTGGATGG
>CAZUFK010000067.1:0-7858 GCA_964619695.1 uncultured Candidatus Bathyarchaeia archaeon
CGCTTCACATTCCGAGTAATTCCGATAGAGAAGGTGATCCAAACCGATCTTGTTGAGATTGAGTTGGCCGCCGTCGGATTTGCCTCCAGAATAGGTGAAAACGAAACCTTCCGCATCACTCTCGAGAAGCGTTTCTCTTCCACTCCAACCCAAAGCATAATCGAGGCCGCCGCATCAAACATCAAAAGGAAAGTCAACTTGGAAAAGCCTGACAGGGTTCTGCTCATCGAAGTCGTAGGCGGCTTGACAGGAATGTCTCTCATAAAGCCTAATGACGTTCTATCAGCAGTCAAGGAAAAGATGCTATAGGCTTAGTGTTGAGTTGCGAGCAAGGCCATGCGCTCAATGACCAGACTGACCAAGGCCGTCTCCTCTTCTTCGCCGTTCTTCCTGACTGTCTCCAACTCTAGGTCCGAGATTCCGAAGGCCTTCTTGATCGCCTTTGCCTTTTCTTCCGACAGTTCCAGAACCCCGTCGTCAACCTGCGCGTGCACACGTGCCTGAATCGCTACAAGAGCCGATTTCACTTCTCTTTCTGTGTTTCCAATTATCAGTAGGGCTATTTTCTTTGAGGTTGGTTTTATTCCCGCCTGCTCGGTGGCCTTTGTGATTTGACGTTGCGCGGACGCATAGAGCATGGTCTCCATGGCGAGTGTTTTGGAAATGTTTTCCCTGTTCTTGAAGGCCGTCAGCGCGTCTAGCGCTGCAAAGTACAGGTGCTCCCACGTGGCCACGAGTTTCGCGTCGAGAAACTGAACCTCAACAGCTGACTCTTTATTAGCATTGACTGCTTTCAGGAAATCTGCAGTATTCTTGATTCCTGCAGTTCTGAAGCCAGTTATGATTAGGCTTTTGTGGAATTCTTGGATGGCCGTCAGCACTTTCCTTCCCCGACAATCTCGCTCAGAAATCTTCGGATAAGTTCGGCTGATATCCCTGCCTTTGCGAGTTTGGCTGTCTCTTCCTCAACGCTTTTTCCCGTGGCCTTGCATTTCTTGACGATTTTCCGCACGGTTTCTTTTATTTCCCATGGGAAGACTATCCACAGGCTTGTCTCTTTTTCGTAGTAGTCTGGTTTGACGATGCTCCATGGTTTGTAGTACACTGTGGCTGTCTTGGCCTGTACGGGAGCTTTTTGGCTGACGTGCTCCTTTACGAGTTTGAGGCTCTTGCCTGTGTCGGCAACCTCGTCCACGATCAGAACTCTTTTGCCTTTCACGTCGACGGAGAGGGGCTGCGTTATGGTGGGTTCGGCCTTGGTTTCGGCAACGCCCAGGTAGAATTCGGCTCTGACGTTTGCTAGGTTTGGGCTGTCTAGAAGGTCTGAGAGCACTCTTGCAGGGGGCCATCCGCCTCTGGAAACGCCTACAATAACATCTGGCCTAAACCCGTCGCGACGCATTCTGTCTGCTAAGCTCAGAAGCATGTCGTATATCTGGTTCCACGTTGGCACTTCAAACTCGAGTTCGGCGTTCACGACACTCCCTCACGTGGTTTAGAGAGTCTGCTGTTACGCTATTAAGGTTTAAAAAAAGAGGATGGATTGTGTCGGATTTAGCTTGGGGTAGTCTTTGGTTTTCTTATTCCGTATATGATTAGTCCTATGCCGATGAACGTCCAGCCTAGGCCGAACAGGACCCAGCCGTACGAGTTCACCATTGAGGCGTCTGCCTGCTTTCTGGTTCCGTCCGCGAGCGCGTTGTTGTAGTTGGTTTCCGAGTTCAGGTGCGCAAGGCCAGCGTCCTCCAAAGCCGTTCCCTTTTCGAGCCAAACGTTCAATGCTGAGTTGAAGTACGAGTCTCCGCGCTCGAGGTGGCTTCTGGCCGTGCCGAAGACTCCTGCCTCGAAGATGGCGAAGCCCTGCTGAAACTCGAAAATCGCTCGCGTCATGTTCACTTGCGTTGCAGTTATGTTGGCGAAGAACGGAAATGGCGAGTACGCCGCACTCATTGGCAGACTGTCGCCGAACATCATGCCGTATTTATACCACAAGTTCAAGCAGGCAAGATGGTCTTCCGAGAGAACCGCGAAATAGTCACCTGAATAGGCGCTCACTGAAAAGAGTTCGCGCATTGGGGCGACTGTGCTGTTGACGTTGTCGATGTGGACGTAATAGCTGTGCTCCCACAGTTCTGAGGTTTCTTCTACCGGCGGCGTCATGTTAGAGATCGTGAAGAGGCGAGTTTGCCCGTTCTTGAGTGCTAATGGTGGTGAGTATCTATGAGTGTAGTTCTTGCCCCAGTCGAAGTAGATTCTGATGGCTGAAATGTTAAATTGAGGCATACCGTAGTACGTGTAGCTCATTGAAAACGTCCAGTTCGTGTTCTGCAGGTATCCCGTGATGTCGCGTCCATAGTAGGCATCGTAACCTTTGTATGCTGGCTCAACCCATGCAAAGTCTGGTTCAGCCTTCACAGAATTGACCAATGCCATTGTTGTCAACGTGATTGATAGAAGGCATAGTACTAATGCAATTTTCTCTTTCATAATTATATCCTCGTCTGCTAGCCATTTTCTGCGAGCTAGGTATATATATTCTTTGATGGTTTCCGCTGGTAATCTTAATTACCCTGTCTGCGGGTAGCTGTAAGCTGGTGGCAAGTATGGTTGAGGCAGTGGAATGTGTACCTAATTTCAGCACTTCAGATCCGAAGATTATTGAGCAGATTCTGAAAGAGGTCAGGAAGACGAAGAACGCGTTCTTGATTGACTACACGTTTGACAGTTACTACAACAGGCTAGTTGTTTCGATTGTGGGCAGCAAGGCATCCGTGGTTGAGGCGGCATTAAATGCCTCGGTCAAGGCGGTAAAGCTGATTGACATGCGCAAGCACAAAGGCCAGCACCCGCGGCTAGGCGCAGTTGACGTGGTGCCCTTCACACCAATAAAGGGTGTTACTCTTGAAGAGTGCATAGAGCTTGCCAGAAAGTACGGGAAGGCCTTGGCTGGGAAAACAGGGGTACCTGTTTATCTTTACGGCGACGCCCAGCCGAGGCCTGAGCGCAAGGACCTGGACTGGATAAGGATAGGCGAGTACGAGAAACTCGGCGAGATGATCGTTCAGCCTGGGCGTGAGCCTGATTTCGGGCCTGCCAAGTTTGTGCCTCAGTCGGGAGCGGCTATTGCAGGTGCTCGCAAGGTTATGGCTGGTTTCAACGTGAACCTGGGCACGGCGGACTTGAAGGTGGCTAAGAAGATTGCGAAGGCTCTGCATGCTGACAAGGGCGGGTTCAAAAACGTGAAGGCCATGGCTGCCTTCATCCCTGAGCAGAACATCACGCAGATCGGTATGAGCATCCACGAGTTTGAGAAGACGCCGCTGTACCGCGTGTTCGAGGTCATCAAGGTTGAGTGTGCACGCTACAACGTGCCTATCGTGGGTGCAGAGTTCTGCGGGATGGCGCCGTTGAAAGCTATAATAGATGTGGCAGCGTATTACTTGAAGATTGACAACCTGACTGAGGACCGCGTGTTGGAAATCGCGGTCAACAACGCTATGGAGAAAGGATGTGTTCCGGAATGAGCTTCACGATCAAGTGGCTGGACCACGCCAGTTTTCAGCTTAAAGTGGATGGAAAGATCATCTACCTCGACCCGTACCGAGGCAAGTACACGGAAAAGGCAGACTTGATTCTGGTCTCGCATTCTCACGGCGACCACTACAGCGTGGCCAAGATCAAGAGCGCTCGCCGCGCAGACACCGTGGTGTTTGCTCCTGAGGACTGCGCTAAGAAGGCCAAGGGTTCGGTTAGAACGTTGAAGGTTGGCGAGGAGGCGACGGTGGGCAACATCAAGGTCAAGGCGGTTGAAGCCTACAACGTCAGGCGCTTCAGGTCGCCAGGCAACCCATTCCACCCGAAAGGCTTCGGCGTAGGCTACCTGATAACTGCCTTGGGCAAGACGGTGTATCATGCAGGCGACACGGACTTCATCCCCGAGATGAAACAGCTTGGGCACGTAGACGTAGCTTTGCTTCCGAGCGGCGGCACGTACACAATGGACAATCCTGAGGCGGCTGAGGCTGCACTGGCCATCAAGCCCGATGTCGTGATTCCGATGCATCGCTGGGACACAAAACCCGACGAGTTCAAGAAGAAGGTCGAGGCGAATTCAAACATCAAGGTTGTGGCGCTGGCGAAAGGCGAAGAGTACCAAGTGGTCTAAACGATGGCCACTGTTCAGAAGCGCAGCAAGCAGGCAAGCCGCGAAAAAGCCGATTTGCTCATTGTAAACGCAGCTGAACTAATCACGCTTGAGGGCGGCAGCGCGAAGCCTCGCGTGGGCAAGCAAATGCGCGAGCTGGACATAATCCGCGACGGAGGCCTAGCCATTCGCGACGGCAGAATAATCGCCGTAGGCAAAAGCGCCGACGTCCGCAACAACGTCAAAGCCGAGAACGTGATCAGCGCTAACGGGAAGACTGTATTGCCGGGGTTTGTGGATGCGCATACGCATTTGGTTTTTGCAGGTTCGCGTGAGGACGAGTTTCAGATGCGCGTGGAGGGTGCGTACTATCTGGAGATTCTGAGCGCAGGCGGAGGGATCTTGAGGACGGTACGGGACACGCGGAAGGCCAGCGTGGACAAACTCGTCGAAGGCGGGTTGAAGACGCTTGATGCGATGCTGGAGTGCGGGACGACGACGACGGAGGCGAAAAGCGGCTACGGCCTCGAAACAAGGGACGAGGTCAAGATTCTTGAGGTCATGAAGAGGCTGAACCAGATTCACACTGTTGATATTGTGCCGACGCTTCTGGGTGCCCATGCGGTTCCGCCTGAGTTCAAGGGCAACACGCAGGGCTACGTGAGCCAAGTGTGCGAAGAAATGATCCCGAAGGTGGCTGAGAAGGGTTTGGCGGAGTTTTGCGATGTGTTTTGCGAGAAAGGCGTGTTCGGCCTGGAACAGACGAGGCGCATCCTGCTCGCGGGCAAAGGCCACGGGCTGAAGCCCAAGGTGCATGCGGACGAGATGAGCACCTGCGGAGGCGCCGAGCTGGCGGCTGATGTGGGTGCGGTTTCGGCTGACCACATGCTTTTCAGCTCGGACGAAGGCATCAAGGCCATGGCCACGAAAGGCGTAGTGGCGGTGCTGTTGCCTGCAGCGGCTTTCAGCCTGATGAACGGCAAATTCGCGGACGCGCGAAGTATGATCGACTTAGGCGTACCTGTGGCTTTGGGTTCGGATTTCAACCCGAGCTGCTGGGCCTTGAACATGCAGCTTGTGATTGGCTTTGCGTGCCATTTTATGCGGTTGACGCCTGCTGAAGCCATAGCGGCGGCGACGATTAACGCGGCGCACGCAGTAGGCCGAGCCAGCGAAGTGGGTAGCCTCGAGGTGGGGAAGAAGGCCGACGTGTTGATTCTGGATGCGCCGGGCCATAAGAACCTGGGCTATCGTTTTGGCGCTAACTTGGTTGATAAGGTGGTTAAGAATGGGCGTGTGGTTTTGGATAGGGAAGAAAAACGTGGTGGGCTGATGTATATTGAACGCGCCGAATAGGCCTTAGCGTCTGGTTTTTTCTGCTATGGTGAAGATGAGCCACGCGACTATGCCGTAGACGACGCCATTGAATATTGCGATGATGAGTGTGGTGGCTGGCAGGCCCAGCACCAGATAATCCGTCGTAGGCAGGCCAAGCGCGTCATAGATTTGTCTTCCAGGCGGCATGCCCGAGTACGCCAAGCTTGCGGCGAGAATCGCGAAGAAAACCATAAGAAACACTATTGCACCCTTCATGTCTGTGCTCTCCTTTCAATGCTATTTCGCACGGCCTAGTGGTTTAAAAACGTGTCGGGATGGTAAAGGATTTAGGCACGCTTATGCTTCTGAGGTTTCGGTGAGGCCGGGTTGAAGATCAAGCGTCCCGTGAGGGCTATTACGGGTTCTGAATTGCATTGTAAGAACTGGCAGATCGAAGGCATCTTGCGGATGCTGTGCCACGTCCTAGATCCGGAAGTGGCGAAAGACCCAGAACACCTGATCATCTACGGCGGCACAGGCAAGGCCGCACGCAACTGGGAATGCTTCGACAGAATCGTAGACACGCTCGTGGCGCTTGAACCCGACGAGACAATGCTGATTCAAAGCGGCAAACCCGTGGCAGTGTTCAAGACGCACGAGTGGGCGCCACGTGCACTTATCGTGAACGCGATGCTTGTGCCCAAGTGGGCCACATGGGAGTGTTTTCTCGAGCTTGAGCAGAAGGGTCTCACGATGTATGGGCAGATGACGGCTGGTTCGTGGGCGTATATTGGGACGCAGGGGATTTTGCAGGGCACTTATGAGACGTTGGCGGCTGTGGCGAAGCAGCATTTCGGAGGCTCGCTGAAAGGCAGGCTCGTGGTTACGGCGGGTTTGGGCGAGATGGGTGGTGCGCAGCCGTTGGCGGTGACGATGAATGGGGGTGTCGCCTTGGTGGTTGAGGTTAACCCGTGGGCGATTGAGCGTCGGTTGAAGCATGGGTATTTGGATGATTGGACGGACAGGCTGGATGAGGCAGTTCGGATTGCGTTGGACGCGAAGCAGAAGGGCGAGGCCAAAAGCATAGGCCTGCTGGGCAACGCGGCAGACGTGCTTCCCGAACTGCTCAAACGAGGCATCATTCCCGATGTGGTTACAGATCAGACGAGCGCGCATGATGCTTTGAACGGCTACTATCCCGCAGGTCTCAGCAAGGAGGAGGCTGATGAGCTTCGGAAACGTGATCCGAAGGACTACATACACCGCAGTATGGAGAGCATGCGCAGACACGTCGAGGCTATTGTGGGTATGATGCGCAAGGGTGCTGTGGCGTTTGATTATGGCAATAATCTGCGTCAGCAGGCGCTTGACGCGGGTTTCAATGATGCGTTTGCGTATCCAGGGTTTGTGCAGGCATACGTGAGGCCACTGTTCTGTGAGGGCAAGGGCCCGTTCAGGTGGATCAGCCTCGTAGGCAGCAAGGAAGACATCTACAAGCTGGATGATGTGGTGTTGAAGGAGTTTGCGTATAACGAGGGCCTGTGTCGGTGGATTCGCAAGGCGAAGCAACACGTCAGGTTCCAAGGCCTGCCCGCACGGGTGTGCTGGCTCGGCTACGGGGAACGCGCACGCTTCGGCAAAATCATCAACGACATGGTCAGCTCAGGCGACCTCAGCGGGCCAGTGTGGATTGGGCGCGATCACTTGGACGGGGGAAGCGTGGCTTCGCCGAACCGCGAAACCGAAGGCATGAAAGACGGTAGCGACGCAATCGCCGACTGGCCAATACTCAATGCGCTGGTTAATGCGGTTGGAGGGGCTACGTGGGTGAGCGTGCACCACGGAGGCGGAGTAGGTATAGGCTACAGCATACACGCTGGCATGTGCCTCGTAGCAGACGGAACTAGAGAAGCGGAGAAGCGGATAGTGACGGTGTTAACGACAGACCCGGGAACGGCGGTTGTGAGGCATGCGGATGCGGGCTATGAAGGAGCACAACGAATAGCAAAGCAGAAGGGTGTAAGAATGCCCATGTTGAAGTAAATTCCCATCATGTGCCCAAGTATTCATGTGAGGTGTTGTGTGAAGCCTTGCGGTTCTTGTCCTGCCGTAAACGTTTCCAGAGCGAAAGATTCGATGTCCCTCTTTAGCAGATCTTTGAGGAAAATTGTGCTGTGGGCAAAGTCAAGTTGTCCGCTGACCTTTCCTAGAGCAGCTCCGAGGCCCTCAAGAGGCACCTTGGGGGTTCGTATCCATACTTTCTTGTTGTTCTTAGCGCGCGCGCTGGAACTGAGCCTGTGGCCAAGGAGAAAGTCAGCACTAAGTGGGGTGGCCAGGGCGTGGCCTATTGCATGCGCGACTGCAACGAGTTCCCATGCCAAAAATACTACGAATGGC
>CAZUFK010000068.1:0-7649 GCA_964619695.1 uncultured Candidatus Bathyarchaeia archaeon
TTGTACTAGCTTCCAGCCATCATTGAGTCTTTGAAGGAGCTCTTTTTCGCCGCATGCAACGTGGTATCGGCCGTTTCCATCATGTTCGGTTTTGTCTGAGGAACCTTCTTGGAATCGTTTGAACTCTTTGATTGCGTCATCTACGTCTCTTGCCCGTGCCAGAACGTCTTGAAGTCTTCCGAGCTCCTCGTCACTGAATCCTTGAAGCTTGGCGAAATCTAAAAGCGATTTCTTCCTAACTTCCTCTAGCGGCGTAAGCTCGCTTTGCAGTTTGAGAGCGTCTGCTACGTTGGCTTCGATTAGTGATTCTCGGATTTTCTCAGTGTCTCCGATATAGGCGCCGCCGAACCTTTGTGCGTGCCCTGTCAGCAAGTCTATTAGATCATCGCTTATTCTGTTGCGCAGTTGCATGCTGAACCACATTCGGCAGCAGTGGAAGCTCAACCGTCGGCTATTCTGCCCTTTTACACCTGCCCTTTTGCACACGTCTTTGAATATGTCATTGCACAGCGAGGGCTGGATGTGGCCGTGTTTGTATCCCTCAAACAGCCAGCCTGAACTTTTTTCCAGGCTTCTTACGTATATGGTCATGATCTTCTGCACTTCAGGAGTCAAAAGCAGAAGGATGTCCTCGTTTGTTTTCGGCCTCAACAACTCTATGAACTCAAGTCTCTTTCCTTCCAGCCTATTCTGGAATGCTTCGACCTTCAAGCTGGCAATTGTGCTTTCGTCTTGTCCCATAAGGCCCAAGCACAGAACAGCCTTGTCTCTCAAGTCTGCAACTCTGAGCAGGGCATCAATTTCGCTGCTAAGCAGTTGATGCTTTTTCCTTTCAACCTTTGGATTTCTCATTCGGACGTCTTTCTTTATGAACTTCCTCAGGTTAATCGGAGTGTTGTGAAAGCTGAAGAACGACTGCACCGCTGTAATCGCGGTGCGAGCAGTGGTTTGTGCCAACGGCTTATCCTTGAACCTGCCTGTCCAGCCGCCGGCTCTTCCTCCGATCGAGCCCATGCGCTTCGCTTTCACGTCGCCCGAAAGCAGGTACTTGTAGAAATCGAATAGTATCTGTGGGTATGTGTCTGCAGTTTCCGGATTGCGGAAGAGCTTCTGGTGTTCAGCAAGAATCTTGCTGCCACTCTTCCCGACATACTGCTCGAAAGCTTTGAAATAGGACGAGTACACGTTTCGAGTGTTTTCCCCGCAGGCTGATAGCCATCTGTCTACGGGGTCTCTTTCGATTTTGGATGTCACAAGCTATGATATATCAGCCTTGCTTATATAGTTTTTACTTTTGAAAGGTCAAATCCTCATAATATAACTGTTTCCATCACCATAATGCGTAGTCTTATACCAAACCTGATTCTTTCTTTTGAACATCTTTGAAACGAGCAAGTCCACAAGCGCCTTCGTGCATATAGGAATGTTGAACAAAAACGTAAAAATCAGAAGCGAGATCAGCCACTGCGCCCTAGTTCTTCCGTCCAAGTACGCGCCGATTCCGACCTCAAAGAATGGGGCAAAATTTCCAACAAAACTATAGAAAGAGATTGACACCACAGCCCACGTCAAATTCAGCCACTGTGAGGGCACGTAGAGAAATAGTGGAACGCATACGATCCAAGAAAACAAAGCCAGAATTGGCATGAAGTAAACGTTTAGCAGCAAGAGGCCGTCGATTTTCTCTCTAAACCTCAAGTTGCAGCTTGTCAGGACCTTCGGCATATGCTTGAAGGCGCATTGCATGTGGCCTTTAGACCATCTGTACCTTTGCCTCCAATAGGCTCGCCAACTCTCCACTGCTTCCTCGTAGCATTCCGCATCATTGCGATACCGAACCTTGCAGCCTGCAAGGCAGATACTGAACGTCAGATCCGTGTCTTCTGCCAACATGCTTTCATCCCACCCACCTAAACGTTCCAGCAAGTCACGACGAACCCCGCCTGCCGTTCCTCCAAACTGAGGTATCAATCCCAAGTTGTCTCGGGCCTGCTGGTCGACGCGATATCCGCCGATCCTTTCAAGCGATACAAGTCTCGTCACTAGGTTCTTCGGCTCGTTCAAGACCGTAACTCTTCCCTGTACTGCGCCCACTTTCGGGTCTGCAAATTCCTTCGTGATTTTTTCCAAGATGTCTTTTTGCGGATAATAGTCCGCGTCAAAACAGACGATTATCTCGCCCTTTGCCCGCCGAAGAGACGCGTTTAGAGCTGAGGCTTTTCCTTTTCTACCCTCGTTTTCATCTCGATGGAGGACCTCAATTTGACTATGTATGCCCGCGTAATGGTCTGCTATTCTCCTAGTATCGTCTTTTGAGGCATCGTCAATGGCTATTATCTGTAATTTGTCTTTTGGATAAGTCAGCTCTGTCATTCTCTGAAGCGCTCTCCCAATGACTCGATCCTCATCACACGCCGGAATCAACACGGTCACCATGGGTTCGTAGGCCGTTTTCCAATAATCAGCTGGTTCTGCACGTGCCTGTGGTTTCCTCAGAACTGTAAAGGCGAAAATGAAATGCCTGATGACGTAAGCCATTATCAAAGCCGCCGAGGCTAAGAACAGAATCTCCAGAAGCTCAATCATCAAGTCTAGTTCACTGATCCTCAGGGCCTCTTGACTTGGACAGCACCGTTAAGCTGATAGACCAATACGGCACTATCCAGATGAGATTCAGGACAGGACTTAGAATCATATAAAAAGTGTTGGCAAGCTCTCCAAAAGAATCAACAGCAGTAACTACAATAAGAGACAGAAGAGCGTTCCAGATGTAACCCAACGCATTTCCCATCAACAGAATGAGTACTTTTCCCGATATCTTTCCAGCTAATGGGAAGATCAGAGGAACGAAGAGTACGTTGAAAACTGCAAGCATGAAAGCGGATTCTTTTCTGACAGAAGGAGAGAGCAAGAACAAGCTGGAAGTGATCGCTCCTATGAGAAATCCCAAAACCAAGTGAGTCGTTCTTCGATCAAGAATCTGACTGATCGATGTCATGACATCTTCATACGAGAAGCCAACACTCACTTGCTTCTTATTCGTTTCAGAAGACATATTCGATTCCGAATATGATCTATTGTTCTTGAACCGTATATTTTACTTTCGGTTGAATGAGTCCGGCGCTGGTCATGAACTGTAAAACCATGCGTCCGGGATTGCGTGGGGGCTTTTCTTATAGGAGAAAAAAACCATTAGTATATGATAAATGTAAAAGGAGGTGATCGTATGAACATGAAAATCGTTGCCCTCGCTTGCTTGGTTGTTTTCGTTGTCTTCGCGTCGATTGCGATTCCTAGAGCTGCAGGCAGTTTCGAGGCCGAAAGAAACACGATCCTAGTCGTGTCTTATGGTTTCGTTGCTACGCATAATGGGACAGGCACCAACCCATTGGGCGACCCTATTGACACGCCAGGAATGCCCACGTAAGAAATAAGAGCTAGAAAGCCCATGATTGACTAGTGAGCTAGTGAGAAGAGGAAACTTCATGCGCAAGCTGCTAAACGCTCTTGACGTTAAGATATTGCAGGCCTTATGCAAAGTCGGACCGAGAAACCTTTCAAGAGTTGCCAGAACAGTGGGTATGTCTAGGAAAACACTGGAATTTCGGATCAGACGCATGCAATCAAATCCCCTAATTTTTCTAAGAATGCACACAGCTATATATCATACGAATCTTGGATTGAGAAAAGCTGTGGTCACCATGGAAGCTAAGCCAGGAATGGAGCAGCTTCTGTTTGATTGTCTGAAGGCCAATGGATTCTGGCTTTACATATGCAGGTCCTATGGCGCGGGCGAGGGTTGCACGGCAATATACACGATCCCAATAGAGCATTGCCATGAATTCGAAGAGTTTACACACGAATTCAAGAATTTAGGAATCGCCGAGAATGTCAACGTCGACTGGTCCACTTGCTTTCAAGGAGGGCGGATAACTTCTGAGTGGTTCGACAGCTGCAATGAATGCTGGGTCTTCCGTTGGGACGATTGGATGCATGAGGTCGAAACGCAGACGACCGATTTGCCCTACACGTTAGTTGAGTCCAAGTCCTACCCCATTTGGGCAGACAAAACAGATGTCCAGATGCTTATGAAGCTGGAGAAGGATGCAACTATGAGCTTGAGCGAAGTGGCTAAGACCTTGGGGATAAGTCGCCAGCTGGCCCAGTTTCACTACAAGAAGCATCTCATCGAGAGGAACCTCATCGAAAGTCATGAAATCTTCGTGATGCGCTACGGTGACAGCCCGTTCGTCATGGCCTTGCTTACCGTTTCTTTTCACAACTACGCGACATTCGCAAGATTCGCAAGGGCACTTCTGGACAAGTTCTTCGTTATTACCATGGGCAAGGTCCTTGGAGAAAACAGCCTGATTGTGGAGGTTTTTCTCCCGGCGAACGAGTTCCGCAATTTTGTTGACGTTCTGTCAACAATGGCTAGAAAGAGTCTCGTAAAAGACTACAGGTATGCCATACAGGATTTGAGAATGAGAAGCCGACAAACCATTTCAGGCGAATTCTTCAACGGGGAATCTTGGGATTATGATCACAAGAGCCAAGTGGAATTGCTGCGGCAGAAGGCAGAGCTACTGCGCAAAACCTGAGTCACCGTGTCCCTCATAGCCATCTGTCGGCATCTTCCTGCGAGCCAGTCTTCAGAACGATGTTGTCCATTACCATGCATAACACTTGGAATACTTCCTCAGCATCTAGAGCATCAGTGTCTAGAATCAACTTGAAGGGTGCAAAATCATCCCCTAGACTGAATCCGTAGAGTTCCTTATAGATGCTCTTTGTCCTTCTCTCTTTCTCTCTTAGCGCTTTCAGGGCCTCCTCGAAGCCCATATTGTCTCTTCCAGCTATCCTTTCTGCTCTTTTCTCCAAGGAAGTCTCTAACCATATTTTGAAGCTTTCTTCGAGCAGCCACGGCATCGTCCAACTGTCTAGAATCACATTTCCCTCTCGAGCTAGCTTCAGAAACTTCTGATCAACTGCTTTGTCAAACTTTGGGTCGTTACTTCTTCTTTCGAGAAAGCGCATTCCTTCTTCGCTTTCCCACCATCCACGTTCAATGGCCTTGTAGCCTTCATCAATGGCTAGCGCCTTCAATGCGTCTCCGCCAGAATAGCATTTGAGTCCGTATTTCGTAGCTAGTCTCTTTGCTAAAGTGCTTTTCCCGCTCCCTGCCATTCCGCTTATGCAGATAATTAGACGTTCTCTGTTCTTTTCTCTGCCCATTAGGGCCTCACACGGCTCCCGCTACTAGGCTTCCCGTGTAGCCTGTCTCAGGCCGGTTTTGAGGCAGTTGTGGCATAGTTGCCCGCCATAGGGACGCCAAACTCTTCTCTTGCTTCTGTTAAGCTTGCTTGCTTTCAGCGGCGACAGACGAGTGGCTCCCCCCAATGGTTGCCCGCAAAGACAGCAGAGTCTCGGGGCGCTTATTTTCTCCTTGTATAGGATTCTTCCGCCGCCACTCGGTGGGGTCGTGTTGGCACGTTTCTTGCTTCTTGTACGTTCATGTGGTCTTGGCATTTTTTTCATTCCACCTCTACTAATCCGAAAACGTGAGTGAATATTGCTCCGAAGAAAAGAGAGCAGAGTAGATACCACCATATCAGGGAGATGCTGAAGATCGGGATGGGCAAGGTGGCGCCGAATCCTGGAAAATAGGCCACAGAAATCGGCAGTCCATCTGCAATGTAGAATTGCCCCAGAACCTGCCATATGATTAGGAGTGGCACAAAAAAGATCAGCGTCACCTTCATTGACTGCCACATCATTTTGGATTGAAGCTGCATGATCTGCTTCTGTTTTTTCAGGAGTTTGTCTACCGTTTTCTTGTCTCCTGCTTTCTGAGCCTTTCGGAGTTCCGAATTCCATTCGTTCACTTCTTTTCTTACAGATTTTGCCTGTTCGGGGTTTGATAAGGCCCGGTTAACTAGAGAGGTCATCATTGATATTGCAGCTGCTAGTGAGAATATGAAAATAGTGGAGTTCGGGATGGTCTGCAGGATTTCAAACATGCTCACGTGGCCTCAGAGGCTCTATTCAGCCTTTTCTTGTTTTGTTTCGACATTAATAACCATTCTCACTGCTGTGTCTATTGAAACGTCGTCATTGGTAGGCCATTCCGTGCTGGGGTTTATCCTCCGAGTATCTTTCTGAAGGCTGGGTATATCTCGGTGGCTCTTTCCTGCATCAGCACCTCATAGTACTGATAGATGATTCCCACGGAAAGCAGGATGCCCATTCCTGATCCGAAGACGCCGAAGAAGTCTGAAACGCCTGCTATCAGCCCTACGACGACTCCGCCTAGAACGGTTACTGCGGGAATGTAGCGGTTGAGGATCGACTCTATGGCCTTGCCTGATCGCCTGTATCCAGGAACTTGCATGCCCGAGTCGACAAGCTGCTTGGCCACGGTTGACGCTCCGAGTCCGCCCACTTCAAGCCACGTCAGTGAAAAGACTACGCAGAAGGCTATGAGTATTCCAAGATAGCCTATTGACTTGAGCGGGGCTGCCGCGGCTTCTATGAAGTTGCGAGGCGCAGTGACATAGTATACTAGGCCGCCTACAGCCTCAACGCTCGCACTACTTCCAGTTCCTGTAGTCACGTATTGCCCCAGAAGGTCTAGCCAGAAATTGCGTCCAGGTTGAGGTTGCCCTTGCGTGCTCCACAAGAGCTGTGAGAAGAAATACACGTTTGCAAAGAGGGCCGACGCGAATATGACCGGCAGGTTGGATACGTACAGGAGCTTGATTGGGTATCGGCTGCGGAATCCTTTGTAGCCCGCGTAGGACAATGGCAGTTCCACTCTAATGCCTTCTGCGTAGATTATGGCCAAGAAGGCAACCATGGTGGCCACCAAGCCCAGCAACGACGGGTTTTGAGGACTGAATGCCAATGCGCCTTCCACAGGATTGTTCCTCAGCCAGAGCAGTGAAATGGGCTGCCCCCCAAGCAGCACTTGGCCTATTGCGAAGAATAGGCCGTAGCTTCTGGTCTCTCCGATTGCAGGCGCGGGCGAGAAGCTTTGCCAGAAAATACCCTGAGCAACGCCTGCCATTATGAACAAGCTTATTCCGCTGCCGAAGCCCCATCCCTTCTGGACAAGCTCATCCAGCAGCAGCACAATTATGCCTGCCGCTATCAACTGCAGAAAGACGATTATCGCCACTGTTGGTTGCAGGCTGCCATACATTCCGCCGATTATGTAGGCTGATGCTTGGACTCCCGTGAGGACTATCGAGAAGACCTTGCTGGCAGTCGTGAACAAGCCTCTGTCTTCAGGGTTGCCCATGTCGCATTGAATCATGGCAGAGCCTGCCAGCAGTTGCAGTATCAATCCTGCCGTGACTATCGGACCTATGCCCAGTTCCATCAGGCTGCCGCGGCTGGACGCAAAAATTATCCTTAGGGCGGCCAACTCTCCCAACGCCGTTGTTGTCACACCGTAGAGCGGAACCTCGGACATCACCAAGAAGATGATCAGCACGAGCGCCGTCCAGAACAGTTTTTCGTTGAAGCGAACCCTTCGTTCTGGAGACTTGATTTCAGGTAGGCCTCTTGCAAGAGGCTTGAACAGTCTCAGAAACCTGCCGGCCATTGGTCAGCATTTACTCTCCTTGTTCTTGAGTTTCTATCAAGAT
>CAZUFK010000069.1:0-7555 GCA_964619695.1 uncultured Candidatus Bathyarchaeia archaeon
GAGAGTGTTACTCGAAGAGAGCACCCCCAAGAAGAAGTCGATTTTAGATCAAGCCGACAGCTCTAATCTAAGATTGGTTTTCTCCTAGTTTCTATATTCTTTTTTCAAATCACTTGAGTAGGTATTGCTCTTTCGCGCGCGCGAAATTAGAAATCTAGAAACCAATTCCGTTACCTTGATTGATGATAATTTGAAAGAGAATAGTGGTTGAGCAGTGATATCGTAACATAGAGGCCCGAGAGAACTAAGAGGCTTACAGAGAGGCAGACAGTGTGCACGAAGTGCACGGTACTTATTCAGAGTCTAGGCTTCTTTAAACTTGTTGAAACTTGCTATTTCTTCCATAGACTTCTTTTTTCTAGGCTGTGGTTTTTCAGCAGGATATCCGAATGAAACAAGAGCTACAACATCCCAGCTTTCGGGAATGCTGAGTAGTTTTTTGACTTTTTCTTCGTTAAAGTCTCCGATCCAACATGAGCCTACTCCCATAGCCCAAGCAGCAATAACCATATTCTGTAATGCGATAGTCGTGCTGACAACTGACCATTTTCCAGCAATCAGGTCCTTATGAGCGCATCCTACAACTGTAACTGGAGCATCATTGATGAATCTGTTAAACAACCCCCTGGACATTTCCTTCTTGATCTCAGAATCAGTCAACACGATGAAGTGCCACGGTTGCTTGTTCGCTGCCGATGGAGCCTGTCTACCAGCCTCAAGAACCGTATCTAAAACATCTTTGGGAATCTCCTTCTTCTCATAACGTCTAATGCTTCTTCTGTTAAGAACAACATCGACCAGGGACATCAACTCAACTCCAATATGACATACGGAATATTTCAGCACAAAAAAACTGGCGCGCACCTAAAAACCTTTCTCCTACTTTCTTCCAAAAAGAGAATGATTCTGAGCAGTGATTCACTAACAGAGAGGTTTCAAAGAACCAAGAGATTGAAAAGAGGTAGGCTTGGTTGAGCTCGAGGAGCTCTCCAAGAATGGATGGTGCACAACTACTGAAACTACTTCTTTAGGCGTTTTTCCTTGTGCTTCTTTCTTTTCTCTTCTCTTTCCTTTTTAGTCATTGGTTTCTTCTTAGTACTACCCGTGCTCAACACAATCACCACACTCAAATAGTCAGAATAGGGAATTAAATTTTTGTGCACGCAGAGAACTAAGAGGTTAGCGCGCTAGGACGTTGCTTAATTCAGATTTTAATAGATTTTATTTTGGCTTTATGGGTAGTGGGCAGTTTTGGGTTGCGCACGTGTTCTTTGCGAGTTTGCAGTAGCCGCCTTTCTCGTATCTGCAGGCCTTTCTGAGTTTGGAGAATTCTAGGGCAACGGTACTGGGTGGAGAGGCTGCTTCAGGCGTGACTGTGCCTGCGAAGCGGTACGTGAATCTGGGCCTTCCACGACCTTTACTCAGTTTTTTCTCCTTCAACAGGAGCCTCTCGGTTCCCAGCCGCTCCAGATGGGTGACTACTGTTGAACGGGCGAACCCCGTGTTCCCAACCAGCTCCGGAAGCGTCATGGACCCGCCTCTCGCCCTCAGAACATCAACTATTCTCCGGTCAAAAGCATCCAAATACATACCAAGAAAAAGCCAACACCAATTAAAATCTATTTTTGTCTGAATTTAGCAACAAGCTGGCGCGCGGTTGAAAACCTCGTCTGCCTTGTTCTCAAGAATAGGTTTCTTCTCTGAAAGAGGGCGGGAGACTGTTGACAAAGGCCTTTACTCTTATTTACGTCGTTGTTGTTGTATGGGTGTGTGGTTGTGTTTGCTTCGGGATGCTTGGTCGCTTGCGGTTGAGACGTTGAGTTGGATGGAAATGCGTAGCCTGAGCGAGCGTCTGGCCCTCGCACGAACCGTCAAGCAACTAGGCATAACCGACCACAACGCCACAAGACTCGCACACCTGCTAGTATGCGAAACCGTCAGACGCAAAAACCACATAGACCGCTACATAAACCACGCCATAACACCCGGCAAAATAGCCGAATATGATCTGGGCGTGCAGGCGTTTCTAAGGCTTTACGTTTACCAGACACGCGTGGCCAAAAACTGGAGCAAACCTGACATCAAAGAGGCCGAAAGCATAGCCAGCCTAGGCCGCGCGATCCTCGGCTGGAAAGCCCTCCAAAAGGTCGAACCCATACTAGGCTTTTTGCTCACGCAGAAACCCGAAGTCGTCTTTGAAGGAGCCAGCGACGAGAGAAGAATCGGATTGCAGACCTTTCACCCTACGTGGTTCGTGAAGTACTGCTTCAGGCTTTATGGCAGGCGTGAGGCGATAAGGATGCTGGAGGCTGACGTGGGGCAGGCGTCTGCGTACGTTAGGCTCAACACGCTCAAAGCAGAAGAAAACGAGATCCTGCAGAAACTCGGCGAAGCCGGCGTCAGGCTTGAGAAGGTTGAAGGACTAAGGCACGCCTATCGCGTCGTGGGCACTAAGCAGCCGCTAACCAGCACCGCGCCGTTCAAGGAAAGCCTATTCTACGTTCAGGACAAAGCAAGCTGCTTCGCCGCCGAAGCCGCAAACCCACAACCAGACACCACCGTGCTAGACGTGTGCGCCGCGCCAGGCGCCAAAACCACCTACCTCGCCCAGCTAATGCAAAACAAAGGCACCATCTACTCAATTGACTATTCGAGACGCAGGACTAGCGTGTGGAAAAGCGAGGTCGCCCACATGGGCGCCCAAATCGCCGAACCAGTCATTGCAGACGCGCGCATGCCGTTGCCTCTGGCGTTGGAGGCTGACGTGGTGATTCTCGACCCGCCGTGCACGAGCACGGGCACGTTCAGAAAGCTCCCCTCGGCCAAATGGCGCATCAGGCCACGCTCAATCGACAAAATGGCCACCTTCCAACGGCAAATGCTCAACAGCCTCGCCGAAAACGTCAAACCAAACGGCACGCTGACCTACTCAACCTGCAGCATCACAGTCGAAGAAAACGAAATGATCATAGAACGATTCCTCAAACAGCACCCCGAATTCTCGCTTACGGACATAACGCCCAAGATAGGCATGCTAGGCCTGAGAGGGCTAGACAAGTGCCAGAGGCTCTACCCACACATACACGACTGCAACGGCTTCTTCATAGCGAAAATGCAGAAAGAATAGATTTTGCGTGATCCTATGGCTTGTAGGCTATTGCTTGCAGGTGGCCTGCTAACGCCAACGCATCCTGCCTCTCGCACAGAGCAAGCTCAAACTCGAGAATCTTGGCAAATAGCTCTTTGGAATACTCCTTTCTCATGAACACGTCCTTTGAGATTCGCAACGGCATGCTGATACCCTTGCCGATGATCTTCTCAACTTGAAACCCGTTTCTTTCCAGCGTCGTTCGGAACTCGTCTGGTGTCCACGTGTAGATGTTGACTTTGCCGTCTGGGGTCATAGTGCTACATTTCTTTCGAAGCAGCAATTTGAGGGCGCCGTCCACGTTGTCTGGTGTGGGGTTTTCTGAAAGTGAGGCTAGACACTGCACATAGCGGTTTTGCGCCGAGATTATGAGGCGGGCTTTCTTCTTGAGGGTTCTGTGCAGCTCCTTGAGGAGCGCATCCGGCTCTTTGAAGAGGAAAAGCGTTTGCTCGCAGAATATCATGTCGAAAGCCTCATCCGGGAAGCCTGTCTTGGTTGCGTCGCCTTCTCTTATGGTGATTCTGTCTCGAAGGCCTTCTTCCTTCACTCTTGAGGCGGCAACCTTCAGCATCCCCTCCGAAGCATCCAGCAAAACGACCCTGCAACCTTTCCCAGCCATGCGAACCGCCCAGCGGCCAGTTCCTCCCCCAGCGTCAAGAACAACAGCATCGCTGTTGGTCGGCACGTAAGGCTCAAGAAACCTCCAAGTAACCGCATCGAGAACTCTGAGACACAGCATGGAAAATGCTTCATCATAGCGTTTCGATTTCTCATCATAGTACGAACGTGTCTCTTCCATTCTGCTACGCTTTCCGCGACTTTTCAATGCTGCACAGGATTTCGAAGATCACCTTTGCGGCCACTGCGGCAGAGACTCCCTGATCGTAGGCTGGTGCGATTTCCAGAACGTCGAAGCCCACTACGCGTTTGTCGCATATCGCGCCCAATATATCCAGAAGGCATGCTGGGTTGAGGCCGTCTGTTTCGGGGTTTTGCACGGCTGGCGCGTAGGCCGGGTCGAGGAAGTCCATGTCCACCGACACGTACAGGCTGTCGTGCTCGGCGAGCTTCTTCTTAAGCTGGCCTATGGTTTGCGCTGTGCCTTCGTTTCTGA
Source organism: uncultured Candidatus Bathyarchaeia archaeon (assembly GCA_964619695.1). GTDB lineage: Archaea > Thermoproteota > Bathyarchaeia > Bathyarchaeales > Bathycorpusculaceae > DATKKK01. Next base: position 4,263 of record CAZUFK010000069.1, read on the forward strand.
TCTGCTGCGCGGTGAGGAACTCGATTCCAGCCTTCTTCGCGTAGGCGAGCTCCTCCTTGCACACCGCCCGCGTGCCCAACTCGAAAATCGCCGCAGGCTTCACCGTCTCGCTGATCCGCCGCATAAACGTCGTGTGCGAAAGCCTCAAATCCATAAACTCGTTCCGCAAATCCAAATGCGCGTCGAAACTGACCACAGCGGTTTTGTGGGCCTTGGCTCCCAGGCCTCGCATTATGCCCAACGTAATCGTATGCTCGCCACCAATCGTGACAGGCTTCTTGCCCGCCTTCAATATGCTATTAATCGCCAACTCAAGCCGCCTAAGCGTAGTCTCCGTATCTGTCGAAACATGCAAATCGCCCAAATCATGCAGCTTCAGGTCCTCAACGTCTAAGCCCGTGTGAAAACTGTAGGTCTCAATGTTAAGCGAAGCCTGCCTGACCGCCGTAGGCATAAACCGCGCACCCGTCCGATACGTGCTGGTAACGTCAAAAGGAACGCCCAAAACCACGTAATCAGCCTTCTCAAAAGACTTCTCAAAACCGCTAAAAACGTTAGATTGAGAAACGTAAAGCTCATGGTCGCTCATGGCCGTTCTTTCCTCATGCTTGAGGGTTGCTTATCTGCCGCTTGGTTCTAAACCTTTTCGCTTGTCAATGTCTGCAGATTTTCAATGATCTACTGTAGGCCTTCAAGTTCCAACCCTCATAGAAGAAAGCAGGTGTGCTCTTGACGCCGCTTGTTCACGCTCGGAAATAAGCCTTGGCCTTCCTGACAATCATGATGAGGTACAATACGACGCCCAAAAGGAAGGCTACACTGCAAAACCCGTAGATTACACGGTAACTATCGAAGGCTGACAACGCGCCCAGAAAAGGATTGCCTCCGAATGGATAGAAAGGCACCATTTCCTCGTACAAGAAAGAATCCAAAGCCACATGCGAGTAGACGCCGACAAAAGAAGCGAGCAAGATCTTCTTGAAAGAGGTTCTCTGAGAAATTCGGAAAAACGCCACAACTCTGTCCAAAATGCCCCTAAGGGAATAGAGGACACTGGCAACAAGAAGAGCCAGAAAAGACGAACCGAGATAAGTGTGCAGGAAGCCGTGAGCAGGGCCTCCGACAACACGGAGGTTCAAGACCGCAAAGGGCTCTACGTCAGGCGCCACGCTTGCCACCAACAACGCTGGCAAATCAAGCACGGTAAGCAAAGCCATGCCGAGAAGGAGAGCTGGTCCGAAATGGAATGGAGTGAACGGCACAGGTTTCACCTCTCATAGAAGCGCTTAGGCCAATCTGCTTTTATGTTCTTCGACACTAGAAGACACACCATAGTGATGCAGTGGCTGACAAGATCGAAATCTGCAGGGCATGGAATGTTGATGGGCGTGAGACATTAAATTTATTAACGTTGCCGTTTATGCATTAAGGTTAAAGGCTGATTAATCAATGTCGATTGTCTCCAAGCTGACTGAAAGCAAAGGCTTCCTCCTAGTCTCAGTTTTCTACGTAACCGTGGCTGTGCTCAGTTTCGTGCTGATGGCTATGACGGGCTTGCCGCCTCACATGGCCATAATCGGCTTGTTCAGCCTCGTCGCAGGCTACGGCCTGCTCATGAAAAGAAACTGGTCACTCTACCTCGTCGTCATCCTATTCTTCGTGGCCACCGTGTTCTCGCTCTACATGCTCTACTACATGTTTATGAAAGACCTGATCATCAACCTGGGCTCGGTAGCCTATCTCGTGCTCTCGTGGATCGCCACCATATACGTGGCCACAAAAAGAGTGAAGCTAGAAAACTAGGAAACCGCCTTCCTGAAGGTTTCTGAAAAGGCTGACCGCAACCTCTTCTCCAGCATCAACAAACTGCACATCCTCAGCCAACTCCACGAACCCGTCAGCCCTCGCCAACGTCATAGTCGCACCCGAAGCACCCGACTCAACAGGATCGGCCACCAACCGCCCCCGCCCGTCCCTACGCAACGCAACCATAACAAACGTGCGTCGTCCCTTAGCTGGAAACACTCGCATGCCTGCAACCGCCTTAACCTTCGGAGCCTCCTGCGTCTTCCTGCCAGCCATACCGCACACAACCGGGCGAACCAGCAAGTGAAAAACCAGCAACGCTGACGTCGGATGCCCCGGAAGCGAAAAAACAGCCTTCCCATCAACCACCGCAAACGTGACAGGCTTCCCAGGCTTGATCGCCACACCTGAGAAGACTACGCCGGGCTTTCCAAGCGAATCCACCGTCTGAGGCACCAAATCCTTTGGCCCTACTGAAACCCCGCCAGAAGTGACCACCATATCCGAAGAAGCCAAAGCCAAGCGCAAGGCTTCCTCAAGCTCGGCTCTATCGTCGGGAACAACGCCAAAGTAAATGGGTTTGCCGCCGCTTTCCGCGACTGCAGCGCTGAGGCTGTAGGCGTTGATGTCGTAGATTCTGCCCGGCGGAAGCCTCTTGCCTGGTTCGGTAACTTCACCGCCTGTGGACAGGACGGCGATACGCGGGACGACGTAAGCTTTCACTTCTGCAAGGCCTACTGCGGCTAGGACGCCGACTTCTCTGGCGCCAAGCACCGTGCCAGCCTTCAGAACGGTTTCGCCCTTCCTGATGTCTAAACCAGCCTTCATGACGTTCTCGTCTCTTGCCACCGCGCTCGAAACGCTCAGGCTGCTGCCTTTCCGTTCAGTGTCCTCCAGCATTACTACCGCGTCAGCGCCCTCAGGCACAGGCGCCCCAGTAACGATCTCCGTCGCACTACCCTTCGCTACCTTCACGCTCGGCAGTTCACCGATGCTCACCGCGCCGCAGACACCAAGCTTCACAGGCTTGTTCTCCTCCGCGCCAAAAGTATCCTCAGCCCTGACTGCGTATCCGTCAACGGTTGAACGATTGAAAGGAGGAACGTCCAAGTCTGAGGTCACGTCTTCTGCTAGGGAACGGTTGTGCGCTTCCAAGAGGGGGATTTCCTCAGTGCCCAGCGGCTTAGGCTTGAAATGATTGCTGATGGCCTGCCTTGCCTCGTCGAACGTCAAGAGCTTTCTAAACATTCCCTTCATCCTCGACGACGCTGCTGAACAGGCTTACCGAAACGGTTTCGCCCTCCTCCAAGCCTTCACGGTTCTCCGCCACAACAACGTACCCATTAGCCTCAGTCATAGTCGAAATCGCACCTGAACCCTTCGCACTCACAGGCCTAGCAAACAACTCCTCGCCATTCCTATACGCGCAGACACGCACGAACGTTTTCCTGCCCAGCGCGGAGGTCACCCTCTTCGTCAGCTTCGCC
>CAZUFK010000070.1:0-870 GCA_964619695.1 uncultured Candidatus Bathyarchaeia archaeon
CCTTCAGTTTGTGCCCTTTGGTGCCCAGTTCAGTCATTGCAGATTCTACGTCTGAGGTGTTGATGAATCTCCGGCTGAGGCTTTCCAGCAGTACAGTCCACGTGTTCCACGTCTTGAGGCTGAACATTTTGGCAATATCCGACAGGGCCTTCTCATCAACCAATGTCGCAGCATTGCTGGCTCGTGCAAGAATCAGAGTCTTGGCGTCGGTCAGGGATATGTTTTCGTCTTTGACCAGCTTCTTCGTAGCTGAGGCTGCAGAACGTGGCGTGTCCTCGACCTTGAGCCAGCCTTCTTTCAAGGCTTTTCCAATCGCTTTCGCCTCGGCGTGGCCAAGCCTGATTCCCTCATCAAAAGCCTCGCGCTTGACCTCAGGGACTATTGATACGTGTTTGAAGAGCTTCTGGAGGAGGTGCAGCTTGTTTATCTGGGCAAGATGAATCAGCGGGCCAGCGTCAGACACCACTTTCGGCAACGCTCTTTTCCCCATAACGCCTGTTCAAATACTTCCTGACGCCATCCGAATCCCAATTCACCGGAACACCTTCACGCTCCAAAAGCTCAAGAAACTCGCGCAACGAAACACCCAGAATCTCAGCAGCCCTGCCAGCGGTCAGCTTTCCGTTCTGGTAGAGACGAATGACCCTCTGAGACAGACCGTTTTCAATAAACTCCTTAAGCAATGTCGAACGGTCAACCCTCTCAAGCGCCCTGACCACCTCAATCTTGGCCAAATCCTCACGCGAAAGACGAACAGTAACAACTGCGCCCTTCACAGGCATTTCCTCTCAATAGAACGAGAATACAATGTAATACATAAACCTTCTTCGCGCCAAATCATATATGGTTTTCGCATCTGTCTTTCCGCAG
>CAZUFK010000070.1:880-7518 GCA_964619695.1 uncultured Candidatus Bathyarchaeia archaeon
TGTGCACATGAGGGATTGGATGTCTTCAGCGAAAGAGCCTACCGTCGAAGACAAGATCAAGCAGCTAAGGGAATTGGGTGATCAGGCGAAGCTTGGTGGCGGCAAGAAGCGTATTGATGATCAGCATGCTAAGGGCAAGTTGACTGCTCGTGAACGTGTTGAGCTTCTTCTTGATCAGGGCAGTTTCAATGAGCTTGACATGTTTGTGGTTCACCAGTGTAACGAGTTTGGTATGGCCGATAAGAGAGTGGCCGGTGACGGCGTGGTTACGGGTTATGGCACGGTTGATGGTAGGCTTGTTTATGTGTTTTCGCAGGACTTCACCGTTTTCGGCGGCTCACTCGGTGAAATGTTCGCCAAGAAGGTTTGTAAGCTTATGGATTTGGCTTTGAAGGCAGGCGCGCCCGTGATTGGGCTTAATGATAGTGGTGGTGCGCGGATTCAAGAGGGCGTGGCCAGCCTCGGAGGCTATGGGGACATTTTCTTCCGCAACGTGATAAGCTCAGGCGTTGTGCCCCAGATCAGCGCGGTCATGGGGCCTTGCGCAGGCGGAGCCGTCTACTCGCCTGCACTGACCGACTTCATAGTCATGGTTGACAAAACGAGCCACATGTTCATCACAGGCCCAGACGTCGTCAAAACCGTGCTAGGCCAAGAGGTCAGCTTCGAAGAGCTCGGTGGAGCCATGGTTCACAGTCAGACCAGCGGCGTGGCCCACTTCATTGCCAAAGACGAACAACACTGTATCGAACTCATCAAGAGGCTGCTGAGCTATTTGCCGAGCAACTATCTTGAAGATCCGCCTGCGATTGAGGCTACTGACGACGCGAACCGCACCGACGAAGGCCTCGCCAAAATCATACCCGACGACCCTGACAAGCCATACGACGTTAAGGAGATTATCTGTCGCGTGGTGGACAACGGCGAATTCCTCGAGGTTCAGCCTCTGCACGCCATGAATATCGTCGTCGGCTTCGCACGCCTCAACGGCAAAGCCGTAGGCATAGTAGCCAACCAGCCGAGGCACTACGCGGGCGCGTTGGACATAAACAGCAGCATGAAGGCAGGTCGCTTCATCCGCTTCTGCGACTGCTTCAATATCTCCATCGTCACCTTCGTGGACGTGCCCGGATTCCTGCCTGGCCTGGATCAGGAGCACGGAGGCATAATCAAACACGGCAGCAAGCTGCTTTACGCCTACTGCGAGGCCACCGTGCCCAAAGTCACCGTCATACTGCGCAAGGACTATGGTGGAGCTTACGACGTTATGGGCAGCAAGCACAGTGGAGCAGACATAAACTACGCGTGGCCTACCGCGGAAATCGCCGTCATGGGGCCGCACGGAGCCATTAACATCATTTTCCGAAAGGAAATCGCCGAAGCCAAGAACCCCCAGCAGAAGCATCAGGAACTCGTGGCCGAGTACAGGGAAAAGTTCGCGTCGCCCTACATTGCCGCGCAGAAGGGCTACATAGACGAGGTCATTGACCCAGCGCAGACGAGGTCGAAGCTGATCAGCGCGCTGGAAAGCCTCGCCACGAAACGCGAGCCACGGCCGGCCAGAAAGCACTCAAACGTTCCCCTGTAGGCTCTTCACGATAGGATAACCGAGCATGGCAGACAGGCAAACGATCTGGTTCGATCACTCAGCCATCGACGCAGCTTTTGACTACTTGTGGAACAGGTCCGACGCCGCCTTCAAGCGCCTCATCTCTATGCCGGGTTGCGGGCTTGCCTATCGCCACCACCTGTGGTCGTGGCCCGGCTCAAAAGCCACGATCGAGGAATTCTGGAAGAAAAGCCTTGAGCACGTTGAATGGGACGAGCGTCATGCGACGACCGTTCGCGGCCTTGTAGAACACTTGGAGTCCGGCAGGCAGAGCAGATGGCTGAACAAGGTTCTCCGCTATCTCCCAGATGGCCATGCCTTTGACATGACGGTCTATTTGGTCTTTGGCTACGACAACATCGTGTTCGGCGAAGACGTTGCTCTGAACCGGAACCACGCAAGTTTTCACGCCGACAGCCGCGAAGCCGTGTACTACTTGATTCACGAGCTTGCACATGCAGGCTACTTCAGATACCACAAGATGCCTGACCTGTCGGAAATCAGAACGTTGGGCGACCTGTCGGACGCCGTGAAGCTGCTGACGTATCTGGAGGGCATGGGCGTCATCAGCCCCCTGCGGTTAAGGACGAAGGAAGGCGGCCTAGGTGACGATGACTATAAGGTTCTTCTGGACGAGGCGGAAAGAGCAAGAAGAGTCCGCGACTACTTTAAGGAGCTGGAAAGGCTCGAAACAGACCCTTGCAGGGAGACGCGTGAAGAGGCGCGCGCGCATCTCCTAACGAATTCGTCACCTTTGTAACTTCTATCTACGAAGGCTTTTCTACCATTCATTCTGGTCATCTCCCGTTTTGCTTTTGGACACATGAGCCCAACGTTCAAAACATCATAAACCCACGGAAAGATTAAACGCTCAAGACAGCTTCTTCTTATGTAGGAAAGGGGGCGCAGGTGCTTTGACGCGTAGGTCTGTTAGGATCACTGATACCACGTTTCGGGATGCTCATCAGAGCCTAATGGCTACTAGGATGAGTACTGAGACGATGGTGAAGATTGCTGAGAAGGTTGACAGGGTAGGCTTCTTCTCGCTTGAGGCATGGGGCGGAGCCACGTTCGACGTGGCCATACGCTACCTGAACGAAGACCCATGGGAACGAATACGCCGACTCAAAAACCACGTGAAGCGTACGCCGCTACAGATGCTGTTGCGAGGCCAAAACGTGGTCGGGTACCGCAACTACCCCGACGACGTGCTGGTCAAGTTCGTGGAGAAGGCCGCGGAAAACGGCATAGACATCTTCCGCATCTTCGACGCTTTAAACGATATTCGCAACATGGAGGTCGCCATCAGGGCCGTCAAGAAGCAGGCAAAACATGCTCAGGGCACCATAAGCTACACGATCAGCCCCGTGCACACCGTAGAGCGTTTCGTCGAGTTCGCGCAGGAACTCGCGCACCTAGATTGCGATTCGATTTGTGTTAAGGACATGGCGGGGATGCTTGCGCCCGAGCCTGCCTTTGAGCTGATAAGCGCGTTGAAGAAGGAGGTAGGCTTGCCCGTGCACCTGCACAGCCACAGCACAAGCGGCATGGTCATGATAACGTATTATCGTGCCTGTGAGGCAGGCGTAGACATATTGGATACCGCGTTTTCGCCTTTCGCGTGGGGCACCAGCCAGCCGCCCGTCGAATCCGTTGTGGCTGCGCTGAAGGGCACGGTCTACGACACGGGCTTGGACAGCGAGCTGCTGAACGAGATTGCGCAGTACTATCGTGAGCTGCGTGAGGAGTTTTACGATCCGTTGAGGCTGATTGATCCAAAGGCGGAGCGCGTGGACGCCTCGATTATCGTGCATCAGATTCCAGGCGGCATGTTCAGCAATTTGCTTTCGCAGCTACGTGAGCAGAAGGCTGAGAATCGCCTTGCGGAGGTGCTTGAGGAGGTGCCTCGTGTGCGGAAGGAGCTTGGTTATCCACCGCTTGTGACGCCTACCAGCCAGCTTGTAGGCATACAGGCGGTAATGAATGTCATCTCGGGTAAGCGCTACGGCATGATTCCGAAGGAGATCAAGGACTACGTGAAAGGCCTCTACGGCAGGTCGCCCGCACCGATAGACCTGAAGGTACGGAAGAAGATTATAGGCGACGAACAGCCCATAACCGGAAGGCCAGCTGACCTGCTGGAACCCGCGCTGGACAAGATACCAGACGACGTCAAGCCCTACATTGAGTCGGAAGAGGACAAGATCACCTACGCGCTGTTCCCACAGATCGCAGTCGAATTCTTCAAGAAGCGCAAAGCCAAACGCGAAGACCCGAAAGCAGGCATCCCGCCTGAACGACTTGCGGAGCTGGAAGACGTAGCTGCGCTGTCCGCCGCGGTAGCCACGTACCTAGCAGGCTCAAACGGAGCCAAAGCACTAACGATAAGGGTCGCACGGCCTAGGGGCGGTTTGTCGCCGTGGGTGCTTGCAGGCCGACAGGCCAACGTTGAGCGAGGTGCCTAACATGCCCAACTACGAAGCCACAGTAGACGGCAAACCGCGCAAAATCGAAATCACCAAAAAAGACGAAAAGTCGTTCACGGCAAAGATAGACGGTAAGCCTCGCACTATCGAGCTGCCCTCTGACAAGATCAGCGAACAGGCGGTGACGATTAGGGTTGACGGCAAGGCCTTCAAGGTCGAGGTGCCCAAAGTCGAGCGTGAGAAGCCTGTTTCCGTCAAGGTTGAAGAGGCCACTTTCAAGGTTGAAGTCAGGACGCCGAGCCGCAAACAGGCCTTAACCAGCTTCGAACCGGCGCCAACCGCACCTACGAGACGAGCAGGTACCGCAAGGCAGGTCGCCGTGGAAGGTGCTGTGACTGCGCCTATGACTGGCAAAATCGTGTCTGTCAAGGTCAAGAAGGGCGATCAAGTCAAGGCTAACCAGACGCTCTGCGTGATCGAGGCCATGAAAATGGAGAACGAAATCACGGCGCCGAAAGCGGGAACTGTTCAGGAAGCAAACGTGGCTGAAGGCGCTGGCGTGAACGAGGGCGACACGCTTTTCGTGGTAGGCTAGAAGATTGAGGGCGGCTTGTATTCTCCGAAGACCTCGCGCAGTGTGCCGCATATCTCGCCCAGCGTCGCGTACTCTTTCACCGCGTCCAGTATCAACGGCATGAGGCTCGCGTTCTCCTGTTCTGCCGCATTGCGCAGTTTGCCAAGTGCCTCGGTTACTTTGGCTTGGTTTCGCTGGCGTTTGAGCTCGTTTAGCTGTTTGACCAGCTTCTTTTCGATCGCCGGGTCGACCTGATGCAGCTTCATGGGTACTTCTTCTTTGGTTTGGAAGTCGTTGACGCCTACGATGGTGCGTTTTTTGGCTTCGACTTCCTTCTGGTGGCGGTAGGCGCTTTCGGTGATTTCGCGTTGCATGAAGCCCTTCTCTATTGCGGCCACGGCGCCGCCCATCTGGTCGATCTGCTCAATGTACTTCTCGACGCGCTGCTCTATCTCGTTTGTGAGGTACTCGGCGTAGTATGAACCTCCGAGCGGGTCCACCGTGTCGGTGACGCCGCTTTCGTAGGCGATAAGCTGCTGGGTGCGTAGTGCGATGGTTACGGCTTGTTCGCTGGGCAATGCGTAGGCTTCGTCGAAGCTGTTTGTGTGCAGTGATTGGGTTCCGCCTAGCACGGCCATCAGTGCCTGCAGGGCCACGCGGACGATGTTGTTGTAGGGTTGCTGGGCGGTGAGTGAGACGCCTGAGGTTTGCGTGTGGAAGCGCAGCATTTGGCTGGCGGGGTTTTTGGCGTGGAAGCGGTCTCGCATGATACGTGCCCAGAGGCGGCGTGCGGCGCGGAATTTGGAGATTTCTTCGAAGAAGTTGTTGTGGGCGGCGAAGAAGAAGCTGAGGCGTCCTGCAAAGCGGTCTAGGTCTAGTCCTCGGTCGGTTGCGGCTTGCACGTAGGCGATTGCGTTGGCGAACGTGAAGGCGACTTCCTGCACGGCGGTGCTGCCTGCCTCGCGGATGTGGTAGCCGCTGATGCTTATCGTGTTCCAGCTCGGCATATTCGCAGAGCAGTAGGCGAATATGTCGGTGATCATGCGCATGCTGGGCTTGGGAGGAAAAATGTACATGCCTCGGGCCACGTATTCTTTGAGCACGTCGTTTTGGGCTGTGCCTCCGAGCTTGGCTATTGCGACGCCTTGTTTTTGGCCTACGGCGGCGTACATGGCCAGTAGCACGTTTGCAGGCGCATTAATCGTCATGGACGTAGTGACTTTGTCGAGCGGGATGCCGTCGAACAGGGTCTCCATGTCGCGCAGTGACGAGGCGCTGACGCCTACCTTGCCTACTTCGCCTAAGGCCATAGGATGGTCACAGTCGTAGCCTACCTGCGTTGGAAAGTCGAAAGCCACGCTCAAGCCAGTCTGACCATGCTCAAGCAGATACTTGAAACGGCCATTCGTCTGCTCCGCCGTACCGAAGCCTGCATACTGACGCATAGTCCACAAACGGCCACGATACATCGTAGGATAAACACCACGAGTATACGGATACTCGCCCGGAAAACCCAAATCGTGCGAATAATCAAAATCGGCTAAATCGGCAGGCGTGTAAACACGGTTTATGGCGATGTTTGAGCTTGTGTGTAACTCTCCCTTCTCAGGCTGTTTATCAATTATCTTGGCAACGGTTTCCTTCTCCCACTTCTCTTTTCTCTGCCGAACTTCATCTTGGGCTTGCTTGTCGAAGGTCATGGCGGACACACTTGAACTAGACTGATTGAGAAGAATAAAAGAATTGCCAGCCTGATGCTTTTGCCAGCACCTATTTACATCACATGTAGGCTAGGTATGTCGTTCAGTTGTCTGTCGGCTACCGCTTTCTTCTCTCAGAGAAGCCTATTCGCCTTCTCCCTATGTTGCATCGGATTCTCTGAACTAGCTTCTTGAGCTAAGAAGAGCAAACCTCGCGAATTCAAGTAAGGAACTGGGCCACTTCTGAAACAAGCCCCGTTACCCGTAGGGATGTATAGGCGAAAACAAAGCCGATCTGGCATTAGAGCGAAGGGTTCAAACCGCGCGCG
>CAZUFK010000071.1:0-7483 GCA_964619695.1 uncultured Candidatus Bathyarchaeia archaeon
TGTGCGACTGCTTAAATGGAATACTAATAGCCGATGATGCTCAGTTAACATCAATGGATTTAAAGAAACGATGGAGTCCCAATGGTGAGGGATTTATTACTCTCCGGTTAGAAGAAGATAACGAATGAAAAAGATAATCAAGGCAATTAAAGAACCTACCTTTTGGCTAATGTTACTTGGAATGACTGTTGGGCATTTAGTTTTTTTAAATGCTACCCACTTAAAGGAAACGAAAGATATAGCGATGTTAATACTGTGGGGATTTAGTTTATGTGGCGGTGTTTTTCTAATTTGTATGCCGTATGTATTATATTTAATACGTAAACAAGATAAGGAGAAAAAGAATGGCTAGGCAGTATTACTCAATGACCATGAAAATCAATCCCGATCACCGTAAGACTTCTACCTGGACTCTTGAAAGAATGTGGAACTTAACTACTAAGGCAGGATTTGACCGAGCTATCCGGTGGCTCAAGTCATCTACCAGAAAAGATAAACAGGGTAGAGTCCTCTGCTATGGAACTCCGGCGACTACTATTGATGGTCAGAAAAGAATTTACATTGTGAAGTTTGGACATGATGGTTACTTATGGGAAGATATGACCGCACAAGGTGAATTAATCAGGCAGCAACTAAAGTAATTACTTGGCTCTGCCGACAATCCCTAGACTAGAATTACGTTTTACTTTAGGTTTCCTGCTGACTATACCTAAAATGGAATTGCGTTTAACGGTTGGTTTCCTTTTTCTGGAACATTTTTTCTTTGCCATGTTTTCTCCTATTGTGCTAAATGATAATAAATACTAATGTCTAATGTTCCTATTCCACCAGCATCAGCGACCTGCATTTTGACTGCCGAATTAGCAGGAATAACTGCACCTTGTATCTGAATAACTGATGAGTTAAATGCAGCCCCTCCCCTTGAAATGCGAAAATATCCCCATACTGTATCAGCAGCTCCATACGTTATCTTAACAATATAACTACTGGTTACACTCATATTGCTAATACTGATACCATGTATGTTGAACGAACTAGTAATAGTGTTTATTGGAACGACGGTAGTTAATGCTCCATAAGTCCAGGGATTGGCTCCATCAGCAGGTAAAGTAACAGAGGCAGCTAGTACGGGGTAAACATATTGCATAGCATGAAGATCTGCCAATACTGTAGCGGCTGAATTTTGTGCAGCTATGACTGCGTTTTGCGCTGCCGTGACTGCTGCTGATGCCGTTGCCTCTTTCGCTATTAAGGCGTACTCACCGGATGCAAGGACTACATACCCCCTGCTAGTGAGCAAATCTGTTGCCGACTGTACATTTGCAGAATAAGTACCAATATTGATTATCGGCATAAAAGTTAAAATTAGAATGATTGCAAGTACCCATAAGATAATTTGAGCCGTAAAAGTAATTTCCCCACGATTAGTTTTTAGTAAATTATTACCTTTCATGTTTCTCTCCTCTATACCTAGCTCTTATGGACGCTTCAGCGTTTTTCTTGGTAGTAGAACTCCCGACTGTCTTGGTATGACCGTGTTTGGTTTCTACTATCTTCCATTTTCTCTTGCCAGTACGTTTTACTATTTTGTAGGGCATATTAAACTATTCCTTATATTATATTAGCTTGATTTAGTATCATTACTAATAAAATAACACCTATACTAAACATAACTCCCAAATATACTAAGTCTTTTAAACTCTTATGCCCTGTTTCAATTATTCTAAAACCTAATAATATTATTAAGGCAATAAAACTAATCGGTATTACTACTGTAGCCATATTAGTTGTTGGGTCTAAGATAGTTGATAATATATCCCCTCTATATCCCCAATCTTCGGTACTAACCGGAGAACTACCCGTAGCGTTTATTGCTACTATAGTATAATTATAACTGTAACCATCTACCCCACCATTATCTTCGTAAGTTGCTACATCGCCTACTAACCCTAAGTCATCCAATGCTCTATAAAGATGATAGTCGGTAGCCCCTGTACTTTTTGTCCATGTTATTACTACTTTATCGGGGAAAGTACCATCGGTTGCTGAAACATTAGTTGGTGCGGCTGGTTTTGTTAAAAACGATATATTATCAGAATATCCGGTTCCTATTGAATTAACTGCATATCCTCTTAATTGATAGACCGTACCACTAGATAATAATGACATGAATACTGTAAATACGCCGGTAGTGCCTGTAGTAATGAATGTTGTATCGGCTGTACTTGGATTTACCGTTAAACTAATACATACACCCCTCTCGGTTATAATATCTCCACCGTCATCGGTAACATTTGCTCCACCTGTTGCTGTGCTTATTAATATATTAGTTATTGTAGTAGTTGTTACAGTTGGGGCTGAATCTCCAACTGCCGCCTCATACCCTCTATTTACTGTAGAAGTTTGCTGTGCCGCACCTGTAGCATCTAATATACATTTATAATACCTTCCGTCTGGTGCAACCACGCCACTAGTGTCATCATAGTTACTAGTTGTTGCTCCAACAATATTACCATAAGCGGCATCTGAATCTGCAGCAGAGCGTTGCCATTGATATGTTAATGCACCTGGCGACCTATAACCATTATCAGTTGCACTATTCGCTGAATTACCCGTAGCATTTGAAGCTACTACTTTATAAGTATACGAAGTACCGTTATTAGCAGATGCCCCATCCAAACTCAATACAACTTTATCAGTATATGTCCCATCAGTTGCCAATGCTGTGCCAGCAGTTATTGTGGGGGCATCGGCAGTATTATCATCAAATGTTGCTACATCACCGGCTGCTCCTAAATCATTTATTCCTCGCCATACATGATAATCAGTAGCTCCTGTTGATTTAGTCCAAGTAATTGTAACTTTATTAGTTAAATTTACAGTAGCATCAACATCAGTTGGTGCGGCTGGTTTTGTTAAAAACGATAACTCTGCTCCATACGAAGTTCCTGCCGGATTTGTAGCATACGCCCTATAATAAATAGCCGTTCCAGTTGGTAAGCCTGTCATCCCCTGTGTAAATGCTCCTGCCCCATATACCCCATCAGTATGAGCATCATTGCTATAAGGGGCTCCAGAGTTAGTATCCCATTGAACTCCAACTCTACTACAAGAAGCCCCTCCAATATCAGTAATATTCCCATTGCCTGTAGCAGTTGTAGCTTCTGTACTAGTAGCTGCTTGGGTTGTTACTGTAGGTGTGTCAAACTCAAAAGCACCAATATCAAAGTTGACATTTTGTGGTCTGGAAACTCCATCATAGTCAGTTGCAGGCGCATCCGTTGCTGACCCACTATCTCTAGCCGGAGAAGCAGTTTGTAATGAGAAATCGGTAGTTGGGTTAGTTAATAATGGGTTATTTGTTATAGCATTAGTACCTAACATATTACCGGCGTGCCAAGCTCCACCGGAATTATAAGACAAGTTATGATCTACCGTAACACCGCCATTAGCGTAATCGGCATACCATATTCCATAAGTATTAGCTGCATCACTGACAATGATATTATTTCTGATAATACAATCCACAAGAACATCGTGGGTATTATCTATCCATATTTCTGTGAATCCCGAAGCGGCATTATTATAAAAAGTATTGTTGATTAAAGTAAAAGTGATTAGACTACCATCATAAACTGAGAAACCACGCTGGCAGTTGTATATTATATTATTGTAAAAGTTAATATTCGTTATTTCACCAGTTCCAGGATCTTCGTCATTAATACCCAATGCCACCGAAACGGTATCGTAAACAATGTTGTTATAGAAGGATATATTATCGGAATCACCTCTTGAATCCACGTAAAGAGCATTGTACACGTCGTGGACATTGTTATCATGTACAATGCCGTTAGTACATCCTACCTTTATATCAATCCCATTTCTTGAAGCAGCTACGGGATGATGTACGAGACAATTTTTAATTTCAAAAGTATCACAGGTAACTATTGAAATAACCTCATTCATCGCTGTAGTATTGGTTTCAAACAGTTCGCAATTATCAATCAGAATATTCGTTGAGTTGTTTAACTCTATCCCTGACTTGGCACTATTTGTAAAATAGCAATCTTTGATAATGATATAATCCGCCCCATTACTATCTAAACCTGGACCGGTTACTGCACCAATAAATCGTAACCCGATAATCTGTATGTACTGTTTATCTGCTAAATTACAGTTAAAGTAATTAGCCCCTGAAGCATTGATATTTACTACATCACTAGCATAATTCCTAAAAGTTATATAGTTTCCAGCATTTCCGGAATTTGCAGGGTGCATTGTTCCATTATAAGTCCCTGCTAAGATATAAACGGTATCTCCGGCAACCATCGTAGTAGCGGCGTGTTGTGGAGTCAACCATGCATGGGCATCATCTATTGCCGAGCCGTCGTTCCCATCGTTACCAGTTGTAGAAACATAGTAAGTAGTTCCTACTGCCGCAACAGGTAGGGAAAAGATTATGAATTGAAACGTAATTAACAATAACGTTATTAGTACACTAAGTATCTTACGTTCCATAATCCCCCTAGAACAAGTTAATCTGAGCGTTTATCATTACTAGGAACGCTAGAAGTAACATAATTGCAATAGCCATAATGATTAATGATTTTAAGTCTAGCCCATTGGCAAATGCTAAACCTAAAAGAACAAGAATCCCCATTCCCAAGAATATTAATGGAATTAAGTTACTAAAAGGTACGACCATCGCCGGAAGTCCACCAGCATAATATCCTAATTGATCTTGGTCAATCCACCAGTATTGTACGGTGTCTAATGGGTCAGGGTCGGCTGAGAAGTCTTGCCATTGCCAGGCAAAACTTAATAATGAAGTCCCTGTAAGATATTTATAAGTGGCAATATGTCTTGAGATAACATCATTAGCAATATCTGGAACTGTCCAAGCTGTAACAAAATCGCTCCAAGTATTCATATCATCGCCATGAGTATGAACCTTATAGCCTATCTCTACAGCACAATGCATAATACAAATTAAATCTTCTCCTGCACCACTAGGATTCATTCTCATTGCAGAAATAGTTGGAATATAAGGTAAGCCTGGCGGGACAGTCTTTACAACTCCCCAACTTGCTTCTGCCCAACTTTGTATTTGTGATCTCGCACCACAATCAACATTTCCAGAACCATCCGTATAGACTACCCACATTGCCGAGCCATGATCATAAAAATCAAAGGCATCCGGTCTGGTAGTATAAAGCTCTCCAGATGGTAAAACTTGTTGTGGCGCATCCCAACCCGTGTCATCATCATAAAGACAGGATTGTAGTTGCATTTCACCATCATCGCCACCACCTGTAATATCTTCCTCTGACCATGCTATTTGTACCTGCTTATCACTGTCAACTGGAGTTAAAGATACGAACCAAGCGTGGTAATCTGCATCGTCAAATTCTTCTGAAGCACCTACAACTGTAGTCCAAACACCATTCTTAGTTGAGGAACTTTCAACATAGACAATACCGTAAATATCTACTCCATTAGTATCTATCCAAGCAACCCAGGGATACCCTTCTTCATCAACTGTTATGGCTATTCTCCAATTATCCAAAACAGCCGGAGTTGTGTGGACGGTCTGTTCAATTGCTGCCCAAGTTATCGTTCCGTCAGCGTTTGGTGTTCCCATCCGATATTTAATTTCATCTGGAGCAGGAGTCATATCGTGCCTTGCATAATGGACTGTGTTCGATACCTCATCGTAGAATACTGCTATCTCCCAACCATACAAGAGAGTAGTCGCTACAAGGTCTGTCTCTGCACCGAATACTCCATCTGACAACGCTGACTTATACGTAAAATCAGCATCCTCATTTAAATAGAATATCCAATGCCTACCTTCTGCCACGAAAGTCTGGTCATCCGGCTGGAATGTAATTCCTTCCTCACTGGCTGTGGGGATTACCGTTGCCTCTAAGTCTGAGACAATCACCGCCGGAGCCGCCCAATTAGCGAATACGGAGGCAATCGGTAGAACAAGGACACTTATTAAACAAATTCCTGCCAGTACCCTTAATATTTTCCTGTTCATTTTACGCCTCCTACGGCAAAGCATTTAACTGCGGTTGCATCATCGCTAACATCGCAAACATTATAATTATTACTATGGCTATGAAGATTAAAGATTTTATATCCACACTTTCGGAAAAACCTAAATTGAAGATTAGAACCAAACCCAAAAGCATGAATACTAAAGGAATCCCAATATATCCTACTTGAGAACTGCTTTGAGTAAATGCTGGCATGAACGAAGTCTCATTACCATAAGAAGTTCCCGAACCGTTGGTTAAATAACTTCTCACGTAAACAGGACTACTCGGCATTACTCCGGTTAAAGTTCCCGTGTAAACACCTAGAGTTCCGGCGACAATTACTTTATGATCTCCAGTAGTCGGAAGCCCTGTTGTATTCCAAACAAAACCTCTTTCAGTTATGGCAGAACCACCTTGATCGGTTGTCGTACCATTCGCTGTTGCTGTAAAACCCCCAATTCCTGTAGTAGCTTGGGTTGTTAAGGTAGTCGGGAATGTTAGACCGACATTATTTCCAGAATTTAAACTAGAGGTCGTACAATTAAAAGTTGCTCCAGAAGCCGTACATCTTGAAACTGTGATTGCATTTAAGGTATTCGTTCCCCCATTATTATCGGTCAATGCCCATCCTGCGGCAGCACTACCTTGAAATACTATCTGTCCAGTTCCCGTTCTTTCAAAGGATGCGGCGGTTTGAGTCGTGGTATCGGTGAAGGTGATTGTCTGTCCGGCAGCAGGTTTGAAACTTAATTTGGCAAAGGTGTTTGAACCTGATATGGTATGGGCAGTACCGTTGAGTTCGACGTTATTGTAGGTTACTAGGCTTGCACCAGCGAATAAGCCAGTACCCGAAACCTTGATTGTAGACGTGTTAGCCGGAATAGAACCTGTAATCAACGAAACATCAAAAGAAGTACAATTAATCGTAGCGTTGCCGAATGTTAAAGCAGTTCCGCCAGCGGCTTTTTTAAATAAACCGCAAGTTATGGTACAGCCGTTAATAGTACCACTGCCTCCATAAGACTTATCCCAAAAACTACCCGTACCTATATTAAGATTTCCCGATAATGTAAAAGTTCCAGCACCTTGTGATAAATAAAAATAAGATGATGGCATACTTAGGTTCGCTGTTGTAAATGTACGAGAAGGGTCACCCTCTGCACTCCATGAACCAGTATGTGTGACTGACATACCTGAAATAAGTGTAACAGAACCGTAGTAATAAATAGGGGAAGCTCCTGCTAAAATAGGGGTATTAGTGGCGTTTGTCCAATCCATAGTCCCACAAAAAAAGTTAGCATTAACAGTTACCGTTGCTGAACCAGGGGTAAAGGATAATGCCCCGAATATTACATTATCATCGTTATCCGGTACGGCATCGCCACCTGCACCAGCCGGATTATCATCCCAATGGTTTACATCATCGGTATTTCCTGTAC
>CAZUFK010000072.1:0-7099 GCA_964619695.1 uncultured Candidatus Bathyarchaeia archaeon
CTTTCGCTTCGCAGGTCACCGCAACGCTTGCATAACGTTCGTCTTTGTTGTCTTTCCGGCAATTCGTCGGCATCTTCTGCGTCCATTGTGTTTCAGACTGCGGCATGTTTGAAAGAGTTAAATATTGACCGTTTCGAGATGTTTGGTCAGTTTGGAGAAGGTTCACCATGAAGGAGAAGGTAGTTTCCGCTCTATCTTTGATTGGGCTTGTTATTGTTGGTGTTGTTGCTGTTTTGTTGTCTGTATACGCGCAGTCGGTTTCGTGGAGGTTTTTGCTGGCGTTTTATCCGCTCTTGGTCGTTTTGTTCGGTGTGGCTCTTCTGAGGCAGAGTGGTTTGAGAATGGCCTTTGTTGGTTTGGTAGTCACCATTGTGTTGGCGGTTTTTCAGTTTGGCACTCCTTTTGAGGTTGCTTTGGGTGCTTCAGCTTATGGGTTCGTGAAGAGCTTTGGCATTTCTGTTTCTGTGGCGGCAACGATGTTGATGATTTTTCTGATGAAGGAGGCTGGTGCGTTGCAGACGGTTTCGAAGGTCATTAAGCAGCAGGTCATTGGCAACGAGATTCAGGCTCTTTACATTGGGATAGGCTTCGGTTCTTTTCTGAGCTCGCTTGGGGTGGTTACTCCTGCTTTGTTTCCGCCTTTGCTGGTCACGATGGGTTTCAGTCCTGTGTCATCTATCGCTATTGCCGTGTTAGGTTACGATCCGACTACGAGTTTCTCTCTGTTGTCTGTTCCGATAACGTTGCCTGCTGAGGCCAGCTTGAGGCTGATAGGTGTTCAGCTCAGCGCAGTCGAAATGGCGTTCAAGATAGCTTTGTTTCTTCCTCTCGTTTCAACGGGGTTTGCTTTCGCCATTCTATGGCTGGTGGGCGGAAGGTCTTCGATGCGTAAGGGTGCAGTTCCTGCAGTCGTATGTGGCTTGACTCTTGCTTTTGCGTGTTTGGGAACCGTGGGTCTCGACTACTTTACGGGTGTGGAATACGTTCCGCTGAGGATTGTCGGCGTTGTTGCTGGGTTGTGTGCGATGGTTTCGCTTTATGCTTACCAGAAGCTTAGA
The DNA here is from genome assembly GCA_964619695.1 of uncultured Candidatus Bathyarchaeia archaeon. Lineage (GTDB taxonomy): Archaea > Thermoproteota > Bathyarchaeia > Bathyarchaeales > Bathycorpusculaceae > DATKKK01. Next base: position 1,059 of record CAZUFK010000072.1, read on the forward strand.
CCGCAGAGCGTGATCAAGCAGAAACCGGCAGACTATCCCTCTGGGAAGGAGATTTGGCGTTCTTTCTCTCCATGGATATTGCTGACTGCTCTGGCTGCTGTTGTCAGTGTTCCCCAAATCGGCAGATGGCTTTCCAACCTGCTTGGCGAGGCAGAGAAGATCACTATCTTCGCGGATCTGACTGTTGATTTGGATTTGCTTTCTCAGATTTATACTTGGATCGTTGTGGCGATCTTGCTGTCGCTGTTCACGTTGAGGCTCACGAGGAAACAGGTCAGGAACGCGGTTGGTGTCTGGGTCAGACGGTTCGCTGGCCCTTTTCTAGCTTACAGTCTTTACTTCTGTATTGCGTTCGTGATGGCGTATTCCGCCATGACAGTTGCGAACGGTGCTCTAGGCCCTTCGGCATTGTACAGTGAGCTTAACATGAACGTTATTCTCGGGTCAACGTTGGCTTCGGTGTTTGGTGCAGGCTACATTTTTGTGGCTGCCTCGCTCGGCTTGTTCGGTGCTGTGGTTGGAGGTTCTGAGACCAGCTCGAATGTGTTGTTCTTGAAGATTCAGAAGACTGCGGCAGACAGAATTGGCCTCAGCGAAGCAGGGTTCGTGACGCCGAGATTCATGACGATCTACGGTAGTCACGCTGCTGCTGGTGGGATTGCGAGCGCGGTTACGCCTGCGAAGATCAACAATGCCGTGGTTACGATTGATGCGGGTAAGGAGACGGAGTCGCTGATTATGCGGAAGCATTTGATTGTGGCGGTGTTGCTGACGATAGCCACGGGAATAATGACGGGCATACTCGTGAACATAGGCCTGTAGAACTCGAAAGCGCTCGCCACTTACGCGCGAAAGCGAAATCATGCCCCCTATATACAGATTGAACCACGGCTGAGGCTACTCAGCGTTTCTAAACGTCTATTGCGCTGTTTTTCGATCAATAGACGATACCCCCCTCCCCCCTGTTTTTTCCATGCTATTGACGCGTTTTTTCGGCGAATACGAGACCTCCCCCCTAGGTTTTTCCGGGCTAGGGAGGCCTTCGGGCGTGCGCGCATTGCAGATGTGGGAGGTCATGGTGATAGGCGCCTTTTTTCCGAAATTGTTATCTATTGGTTGTACCCTGTATAGTTTCTGGGGAGAACGTAGATGAAGAAAGCTTTTTCAGTGTTTTGCTTGGTGGTTCTTCTCGCATGTTCGCTGTGCATGAGGGTCAGCACAGGCGCGATATCGGTAGCCACTGATGCGGAGGAGTATTTGCCTGCGTCTTTGCCGCCGATCGACTGGACTCACTATCACAACTATTCGGAGGTCGTGACGATACTGTTCGCTCTGAACGAGACCTATCCGGGTGTGGTTGATGTTTTTTCGATAGGCCAGAGCATTCGGGGTCTAGACATCTACTGCGTGAGGCTGACGAATGAGAGCAACAGGACGCCGAAACCTGAGGTCTTCTTCGTGGGCTACCACCACGCGCGGGAACCGATCACATATGAGCTGACGCTGTACTTCGCTGTATATGCGGCTACGAACTTCGGTTCAAACGTCACCGTGACGAATCTTCTTAACAGGAGCGAGATCTACATTGTCGTGGCCTTGAACGTTGACGGGTTCGACACGTTCGCGCACAATGATTGGCAGAGAAAGAACGCTCGGCCCACGGACGAGGATGGTGACGGGCATCTTGATGAGGACCCGCCTGAGGACGAGAACGGCGACGGCTTCATAGAACAGCTCATAGACTACACCAATCCACTTGATCCCCAGTTCATCAGATGGGAAGGGCAGGACAACGACGGCGACGGGCAGTATGGTGAAGACTGGATAGGTGGAGTTGATTTGAACAGGAATTACAACTACTCGTGGGCAGGCGGGTCGACGAGTCCGCGATCCGAAACCTACCGGGGCACGGCTCCTTTCTCGGAACCTGAGACGCAGGCTATCAGAGACTTTGTCAGGGAGCACCATTTCATGTACGCGATGAGCTTCCATTCAGGCTCAGAACTGGTGCTGTATCCGTGGGGATACACGTATGCTAGTGCACCTGACGAAGCCAAGTTCATAGACGTATCACGAAACCTGTCAGACCTCACGGGCGGAACCACGTATGAGCAGTCGTCTGATCTCTACATATCCCACGGCTTGTGGGACGACTGGCTGTACGGCGTGGCCGGGGTTTATGCTCTTACGTGTGAGATTTTCTCCAACGACACTTATCCGGGTGTGTCGGTGCCTGGGCCTTATCCGAATACTTATTGGGAAGGCGGCATGAAATACTGGTTCAACCCGTTCCCATACAACATCCCAGCTTCCATCAACCGCTGGCTTCCCGTCTTCTTCTACCTCACAAACAGAACAATCAGCGAGGCCACCCCTTACCATGATGTGGGCGTCACCGACGTCGAGGTTGGCAAGACAGTGGTGGGCGAAGGCTACCTGACAAAGATCAACGTCTCCGTTAAGAACAAGGGCTTCTTCGCCGAAAACCTCACCCTAAAGGTCTACGCCAACAGCGCAGTCATTCATACGCAAATCGTTAGCCTGAATGCTGGAGAAAGCGCCAAAATCACTTTTGCATGGAACACGGCAGGCTTCGCAAAGGCCAAATACACAATAGGAGCCTATGCTACGCCAGTTTCTGGGGAAACAAGAACGTTTGACAACACGCTTGTGGCCGGGTCTGTCACGGTGTCTATCATAGGCGATGTGGACGGAGACTTCGATGTGGACATTTTCGACGTGGTCAAGATCACCAGCTGCTACGGCAAGAAGCGAGGCGACTCTGCATACAATCTCAACGCGGACATCGACGACAACGGCTTAATCAACATTTTCGACGTAGTAATGTGCACAGGCCACTATGGACAAAAATACCCATAAAAACCACCAAACAACCCTCCTTCTCTCTTTGGGGTGACAATGCTGACTGCGACCAGGCCCTGTGCCCGCTAGGTGGCTGGCTTGCAGACAAGCCTCAACATTGAAAGACGCGCTAGGTGCACGCCAAGCACGTATTTGAGATCGACTTAATAGAGAAAGGACGTAATGGTTTTGTGCAATTCGGTGTGATCTGGCGATGGCCAAAGCATTCTCAATGAGGCTGGATGAAATACAGCCAAGCCAGCTGTTCATAAGTTCTGAGAAACTGTCTCACATAATGAAGATCATTGAAATTGCAGAACCTGAATCGGTTGAACCTATACCTGTGAAAAGGCTTGATGATCACGTAGTATTTGTAGACGGTCACACTAGGGCTTTCGCAGCTTTCCTGCGAGGCTTGACAGAGGTCAAAGTGTATTGGGAAGACGAACGGCTTGACTGGGAGGCATACAGGATCTGCGTAGACTGGTGCAAGAAAGAGGGAATCCACACAATCGCTGACCTCAGAGATCGCATCGTGTCACCAGAGGAATATGAGATTCTCTGGCTGGAAAGATGCGGAAAGATGCAGCGAGACTTGGACGCGAAGCGGAGACGGAAATAGCAGTCATTGCTACAAAACCCGTATAGACAAAAAAGGAAAGAGCGACGGAGTAGTTGCGTGCGAAGTGAATTGTCTCGCGAGCAGATAGAACAAGGTCGACAAGCTTCACTCCTGCATTTTCTATCTCTATCAGGATTCTCAGGTTCCCCAGAGCCATCGCAAAGTGAGAATCTAGATTCCTGCAGTCGCGTTTCCCACTTTTCTCGCGAACACAGTGTTCAGTAACAGTTCCGGGTTGCCTATTGCTTCTTCTGCTTCCGAGTTGTACGGTATTTCGGCTAGGTAGGTTAGGCCGAGTTTTTGTGTTTGTTGTCGTATGGCTTCTGAGTGATCCATTTTCATGTTTTCTATGACGCCTATGATTGGTGTTTTCTGTTCTTTCAGGAGGTTTGCGAGTTTCTTGGCGGTTTCGAAGGCCAGCACCGAAGGTGTGGTCACAATGATGAACCTGACGTTCCTGATGAGCCTGAGCAAGTCAAGCGTCGCGTCGCCTATCCCCGGAGGCATGTCCAACACCAGAAAATCCAGCTCACCCCACCGCGTGATCGCCAGCAACTCAACCAGCACGTTCGACGTGTCCTCGCCTCGCAGCGGCGTGGCATAATCGCCTGAGTAGTAGATTATGGACATGTACTCTATTCCGCAGACCTTCGGCGGAATTATCCCCTTGTCTTCCTTCGGTTTCACGTTCCCGACGCCCAGAATTAAGTGCGTTGAAGGGCTGGTGAAGTCTAAGTCGAAAAGGCCCACTCTGAGGCCTTTCTTGGCCAGCGTAAGCGCGAGCGTCGACGCGATGAGGCTCTTTCCTACTCCGCCTTTGCCGCTTGACACCGCGATCACGCTGCGGATGCCTTTCAGGCGTTCGGCTACCATGCTGAGTCGTGGGTCAGTCATTTGCGCATGCACTCTCCTTTGATGCTGTCAAGCCACACGCCACGCCCCTCAGTCACCTCGAAGTCTGGGCTGCCGCACTTCGGGCACTTGACGTAGGCGTGGGCCACCTCGGGCACGAAGTGAATCGCCTCCGCCGTGCCCTCATCCACATTCGCCTTATCGAAGAACCACGCGTAGCCGCAGGCACGGCACTTGAGCCTCGCCTTAACCGTCTCAACGTTAAACTCTGCATTCTTGAATCTGTCTTTTCTGAGTTGTTGGAGGGCGAAGCCCAGTATCTCCACGTCGATGCCCTGCAGTTCGCCGACCTTCAGCCTCACATCTGAAACCCGCTTCAAGCCCTCCTTCTCCGCAGCCTCAGACGCCGCCGCAAGAACAGCTTCAGCCAAAGCCCACTCATGCATAAAACAAGCCTACGGGAGAACCCTATTTAAGAATACTCGTGCCACGCAATCATAGACAACATGGCGTAGAGGATTGTTCCAGAAACGTTAATGGGAACAGAAAGCCTATACAACCATGGAGAGAAGGCAATGCTCCGCAACTCTGCCTACGTTGGATTCGCTTTTTTGCTTCTATGCATTGCACCCTTCGCTCTGCAGGTTCACGCTTCAGGCGGAGAACAGAACATCTACATCAAAGCCAACGGAGACATTGAACCTGACACCGGCCTCATCCTGCGTCAGGGCGAAGTCTACACGTTCACAGCAGACATAATCAATCGGTCCGTGGTTATCGAGCGTAGTGGGATCATAGTTGACGGAGCGTGGCATAGGCTCATAGGCAGGGGCGCTCTCGACGCCACAGGAGGCTTAAGGCTCAACCAAGTTAGCGGCGTCACGATAAAAAAAGTCAAAATCAGCAAGTCCTACTCAGCCATAAACATGACTCAGAGCAGTCGGTGCCTAATACTTGAAAATGAGCTCGTGAACAACTCGTACGGAATCTACATACCTGGCTTCTGCAACGATACTCTCATCGAAAGAAACGAGGTGGTTGACAGTTTTGGGATGGGAATCTACCTGTATGGCTCTGTCAATTTCACGATCAAAGGCAACTTGGTGGCTGGCAACTTTCCTTCTGGCATTCGCATAGCCAGCTCAACCAACTGCACAGTTGTTGAGAACGTGTTTGCCAACAACGAAGGCTTCGGCATTCACATGTTCTCATCGCACAACATCGCCATATACCACAACAACCTCGTAGGCAACGTGAAAAACGCAGTCGCCACAGACTATGCAGCAGCGTGGGACAACGGCTACCCATCAGGCGGCAACTACTGGAGCGACTACAACGGTGCAGATGCCGATCACGACGGCATAGGAGACACGCCCTACGCGATTGATGCGGACAACGTCGACCGCTTCCCTCTCATGAAGCCTCTCAGACTGTGCCTATTGGGCGACGTGAACTACGACGGCGTCGTCAACATACTCGACATAACAATACTGACTTCGGCCTACGGTAGCAGGGAGGGCGATGCAAGATGGGTTCCGCAAACTGACCTCACGCCTCCTTACGGCCTGATAGACATATGGGACCTAGTAACCTGCGCCGCACATTACAAGCAGACTTACCCATAAGAAAGCATGAACGAAAAGACAGTGAACCACTTTATGGTTTGAATCTTCTCAGCAGCATCGAGTTTCCAACTACGGTGATG
>CAZUFK010000073.1:0-6747 GCA_964619695.1 uncultured Candidatus Bathyarchaeia archaeon
TGTTAGGAGGCAGGTCTCGTATCATCATGCCCGCATGCAGCAGATCGGCCTGGGCACATGCTATATTACCAAGTAACAGGTTGAAATAGTGAGGCAGCTCGAGCAGACCTTTCCGCTCCAAATACTTGGCATAGTTTATCATGCCCGTATCGAACGCCTCGAGTTCCGGCATGATATTTCGGTTTAGCATCTCCCGGGCAAGCGCCTGGATCATGTCAGGTGAATTCACACTAGCTTCCTGATTGAAGTTCACTGAACTCAGCGTCAGGCTCCCCATATCAGGTTTTACATCCCCATCAAGCTTCAAGGGCTCCGCTCGTTTCTCAAACTCTCTGAAATTACGTCCACTCAACGACACAGCGATTACCAAGTCTTTTGAAAACTTGCGGATCCCACTGATAATCTTCCCATACACTTCAGCCTTATGTGTAGGTTCCCCGGTCTGTGCATCCCGGGCATGCAAGTGAACCATGGTAATACCTATTTCAACAGCCTCATGCACATTTTCCACAATCTCCTGAACTGTCACAGGAACGTAGGGGGTCATCTCTTTGGTAGGAATCATGCCTGTAGGAGTGAAATTGATTATGAGATTCATTGCTCAGCCCTTCTCATTTTATAACGCATCACGTGGTATCAATAGTTTGTTCCGTCCTAACGGATTTTTTCTCACTGTAGAAAGTCACCGAAAAAAGCTTTAGAACTCGGGCTTCAGCCACCATTTTAGGACCTAACTTGGCATGTGCTTTTTGAGATGCAATGTTAGTCTTCCCTACCGCATTCCGCGATGATGTGAATCCCTTCTCCCTGAGAAACTGCAACCTCTTAAAATAGCTATACGCCATAAGACCTTTACCCCTGTATTCCGGCAGCGTCCAGGTGCCGCCGGTACAGGCCTGTCCTTCTGAAAACGCTACCTTGAACGGGATGGGGTCAACAGCTTTCTTAGCCTTCTCGTCCATAGCCACCCAGCCTATATGGACGAGTTCGTTACCTACGAAAAAGCAGAAGGCTATGGCGCCGTTAGTCAGTCTCTCCCTTGCTTTTACCAGACGCTGACGAAAGTCGAACCCGGTCTCTTTCGCCAGTTCGTCGGCTTCTTTGTTGTTGCTTATTATCTTAAAAGTAACACCCTGAAGCTTAGGCAGAAAGTCGTTCTCATTTCTCTGCTTAGTCATATGCTCGTAGATATAATAGTACTCACTCCTGAAGAACCAAGGGCTCACAAAGTCAAGACTGCGTCTGACCAAAGGGCCCAGCCCCTCCGAACGCAGGATATCACGCGACCTCCTGAACAATACGCCCAATTTACTCATCATTCTATGGTCACTTATGCCCGATTTTCTTCGATTTCAGCTTGCCTCAATATAATGGGCTTTTCTTTCCAGAATTTCCACCGCAGCAGCCTCAAATATAGTCCCTCGGCACGAATCCTCCCACCCAACCTAACAGTAGCTTGTTGGGAAACGATATTGCTCTTTTTTATTAAAATTCGTCCTTTGCTAATACCCCGCTCAACCATGAATTTACGTATCTTTGCGTGATTGTACAAAAACAAGCCTTTTCTTCTGTATTTCGGGTCTGTCTCAGACCACCCAAGGTAAACCTCGTTGTTTGAGAAATCTACTTCGCAGGGTATCTCGACAATACTGTCCCTTGCTGCCGCTGTAGTGGCGACCCATCTCATATGGGCAAGTTCATTACCTACGAACACGCAAAACATCAGCGCTCCCCTGTTCAATCTCTCCTCGGCACCGATAATATGTATACCGAAGTCAAAGCCGCAGGCAGTCAACTCAAGCAATTGCTTAGTCGTCGATATCATCTCAAATTTTAAATTACCTACCTCCGCTGTTGACACATCTGCCACTTGTTCGTTCAGCAGCAATTCGTAGATATAAAGGTCCTTATAGTCAATTAAACTACGTAATGGGAACGAAAACGCCTTCTTGATAAAGGGAAGCAGGCCTTCCCGCATTAATATGTATTTTCCCAATTCATATTTTCGTCGCAAAACTGAGGTCATTTGCTCAGAACCTTCCAGGCACATTCGATATGACTAACCTTCTTTTCCCGCTCGCCGTCGGTTGTATCCTGTCAACGCACTCCACAGCAACATCCATACCTTCACCAAGAGCAGACCCAAACCTACGACTGATTTTCTCGGTTATCTCATTCAAACGATTTCGTGAATATCTTTTGTCCAGTACAACCTTGATTACCACCTTTTCGTAGGTGTCCTGAACTATCTGGAACTGTTCAACACCGAGTGAGGCGCAAATAGAAAAAGGTAGAGCTATACCGGGTATAAATTTCCCCCCTCTGGTTAATATAACATCAGCCGTCCTGCCGTTGAGCGCCGACAATAAGGGAAGCCCTCTTCCACACGGGCAATTCTTGTCTGAAACCGCCCCTATATCACCTATCTCATACCTGATGAATGGCATGCCATAATTGTGGAGATTTGTTATAAGCAGTCTACCCTCTCTTCCGGGAGGAACAAGTCTGTCTTGGTCATCGACAATCTCCACGATAACATTCTCAGCAGCCGTATGATACCCCGAATGCGCCGAGCATTCTGCACCAATTGCATCTACCTCGTTCGACCCGTAATAGCTATAAGTCTCACAATCGAATACCTCCTTAAAGAGTTCCCTCTGGAAATCGTATAATTCCTCTCCTACTGAGATAATTGCCTTTGGCCTGAGTCTACGTTTGCCTTCCTTCTTCATGAAGCGAGCCAGCAAATATATAGCTGTGGGGTAGCCCTTTATGAACCCGTCTTGAAAGCCTTCCAACTTTCGGGCAAAGACAGAGAGCTTATCCTCCGAAATATCCAGAGGGTTGAAGAGCTCAATTCTCTGCAGGAAATGTTTGACGACTCTCGAAACCCTACCCATCCCCGACTCGTACACAGGAGGCTCACAGAGCAGGGCACACCTATACCCCACTTCATAACCTGCCCACCCATAAGCTCTCAACTCCGCGGCAATACCCCTACCACAGCAATCATCCCTCGTTCCGTAGAACCTCAGTGGTTCCCCTATAGACCCAGCCGTGCGACATAGAACCAATTTTTTCGATGGAAAACCTCGCGCCATTAAATCATTGAAGTTATTTCTTACAAGCGGTCTGGTCAATATCGGCAACTTCATCAGGTCTCCAGAGGTTACTATATCCTCAGGTTTCAAACCACGCTGTTCAAAAATCCTGCGATAGTAGGGCACATTATCATAGGCATGCCCTATCAGCTTTCTGAGTCGCTCATCCTGTAACGCTAGAATCCTATCGCGGGTCCACCATTGAGTTTTCTCAAGCTCGTTAAGGTGCTTCATGGTCTGCCCGCCTCTGTAAGAATCCAGCGCAGGAGCTAACACATATTTCACTAACGACTTATACATGTTGCTCCACCTGCCGTCTTACAGCCTTCACTGCAATATAACGACCGGTCAAGTACCTCGTCCTTTTTGTCTCCAGTTTATCCAATGAAGCCAGTCCCTTTCGAATAGCATTATCAAGCTTGCCACGGCTTAGCTTGCGTAGAAAGCTCTCCAGCAACCGTACCAGACCGTCAGGATGAGGATAGTGAAAAATAGCCGTGCTTTCCTCCACGCTGAATCCCATCTCCTTAAGAGCCTCCCTCAAACTGGCGAGAGAAAGCGTCTTACCTATGAAATAAGGGGCAAGCCCGAGCCGCATCCACAGACGCATAAATATGTAAGGAGGATAGGTCAGGTTGCTTTTGTTGTCCAGGGTAATAATCAGATTGCCTCCAACTCGAAGAACCCGTCCCAGTTCCTTTAGAGCAGCAAAAATATCTTCCTCGGAGGGAAAATGGTCGAGGGTAGAATTAGAGATGATGAGGTCAACGGATTTGTCCCGAAAAGGAAGATGCCTTACATCGCAGCAGAGGTATTTACCTGCATCGACCCCGTGATACCTAGCTTGCCTTTTCGCCTGTGTCACCATCTCATTAGCCACATCTATACCGATGACATCGTTATTGGCTCGGGCGAGGTCGAACAAGAACTGGTCGGGGCCATTAGCTTCCTCAAAGAGGTCGGTCTTCAGAATCCTCTGACTTTTAGACAAATCAGCCCATCTCGCTATCAGGTTTAGATGTGTCTTCCTCTTGTGCTCAGCAATGAGTTCATTAGAATACCCCCTCTGGAACCACCTTCTGCTTATCTTGTCCCAGTGCTCGGCTTCTCTACCTGTGATACCCATTACCACCTACAATGCTTAAATAGCCGCCGCTACTCCATAACAAGGGAACAACTTCTGCAAGGGTCTATCTCGCGGTACCTTTTCTCTAGTATTGCCCGCCTGATCTGGTTCATTTTTTTCGAGTTCCAAATCTCCTTCAAAGTTGTATCTCTCACGTTGCCAACCACTGTGGCTCTATTCCAGTCATGACAGCATATGATGACATCACCATTGAAAAGAATATTCATTTGATGGAAGGGAAGAGAACATCCTACCCGGGGTTTCAGACTCCATATTGATCGCAGTCTGAGTTTGGAAAGGTAACCGTTTCCCTGGTATTTTTTCTCCGGACGAAACTTCTCATATCCATCTAAGGAACCTGCTCTATTTGACACATCTATTACTCTGGTCTTAACACCTTTTTTACGCCAGTAAGGCAAAGCTGCGTTAATCTCCAAAGGATTGAATTTTGTATTTAGAAAACCTATGGTTAATTTCCGCTTTGTTGTTTCATTAGACAACAGTGCGGAAATATTTGCTACAACCCTATCGTAGTCCAAACCCTGGTTTATCTCCCTATATACATCCTTGGACTGTGCATTAAGGCTCACAGTCAAAATGTCCAAATGAGACTGAATTATGTCCGGCAGGCTGTATCTATCCAACAGCTCGCCATTCGTGACTATCTTACTTCTTTTATACTTACTAATAGATTTAAAGTACTTTACACAATCCAATATTCGCTTGTCCAGCAACGGCTCATTCTGTAGCATACAAACAAATGTTGACAACAGCGGCTCTGCCGCAGATTCATCTGCTATTTTCGTGAACAGCTCCCACTCCATTCTCCCCTGCGGCAAGTTCTGGCTTACCAAAGGGTATGGACACACAGAACATTGACCATTACAGAAAGACTGCGTCTGAACTTGAATCAACAGTGGAAAACCGAGGGCTTTGCCGGACATAAGAAACTTTGAGTAGGCACAGGCTAAATACATGTACAAGTGCAGATAGCCATACGAAAGCATGTCCACCTTGTTCTTGTAATTCAGTAATTTATTCATCTCAATCCAAACCAGCCACGCGACGTTAGTTAAACAGGTTTGGTTTTCCTTGAACCTGCAGATTTAGAGGAGACGGTCAGTTCCTGTTGTCTGCTCTGGCAGCTAGACTGTCTCAGGTGAAGCCCGCAGAGAGCGCATGGCCCCGAGCGGCAGTTAATGCTAGCCTGTTCCAGCCTGGCGCGTTCGTACTCTCTCCTGAGGAATTTGGGGGCAACTCCAGTGTCTATGTGGGACCAAGGGAAAAGCTCATCCGGAGAGCGCTCACGGCAGGCATAAAAACGCGGGTCGAGTCCACATGCAGCGAAAGCAGCCTGCCACTTCTCAAAGCAGAAGTGCTCGCTCCAGGCATCGAATTTGCATCCCGTCTGCCAGGCACGGTGTATCGCTCTGCCCAGACGGCGGTCTCCGCGCGAAAGCACACCTTCGAGCAAGCTCACCTCAGGGTCCTGCCAGGAGAGATGCACACCCAGCTTCTTCAAGCCTGATTTAAGTATTTGTTGCTTGTCAGCCAGTTCCTCCCGCGATGCCTGAGCCACCCACTGAAATGGCGTATGCGGCTTGGGCACAAAGGTCGAGGCATTCACCCTGATGTTGATGCGCCCCTTGCCGATATCCCTTACTTTGCGCACCAACTCTACTATGCCCGCAATATCGTCAGCGGTCTCCGTAGGCAGTCCAATCATGAAATAGAGTTTAATATTCCTCCAGCCACGTTCCCAGGCGGTCTCTATCGTTCGCAGTATATCCGCTTCGCAAACGCCCTTGTTAATCACCTGACGCAACCGTTCAGTTCCCGCTTCTGGAGCAAAGGTGAGGCTGCTCTTTTTTCTGTCCTGAAAGGAATCAGCCAGCGCCACCGAGAAGGTATCCAGACGCAGGCTGGGCAGCGACAAGGTAAGATTTCCCCCCTTGTATTTATTCAATAGCGTACCGACCACCTTCTCTATGCCCGGATAATCGCTGGTGCTCAGAGAAAGGAGGGAAACCTCGTCGTAGCCGCACTTCTTCACCAGTTCATCGACTGCCTTAATCACCTCTTCCCGGGAGCGTTCCCTCACGGGACGATAGATTATCCCCGCCTGGCAGAAGCGGCAGCCCTGAGAGCAGCCGCGCTGAATCTCCACCGCACCACGGTCATGAATAACCTGCAGATACGGCACGACAGGGCTGGTCAGCATCGGAGGCAGCTTATCCACAATGCGCCGCTCAATTGAAGGTTTAGCCTCCGTTACAGTAGGTGTTATCGAAGCTACCGTGCCATCTTGGTTACAGTCAACCTTGTAGAAGCCGGGGACATAAATTCCAGGGATGCGAGCAGCTTCCCTCAAGAGCTCCTGCTTTCCCTTTGCCCTTCTCTTTTTCCATTTGCGGAAAACCTCGAGGAACTCCAGCGCGACCTCCTCCCCTTCGCCGACAACGAAAAGGTCGATAAAGTCACCCATAGGCTCCGGATTCAGGGTACAACCACCACCGGCGA
>CAZUFK010000074.1:0-6333 GCA_964619695.1 uncultured Candidatus Bathyarchaeia archaeon
AGATCTGGCAAGACTTCGCACAAGATTTAGAAACTTTAAAGGAGGAATAATGGCAAGAGGCCCATTAGCAGGAGCATCAGGCCCTGGTAAATTCTCCAAGAGAACAGATATGGATTTAGGATCTACTTCATACGGTGAAGGACAAGAGACCGCAATGCTTAATACTGCAGCACCTAAAGCAACTACTCGTGGCGTTGCAGATAACGTAGGTGGTAGACCATCTAACCCAGTAGCACAGGCTCCAGTAACTCCTTTGTTTGCACCATCAGAACGTTCAACAGAACCTATTACAGCAGGTATTGATTTAGGTGAGGGTCCAGGATCTTCAGCATTAATGATGCAATCACAGTTTGCACAAAAGAAATTATCAGATGTTTTAGCAGAAATGATCCCATACGATACAACCGGCGAAATCCAATATCTTTACCAGAACGCTTTATCTAGAGGTCAATAGTGTCTGAGTCTCTAAAAGCAGCAGCATATGCGGCGGGATTATCAGCAGAAGATAAAAGAAGAATAGATAATCTTGGCAAGGCATTAGACACTCATAAGAATTTAACCAATATGCCACAAGATGTGGCTAACTCTGTCTATAAGAGTTTGCCATTATCTCAGCAACAGAATTTGGTGGACACATTTGGTACAGAATCACCAGATGAAGGACCAAAGGGTCTGCTTGGAACTGCTTGGCACTACACTGGTTATCAAGCATTTAAGGGATTACAGTTTGCATCTGATAGAGTAAGTCAAACTTATCGTGCTTTAGCTATTCCACTTATAGAAAAAAAGACACTGGGTTTTGCTTGGGAAGAAGCTGGCAAAGATGGCGAAAAGGTTTATAACACTAACCGTCTTCAAAAGGCAAAAGATAAATACGGTGATGTACAAATTGGTATCGCTCAGAAAATTAGCGAAGGCGCTAATATCTCAGACCTTATTCAAGATGCTACAGAGGAAGAAAAGTATTATCTTCGCTTAGCAGACCCTACAAATAAAGAAACAAGCAGAGAAGAACAGGAAGAATTTGACGAAGCGTTAAATGCTGTCAATGCTGCTAAGTTCTCACCTGGTCGTCAACTAGCTAATATAATTGACATAGTAACACCTGGTGATTTGTACGAACAAGGTTTCTTTTACAAAATGGTTTCAGGTGTTGGCGATGCTATATTTAAACTTCGCACTGATCCATTTATTCTTGCAAGTAAAGCAAAAAAACTTTATGATCTTAATAACTATGCAGTAGGTGTAGTCGCTGCACAGGCTGCTCAAAAGGGTCAAAAGTTTGAAGATTATTTTAATGACCCTAAGACAATTGCTGTCTGGGATCAGGCTGGTAGTTATCTTAAAAAGATAATAGATAATAAGGGTAAGAACCCTCAAGCAACTGCTGAGGCAAGAAAGCAACTTTCTGTCCTTGTACCTGAGTTTGGTCGTTCTGTAGTAGATGAATTTATAAAAGGACCAGTTCCCATTACAAACGCAACCACTGCTAAGGCTTGGTTTGAGAATACTAAAGATGCTATAAACATTTTATCTCAAGGATCAGTTGCTCGTCAAAGAGTAATATTGCCCCGTATGGATCTTAGCCGTAAAGCCAGAATTAATACATTAACTTTAGCAAATAAAGTATTTGATTTTAATAAAGTATCTCCAGCTATAGTAAATGCAATGTTTGGTTCACCTAACAATCTTGATGGCTTATATGACGAATTAGTTATGATGGAGCCTGGTAAATTAGTGAAAGCACTAGAAGGCGAGGCAGTTAAAGGAACTGCTCGTAAGTCTAGTCTACAAATATTTAATGCTGTAGATAAATTAAAAAGAGCATTTACACCAATACCAGTATTTAAAGAAAATCAATTTGACCTATTAGCAAAAGATGCTCCTGATAAAATCTATCGTATTGCTGCGCTGTCATTGCCTACCAATATAGCAACATTATTTAAAGAGGCATATGCAGGTACTGATGATATATCTAGAAAGTTCTCTATTTATCAATCAGTCTGGAAACAAGTTGCAGATATTAGAGGTGCAAACTTAACTCCAGAAGCTAATACTATGAGCAGAACTTTATCTCTAAAGGGTAATATGCGTACTGGTTTAGGAGATGACCCTTTATCTAGAAAAGCATTACTACCTAGCGAAATGAATACGGTTGTATCTGCTCCCAATCTTGCCGATATAGATTTATTAGCAGGTAAAAGCGCTTTTGCTAGAAAAGTTTTAGGAACTGCAAATAGCAAATGGGTAGAGGATATAACCGGTATCTGGTCATTCTTGACTTTGGCTGGTCCTCGCTATGCAATCCGAAATGCCGGAGAAGATTTAATGGTTTCTCTAGCTATGGGTACAAGCCCTTGGGGCTTGATAAAGCAAAAGTATACAGCTACTAGATTAAACTCAGCTCTTCAAACTGTACCTGGCTTAACCAGTGCTGAAAAGTTTGCTGCCAATCCACTTGGCGTAATGATGAGATTTATAAACAAAAAAGAATCAGAAGCAAACATTACAGCGATTAAGGCTCTTGATGCTAAAATTGTTGCTGGAAGAGAAGAATTATTCCAACTTAAAACACAATTAAGATCTTTAGATCAAAATTCAAAAAAAGCAAAAACACTTAATTTAAAAATTGCTGAAGTAGAAGAAAGCATTGAAGGCGGAGTTGCTGGACAAACCAGACAGATACTAGCTGAGGCTTTGTCTAAAGGTAAGATAGATAGATTCTTACGTAACTTTAATATCAAAATGATAGATGATGAATCTATAGACATTTTGAAAGATCAGATTATTTATGGAGATATAGATAACCTACTATCTTCAGTATCTGAAGGCGGTATGAACTTTGCCTCAGGTGCTACTTATAATGAAACTGTATTGCAGTTAGTTAAAGATCTTGGTGTCGGAGCACAGCCTCTTAGATTAGATTTGACTACTGCTACTAGACAATATACTCAAGCAGCAAATATTGCAGGCTTTGGTACTAGAGCAATCACTAGTGATAAGAGCGAAGCATCTTTAATTGGCTGGCTATTAAGACTTTCATTCTATGGAAATGATGAACTAGGTTCTATTGCTCTTGCAAATGTAACCTTGCCAGAGGATAAAGCAATTGGAATTATTGTTAATTGGTTGAAAACTCCTAGAGGACAACAACTTAAAAAAGAAGCAACTGCTGTTAGTGATCTAAAAATAGATGATATAACTTATGCTACAAAGGTGTATCAAAACGCTAAAGATTTAGTTACTAAGCGAGGCGATCAAAAAATTAACGAAGATCTTTTAAATAAGATCCGTCAATTAGATCCAAACAAACCACTGGGTGATACTGATAGTTATCTCATTACTGGCAAACTAGGCTTAGATGATGTCCAAAATATAGATATTGAAGATATGCCTTTGGAGTATGTAGGACCAGAATTAATACCAGTTGTTGATGCAGACAAGAGAACATCTAGTCTTATCCAAAATGGTTGGGTATGGCTTGGTCTTGCCAACGCCCGTATATCTCGTCAACCTATGGCACTTTATGAGTCAGTTCGTATTCGCAAAGAGATGCGAAGCCAAGGTTTTGAAAAAGCATTTATTGATAAATGGACTGAGGGTATTACTCAAGGAACTCCTGAGTACAAACTAGCAATCAATAACGCTAAAAAAGAATTGGCTAAGGCTGCAGAAGAAAGAGCTATTACACAAGTTCTATCTTATGTAGATAATCCTTTGATTAGATCTCAAGTATCTTTTTCAATGCGTAACTTTGCTAGATTCTATCGTGCTCAAGAAGACTTCTACAGACGTTTAGGTCGTCTTGCTAAGTACAATCCTGAGGCCTTTCAGAAAGCAGCATTAACATTTGATGGAATAGATCACTCTGGATGGATTCAGAAAGATGATCAAGGTAATCCATACTTTGTTTACCCACACTTTGCTCCAGGATATAGAGCGATGCAGGGTGTATTACAATTTATGGGAATACCTCAGGACTTTAAAGTTCCATTCCCAGTACAATTTGGTGGATCTGTAAAGATGTTGACACCATCTTTAAATCCAGATTCAATATTGCCAACCTTCTCAGGTCCAGCAGCAGCACTATCAATAACTATGCTGGCTAACGTAGTTGACTTCCTACCGTTCCAAGGCTCAGATAAATCAGCAGATACTATTACTGGAATGGCTTTAGGTAAGTATGCTGTTGATAGACCATTAATTGACAGACTAATGCCTGCTCACATTAACAGGGCATTAGCTGCTTTTTCTCAAGATGAAAGAGATTCACAATATGCTTCTGCTTACCGCAAGGCAGTAACTTATCTTGAGGCATCTGGTAATGGCATAACTCAAAGAACTGATGAATTAGGTAATCCAGTACCACCTACAATTGCTGAGCGAGAAGCATATAGAGAGAAAGTAAAGAATACTACTTTAGCTATTCTTGCAGTGCGTTTCGTATATGGCTTTACTGCTCCAGCATCTCCATCTATTCAACTTAAATCTGAAATGGCTGAATGGGTTAGAGACTCTGGTAAGGCAAGTTGGAAACAGGCTTGGTATGGATTACTTGAAAAGAATAATGGTGATACCAACGCTGCTATGGCAAAATGGGTAGAGTTATATCCTAACCAAGTTCCATATACTGTATCTGAATCAGAGCGTAAAACAGTAGGATACTTCCAATCAGCAGAAGATTCTGGAAAGTTTGTTGAAGAAAACACTGATCTATTTGATACCTATAGAGAAGGCGCTGCCTTCTTAATACCGCACAAGGGCGCATTTTCTTGGGATGCTTATAGAACTATGAAGTCTATGGGCTTACGAGAGAACAAGCGAGTAGAGGACTATCTACTAGAAGTTCAGACTGCAGCAGGTGTTCAAACCTACTTTGATAAAAAGGATGAGTTTGATAATTCATTAGTAGGTATCTCAGATCCTTCTATTAGAAAGATCTTACGTCAACAATGGAATCAATGGAAAGATACCTTTAACGCTGGACAACCATTAGTACAGGAGTATCTAGGTAAGGGCAGAGAGAAAGAAATAGAGCGAGTTAACGCTTTAGATGATCTATCTGCAATGCTAGATGATCCTAAATTTGCAAACGTTAGACCTCAGACTCAAGAAGTATTAAGAGGAATGGTACAGGCTTACAAAGATTATCGTAAGCAACAGGAAGTCTTTGAACTGGTCGGTGGTAATGCTGACGTTATAGACATCCTTAAAGTTAGTACTTTACAAAGAATAAAAGAGTTATCAGGCTTTAATGAAAACACACAAGCAGCATATATGTCTATATTTAGTAGATTGTTAGGGGAATAGTAGTGGCTCTTACTTTAGAACAACAACAGCAACAGCTTTTTAAACTTAAAGCTGAGTTGGATAATCTTAAAAAAGAGCAGGCTACTTTAAAGGGAAGAACTCAAGGTGGTTTATTAAAGAAGTTTGATCCTAGTCTTCCTGCTAGTAAAACAATACTAGCCCAATTAGCAGATAAGACTGCTGAAGTTAATGCTAAGCAAGCAGAGTATAATGCTTTAAGTAAAACTTTTAATGCTGCAAAGGCTGATACCAAAACAGTCAGTGAGGTCGGTAGTGCTGATGAGGCTCGTAAAGCAGCCTTAGCAGGTTATGGTCCTAATCAAATTGCAGAATATCGTGCTGCTGTTGCTAAAGAATTAACAGACAAAAAGGCTAAGAAACAAGCACAAGATAATATTAAAGAAGGTGAAATTCAATCACAGGAATTAACTAATGAATTAGCTAATGCTGGTAAATTTATTGCTAAGGATTTAGATGATCAAGGAAGAGTTGATTTAGCTGCTCAATTAAATGCAGTCTATGGAACTAACCTTCCATTAAACGGAAAGTACTCTCCTGATCTAAAAGCAGCTTATACTAAGATGCTCACAGATAGATTTACCCGTTCTTTGGATGAGGGTAGAAATATATCTGTTCCAGAGTTTCTTGCAATTGGCACTAAAGATGGTACCTATAAACAAACCGGTGCTGGCGGACCAGATATATTTGCATCAATATCTGATCCTACTCAAGCTGCTTCTACTATCAGATCTGTATTTAAGGCTGAGTTAGATCGTGAACCAACTGCTGCTGAGTTAACTAAATATACAAAGTTATTACAGGGTGCTGAGAGAAGAAACCCGTTCAAGACTGTCAATGGTATTAGAACTGGTGGTTTAGATAAGGCTCAGTTTATAGCTGGTGAACTTCAAAAACTTCCAGAGTTTGCTAAAAAGAAAACAGACAAAACTGCTCTCACTAGTCAGTCAATACTAGGTACTGCTAGGGCTAATGGTGTAACTCTAAACCAAGCCCAACTTGATT
>CAZUFK010000075.1:0-6273 GCA_964619695.1 uncultured Candidatus Bathyarchaeia archaeon
GGTCGTCTATTGGCTGTCTTTCACACGAATAGATGGTCATTTCTTGCTCATGAGGTATTCGTGGATGGCTCTTGCGGCTTTCTTGCCTGCCCCCATCGCGCTGATGACCGTGGCTTCGCCGGTCACAATGTCTCCACCCGCGTAAACGCCTTCGATACTCGTCTTCCCATTCTCGTCGGCCACAATCGTTCCCCACTTCGTAACTGCCAAACCCTCAGTCGTGCTCTGAATGATCGGGTTAGACGTCCTCCCAACCGCCAAGATAACCGTGTCAACATCCATCGTGAACTCTGAACCCTTAACCGGAACTGGCCTTCGCCTCCCAGACTCGTCTGGAGGTCCCAGTTCCATGCAAACGCATTCCATGGCCTTCACCCAGCCCTTCTCATCGCCAACAAACCTGATCGGGTTGGCCAGAAACTTGCACAGAATACCTTCCTCCTCCGCGTTCTCAATCTCCTCCTGCCTCGCAGGCATCTCCTCCCGAGAGCGACGGTAAATAATGCAAACCTCCTCAGCACCCAAACGCAAAGCCGAACGCGCACTATCCATAGCCACATTGCCACCGCCAATAACCACAACATGCTTACCAATCGAAATAGGCGTATCATAAAACGGAAATGCATAAGCCTTCATCAAATTGACCCTAATCAAAAACTCGTTCGCCGAATAGATCCCACTCAGATTCTCACCAGGCAACTTCATGAAAGCAGGCAAACCTGCACCCGTACCAACGAAAACCGCATCAAAACCCCTCTCCTTCAACAACTCCGGAATCGTATATATTCTGCCCACAAGGTACCCAAGCTTCAGTTCGGCACCCAGCCTCTGAACGTAGTCAGCCTCTGCCCTGACAATCTTTTTCGGCAGACGAAACTCGGGAATCCCGTAGACCAACACGCCACCGGGAAGATGCAAAGCCTCAAAAATCACCACATTGTGCCCAAGCTTCGCAAGATCAGCCGCAACCGTAAGTCCAGCTGGACCAGCACCAACCACGGCAACCTTCTTACCCGTCGGCGACGGCCTCTCAACCTGCTTCTCTGTTCCCCTCCCCCTTTCCCAGTCAGCCAAAAACCGCTCCAACCTGCCAATACTCACAGGCTCACCAACCTTGCCCATAATACAGAACTTCTGACACTGCTCCTCCTGCGGACAAACCCGCCCACAAACCGCAGGAAGACTGTTCTTTTCCTTAATCTTCCTTGCCGCCTCCTCATACTTCCCCTCTCTAAACAGTTTCATAAAACCCGGAATGTCGATCTCTACAGGACAGCCTGTTACGCATTGGGGCTTGGGACACTGCAAACAGCGACTCGCTTCTGCCTTAGCCTGCTCCTCAGTGTAGCCCAAGGCAACCTCGTCAAAGTTCTTGCGCCGAACTTCAGGCTTCTGCTTAGGCATCGGTTCAGCTTCTTTCTTGATCTTCGGCTTAGGCTTACTTTCCGCCACAAGCACACTCTCCCCGCGTTTCCCACAAAAGCGAACTGAACCTCTCCTCAGGCAAAAACATCCTCTGCCGATTCACCAACTCGTCAAAATCAACACCATGACCGTCAAACTCGGGCCCGTCAACGCACCCAAACCTCATCTTCCCGTCCACCGTAACCCGACAGACCCCGCACATGCCCATCCCATCAACCATAATCGGCGTCAAAGTCACAATCGTGCGAACACCAAACGGCCTCGTCATCGCAGACACGTTCTTCATCATGACAACAGGCCCCCAAGCCACACAACGATCAAACTTCCCCTTCTCAAGAATCTCCTTGAGAAAATCCAAACCCTTGTAACCCTTGGAACCATCATCCGTGGCCACGTAGAACCTGTCACTCAGGCTCTCCATTTCCTTCTCAAAGAAGAGCAGATCCTTGATTCTCGCTCCAACAACCGTGGTCAACGCATTTCCAGTTCGCCGCAAAGCTTGAAGCTCAAAAAGCATCGGCGCAATCATCACGCCACCAGCAACACACAGAACCCTGCCAAAATTCCTGATCTCAGACGGGTTCCCCAACGGTCCAGTTATGTTCCCAATGCATTCACCCTCCTTCAGACACCCAAGCTGCTTCGTCGTCTTGCCAACCTCGTTAAAGGCAAACCTTATTGTGCCCCTATTCGCGTCACATCCCGCAACCGTCAGTGGCACACGCTCGCCCTTCTCGTCAATGATTACTATAATGAATTGCCCTGGTTTGGCTTTTTCAGCCATTTCTGGAGCATGAACCTCGAACAGCTTGATCTTCGGAGCCAACTCTCTCTTGCTTACAATCTCATACATTTGACTTAGCCTCCACTTTTGCCAGCTGCAACGGCGGCATAGAAGCAATCTTCTTAACAAACTCGACCAGTTTCTGATCGAAGTCACCCACACAACGCGGCGAAGCCGTGAAAAGCTCAAAACGTTCCAGCAATCCCATCTTCTTCAAAGCATCCTTCAGCACAGCCATGTTTCGTTCAGCCGTCTCCTTGCCCTTCTGCAGCTTGCAGTCCTCTGCCGAGCAGACGGCTGCCATAACGCCGTCAAAACCACCGTTCAGGGCATTCACAACATGAACAGGGTCAAGCGCCTTGAAACAGGGAACTTCCAAAGCTACAGCCTTTTTGAATAGGTTTGCCGGCTCGTCTAAGGCCTGAAACTCTGACCATTGACAAACAAAAACCAAAATCACAGGAAACTTGCCTTCAGCCTTCAGCTTCTTCGCCGTCTCAACGTACCGCTTCATAACGTCTTCAAACTCAAAACCCTTAACCTGAATCGCTGAATGCGGACAAACCAGCGCACAGGCTCCGCAGCCCATGCAATCGTCATAAAGTATCTTAGGCGTTGCAAGCGGTTCCGCCTCTATGGCTTTGTAGGGACAGATGAACACGCACTTGTCGCAACCCACACACTTCTCAGTATCATAAACCACCTTCCGCGAATACTTCACTACACGCAAAGCGTCCTTGCTTAGGCCGAATTGTTCAACAACCGCCCTGCCCAACACCATACGTCTAGTGTTTATCTTAGTGCCCTCCTTGAACCTGCAAAAAGCATCCTCACACTGAATCGAAACAACGTGCTTCATTCCAGACTTCAACACCTGAAAAACGAACTCAGTTGGAACACGCCCGGAACACGGCAACCGAAGCGGAATGTAGCTCCTTACGTTCAAGCCTTGATCTTTCAGTATCTCCTCAACGTCGCATGACGCAGGCGAATTGCCTCGGCACATCAAGACAAGTGTGTCACTCTTACATTTCTCCTGCATGCTCTTCACATACTTCAGCAGGCTTTCGTAATCATAGTAAACCATTTCTATGGCTAAAGACGGACACGCACTATAGCAAATCCCGCAGACCTGACATTTTTGCAGGTCGATTTCCACTTTGCCCGTTTCAGTGTCTCGCTTTATGGCCTCGTATGGGCAGATGGAATGGCAGATGCTGCACTTGCTGCAGAGATCTTGGTTGATGCTTATTGCGGCGACGCATGCTTTGCTCATCCAGCATTTCTCCAACGTTGCCACGGCTCAGAAATTCTGAGAAGAGATTCCGAACGATATATTACTTTTGGAGCATTTTCTGTTGTTTGTAATATGGTCTTCGGATGAAATCGTAGGCCTCCAAGGCTGCGGTGATGCCTTGTCCCACAGCGGTGCCGATCTGCTTCACAGGATGATTCGTAACGTCGCCTGCAGCGTACACTCCCGCGATGTTCGTCCGCTGCCACAGGTCGATCTTGACATATCCGTTCTCATCAACTGCGACACCAGCATCCATTGCCAGTTGGCTATTTGGATTTTCTCCAACTTGGACAAAGACGCCGTCAACAGGCATTTCCTTGGTCTCTCCGCTTTGGACGTTGAGCATTACTGTTTTGCTGACAAGCTTTTCGCCTTTGATTTCTCTTATCTCCGTGTTCAGCAGAACTTCGATGTTCTTCTTTGTTTTCAATGCATTTACAAGAGCTTCCTCAGCCCTAAACGCATCTCTGCGATGTGCGATTTTCACTTCAGATGCATGTTCAGTAAGGTACAGAGCAGTTATCAATGCCGAGTTTCCGCCCCCGACTACAAGGACCCGTTTGCCTTTGAACAATGGGCCGTCACAGATGCCGCAATAGCTCACTCCTCTTCCGCGAAACTCTTTTTCGCCCGGAACCCCGACTTCACGATAATGGCTTCCTGAAGCTATGATCACTGTTTTTGCCTCATAGGTCGCCTTGTTCGTCGTGACGATTTTTCTCTCACCTCTTAGGTCCAAGCTTGTGACGCTTTCGAACTCTCGTATCTCGACATCCATGGCCTTTGCATGCACAGCCATCTTATCCGCCAACTCAAAACCGCCTACGTGTTGGAACCCGAGATAATTCTCAACCAGAGGCGCCTCTGCTACTGTCCCTCCAGCAATCTTCTCCTCCAAAACCAATGTTTTCAGTCCACTTCTCACCCCATAGATGCCTGCAGCTAAGCCTGCAGCGCCAGCACCAACTATCACCAACTCAAGATCCTCCATCGCGCAGCAACCCTTAACAGAATAGTCTGATCGTCTGTCGTTTATGAAGCATTCGCAACGTTTTCATCACGAGATCAAGCCCAGAAGAGCCTTGCTATTCACAACATGTAACTAAAGCGTAAATGAATATGCAGGATGAATACATTCAAACAAGGACACGCCCACTGGAGAAAGCTTGGCTTGAGTGGGCCTAGGCAAGAGCACGCAGAGCTGCAGGAAACCGGCAAGACAGGAATGCTTGGACTATATTGCCTGACCATGATGGTGGGGCTGGACCACTGCCGGATGGTGGCGGCAATGATGGTCTGGTTAGTAGCCTAACGGCTTTGCTGTTGTGACTGTCCGATTGAAGTTAGACGCGTGTTTATGTTGGTTCTGGCACTGGTTCTTTGTATTCTTCTACGAGCATTTTGTTGTCGCCGAGTTTGAAGCTGAGTTTTACGTACATGGATTCGGGGCATCGGAATGGGAACATGCTGTCTTCTGCTAGGTCTTTGGGGAGGTATATTAGGAATTTGCCGTCTTTTCTTCTGAACAGTCGTCCTCTTCCTTCGTTGACCATTTCATTCACATCCAGATTGGACTTCTAGTTAAAACTCAAATATACGTATCTGTTAAGTTCTCAAATATAAGCCTTATGCACACTTTCGGACACCGGTAGCATAGAAAAGCTGCCAAAAAGCAAAAACCCACGGCGAATCCGTCAAATCACTGGCCGAGGACCGACACGCTCTCAGCCTAGGAGTTGCAGAGCGCTTCCAAGAGAAGAGTTGCTATAACGCAAGCGAAAGCAGTTCAGCCACGTCCATGATCTGGATTTTGCCTTCGTTGCCCGTGGTTTTCACGGCATCCTCCAGCGTCAACAGACAGTACGGGCAAGCCACAGCCAGAATCTCTGCTCCTGCCTCTACAGCGTCTCTGACACGAGTCTCGGCAAGACGTTCACCCGGAATATCGACCCACAACCGTCCACCACCACCTTCACAGCAGACGCTTCTGGCCCTGTTGCGGTCGAATTCCAAGAGTTTCACGCCGGGCACGCTTTCGATTGCTTTGCGTGGTTCGTCATATATGCCGTTTTGCTTGCCCAGGAAGCATGGGTCGTGGTAGATGACTTTCTTGTCCATTGGCTTTGAGAAAGTGAGTTTGCCTGTTTCCACTAGTTTTGCCAGCAGTTGAGTGTGATGCTGTATTTCGACGCTAGTTTGGTTGTATCGGTTTTTGAAGGCGTGGAAGCCATGTGGACATGTTACGACGGCTTGTTTTATGTTGTACTTGTTGAATGTTTTCATGTTTTCTTCGGTCAGGAATTCGAACAGGCCTTTTTCGCCCATTCCGTAGACTTCGCCTCCGCAGCAGTTTTCTTCGTCGCCTAGGATGCCGAAGTTGACTTCTGCTTTCTCGAGGCATTTGACGAGGCTTTTGGGCACGTTTTGGACTCTGGGGTCGTAGGCTGATGTGCAGCCGACGTAGAACAGGATGTCGGCGCCTCGCGAGATGGGCTTGACGTTCAGGCCTTGAGCCCAATCGGTGCGTATGCTTCGTATGCGTCCCCATGGGTTGCCGTTTTTGTATATGCTTTCCAGTGCGTCGCGTATGGTAGGTGCGATTTGTCCTTCTTCGACTGCCATGCTGCGGATGTCTATTATGAATTCGTATGGGTTGAGGTCTTTGGGGCATCTAATGCCGCATGTTGAGCATGTGGTGCAGCTCCACAGCTCGTTCTGCGAGTTAATGCTTAGCTTGCCTAGTGTGGCGACTTCGCGCATGTAGCGT
>CAZUFK010000076.1:0-6145 GCA_964619695.1 uncultured Candidatus Bathyarchaeia archaeon
AAACTGCCAGGCGTTACCGCGTTAGAGGACGCCGCAGCTAGAAAACCCTAGCAACTTGCTTTTTTTCTACGTTCTTGTTATCTTATCCATCAGGTCGACGACGCGATATTCTGGTTCCTCTTGCGGATGCACAAGCCTGTCGTATATCTGCAACGTTTGCTCAGCGGCCTTACGCCACGTGAAGTACTGCAACACTCGCTTTCTACCGTTTTCTCCCCACTTCTTGGCCCTGTCTGGGTCAGATAGAATCTCCTTGATGCCCCATGCTATGTCAGTTGCGTTGCCGCCGTTCACATGTACTCCGTTCTGGTCTGAACCGAAAGGCACGACTTGCTCTCTGAAGCCAACCACGCCTTGAGCGCCCACCGCAATTGGCTTTGCCATCGACATGGCCTCTAAGCTTACGATACCGAACGGCTCGTAGGTCGACGGGAAGACGCAAACGTCAGACGCTGCATAATGCAGAATACGTTCATTCTCTGGCACAAAATCGAACTTGCAGGCCACCTTGCCGCTTATTCCAAGCCTGTTGGCGGTTTCGATTATGTCGTTTTGCTGTTCGCCCTTGCCCAGAATCACGAGCTTCGTGTTCGGATACTCCTCCAAAATCATGGGCATGGCCTGAACCAGATTCGTGACTCCCTTCACCCACGTCAACCTTCCCAGAAAGAGGACCATTTTCTCATCTGGTTTTATGCCGTATCTTCTGCGTATTGCTTCTACTTCTTCGGGGTTGCAGTTCTTGGGGTTGTAGCGTTCTGGGTCTACTCCGTTCCAGACCACGCTTATCTTCGACTTGCTCCAGCCATGCCTTGCCAAGTCCTCCTGCATTGCGTGGCTTACCGTCACTATTTTGTCTGCCTTTTGGGCTGTCGCCCACTCGAGGTAAGAGACAACTTCTGAACCTGGGCCTCCTGCTCTACCCCACTCCGTGCTGTGGACGTGGAAAGCTACAGGAACCTTGGTCTCGTTCTTCGCTATGATGCCCGCAATGCTGCTCAGCCAGTCGTGAACACAGACTACATCGTAGTTGCAGCCTTCCTTTTTCAATGTGCTATTGATGAACTTCGTGGCACTCAACGTGTTGTAGATGAAAATGTCGTTGAACAGACGTATGTTCGTTCCCCATTTCTTCAGGTCGTCAATAACGAACATGGGAAAAACGTTGCTTGCATCTACGATGAGGGGCCTGTGAACTTCTACTCCTTTGATGACTTCACGAGTCTTCAAGTTTCCAGGATTCAGCGTGAAAACCGTCACGTCATTGCCCATAGAAACGAATTCACGCGTTATGTAATCTGCATAAGTGCCTAGACCACCAACAAGCGCCGGTGGATACTCCCAAACAAAAAAGCCGATTCTCAAGCAAACACACCACAGAGGGCCATACATACAAAGGTTCAGGTTAGCGTCTTAGAAAAACCGCTTCTTCTTCTGCGGTTCTTCCTTTTCCTGCTTCCAGAACGGCTCTTCTTCCTCAGGCTTCTCTACTGGCGGCGGTGTAGGGAGCTTTGACTCTTCTCTTGGCTGCTCAGGTTTGGGCTTTGACGGCTCCGGCTTGGCCTCTTCTTTATTTTCCTGCATAGGTGGCGCTGGTTCCTTCTTCTTTGCTGGCTTCGGTTCACCCTTCTTTTCAACTGGCTTTGGTTCCTTCTCTGGCTCTTTTTCCCCCTTTGGCGTTTCGGCTGGCTTCCAGTCGGTAGGCTTCCATGTGAAAATAGATTGGAGGTGGAGGCCTTTGTGGTCTCCGATCTTCAGGTATTCCCATTCGTACAGCTCGATGTGCAGCCCGTGGATGTGCTGAACGGTGTGGCGCAAAGTCTCGGAGAAGTCAGGTGCCACCAGAATCAGACGCGGCTTTTCCTTATCGTCAATCTTATGCTTGCCATAGGTCATCTTCAAGAACGACTTGAACTTGTCAACGTAGTCCAAGCTCTGTATTCCCTGCAGTAGCGCATTGTCGTCCTCGTTGACGTTGATCTGAAGAATGACAAGCTGGCCGTTTTCGTCGTGGCACAAGGCATCAATGGTCGTCTTGTCGTTTATGGGAACCTGAGTGCAAATCACCGTCAGGTTCTTCTCGATCTGGCTGATCTCCTTAGTAATCATTTGCTCCAGTTCCTGCTTACTCTCAACGCTGATTTTTTCAACTGACACGATTACTCACCAGTATTAAGAAGAATGAAGCTAGCATAGAACATAAATAAATTATGAATTCAGTATCCGAATCCGACCTAAACATACTTGCACTGGCATTTCCAGACATAGCAAACAAGAAATAGAATGACAAACTGATACACACTAAGCAAGAGGGCACCACGTTGACTGACATCGTACTCGTTTTCGAGGTTCATCAGCCCCATCGGATAAGGCGCGACTTCTTCTGGGAGAATCGAGTCTTCAAGCGTGCAAGAAAGCAGGAGCTATTCGACTATTATCTGGATCGAAAGCTGAATAAGGAAATCTTCGAGCGAACATGCAAGAAATGCTATTTTCCTTCTAACAGGATACTGCTTGAGCTCATTGACAGGCACAAGAAGGACAAGAAGCAGGTTAAGGTTTCCTTCAGCATTTCAGGTGTTTTTCTTGAACAATGCGAGATGTTCAGCAAGGACATCTTAGAAACCTTCAAACAGCTTGCAGAAACAGGCTGCGTTGAATTCCTGACTCAAACGTATTACCATTCGCTGGCAAGCCTCTATCCTGAAAGAGACGAATTCATCGAGGAGATGAAGATGCACCAGCAGATAACAAGAGACCTCCTCGGCTACACATCGCACGTGTTCGAGAACACGGAGCTTCTATATAACAACGCCATAGCCAGAACTGTTGAAAAACTCGGGTACAAGGGGATATTCACTGAGGGAGTGGAAAGAATACTACACGGAAACTCGCCGAACTATCTCTACACGCCAAAGGGCTGCAAGAAGATCAAAATTCTGCTGCGAAACTACAAGTTGACTGATGATGTGGGTTTCAGGTTTTCGGCAAGATGGTGGAGTGAGTGGCCACTGACAGCCGACAAGTACGCAAGCTGGCTGGCGTCCACGCCTGCGAACTGCATCAGCATCTTCCCAGACTATGAAACGTTTGGTGAGCACCATTGGCCGGAAACCGGCATACACGACTTCCTAAGGCATTTGCCTGAAGAGATCATTAGATGGTGGCACTTGCACATGGCAACACCTTCTGAGGTCACCGACAAATACGCCTCCATCGGCGAGATTGACGTTCCGGAACTGGGCGGAACGGTTTCTTGGGCAGACTTGGAAAGGGACGCAAGCTGCTGGCTTGGAAACACGATGCAGTGGGCCTACTACACTTCCTTGAGGAGACTTGAGCCGCTTGTAAAGGAAACAAGAGACAAGGATTTTCTGAAGATGTGGCGGTACTTCCAGACAAGCGACCATCTCTACTACATGTTCACGGCAGGCGGAGGCCCAGGCGAGGTCCATTCCTACTTCAGCCCATTCGGCACACCAATAGATGCTTTTGTGACTGCTCAGGCGGCGATCTTGGACTTCGAAAACAGAGTCAGGCTTGCATCAGCAACAGCCAACGAACCGTTCCTGTTCCACACCAACGTAGGTGAGGAATACTACACCGGCACTACGGCTTGGAGCCTGCAGGAGTTTGGAAGCGCCCTAGAGAAAGTGAGCCTGAAGGCAATTGAATTCCACAATAGCCGCGGCGACTTCGAGAAGTGGGTGGAGAAGTCTCTTCACGACGAGCCTCTTACAGAGAAGCTGAGGGAGATCAGACGTTCAAAGGCTGATGGAGACAAGCTCAGAAGAATGCTTGCTGAGGCAGCGGAGAAGAGATTCGAGGAGCTGAAACAGCAAGCACAAGCGTCAACCAGATATTTCTAGAGAAGCCGCACTTGTGTTTATAAGAAGACCGTTCAGAATATGTACGGGTATAGGGTGAATATCGTTGAGAGAGGAAATTCCGATCCCGGAGAAGATACTGCAGACGTTGCATAACCTGTGTGCTACTGCTCCGGATTTGGCTAGGAGGAGTGAGGAGCTTTCGCAGGTCTTGCAGATCGCTTTGAACGATGTGGAGAAGGTTCTGGACAACTACAAGATCGAGGGTTTCGTTGACAGCTTTGTCGACAGCGAAGGCAAGAAACGCTATTACGTTACCGGAAGTGGCATCATCAAGGTGTGCGCGCTGTTCACGTAGTGAAGAACTGATGCGGGTCATAATTTTCTCGTGGGAATTCCCGCCGAGGGTAGTTGGCCAACTTGCTGAGTACGTGAGAGAGCTTGCAGTACGCCTCGTAAGAAGCAACGTTGAGACTCACGTGGTGACCTATCACGACTACTTGACGGGACAGTTTTCGGACGTGGACGGCGTCAAAACCTACAGAGTCTCAAACCCTGTTCGCACCCATATAGGAGTATTGACATGGGTCCTCACTTTGAATCAGGAAATCGAAAGAGTGGCAGCCAACATCTACTACGACTCCGGCAAGCAAGTGGACTTGATAGACGCATATGACTGGCATTTTATACCAGCCGCGGTCACTTTGAAAAAGGCGCTTAACATACCATTCATCTACTCGGTAGAAAGCCTAGAGGAACACCGTGCTCACGGAGCGAATTCTCCGTTCAACATGGCAATCAAGAGCATTGAATGGCTGGGCACGTACGAGGCTGAGACTCTACTAGTCAAATCGGATTGGATGCGAGACGAAGTTTCCAGAGTGTACAAGGTTCCAGTGGATAAGGTGAAGGTGATCTCGCCGAGGTCCGCACAATGGATCAAGAGCATTATGGAGATCTATGAGAGCGCTTCGGGAGGTGGGCTTTCGACATGAGCCGAGAGCTGAGCGTGATGATGCTTACATGGGAGTTTCCGCCCAGGATTATTGGAGGAATCTCTCCACACGTCTACTATTTGTCGAGGAGTCTGGCCAAGAACGGTGTGAAGGTCTATGTGGTTACATGCGACTTTCCAGGCGCGCCTCAACACGAAGTTGTTGATGGGGTAGAGGTCTACCGGACAGATTCCTACAAGAACCCTTCTCCAGATTTTGCGACTTGGGTTTACTTGATGAATATGAACATGCAGAAGGAGGCGGCAGCTCTCGTTAGGAGCTTGGGAGGCAGGGTTGACGTTTTTCACGCTCATGACTGGCTCGTGGCAACAGCAGGAATCGGACTTAAACACGTTTTCAGGAAGCCGTTCTTTGCCACGATACACTCCACCGAGATCGGCCGCAGGAATGGGATTCACTTTGATTATGAAAGGATGATTCACGAAACTGAGGCATGGCTGACGTACGAGGCGTGGAAGGCCATATGCTGTAGCGACTACATGGTCTCGCACGTTCGCTGGGCGTTTGGACTTCCTGAGGACAAGCTTGTGATGGTGCCGAACGGCGTGAACGCTGAGGTTTATGCAAAGAACGGTAAAGGCGACCTGAGCCAGTTCAGAAGGAAGTTCGCGTTACCGGAAGAGAAGATTGTGCTCTTCGTTGGAAGGCTAGTATATGAGAAGGGGATTCACGTGCTCGTTAACGCCTTTCCCAAGGTTTTGGAGAAGGCTAACGCGAAGCTTGTGATCGTAGGCAACGGTTACATGAAGGAACAACTTTCGACCCTTGTCAATAACATGGGGCTATCGCATAAAGTGATGTTCACCGGGTTCGTGGATGACGAAACGCTACGAAAGCTGCAGATGTGCGCTGGTGTTTCCGTTGTGCCCTCGCTCTTCGAACCCTTTGGCATAGTGGCCCTTGAAGCCATGGCCGCAAGAAGTCCAGTCGTCGTTTCAGACACTGGAGGTTTGTCGGAGATCGTTGAGCATGACGTGAGCGGGGTCAAGGTCTACGTGAATGATCCAGATTCGCTGGCATGGGGCATAGCGAAAGTGCTGACTAATGATAGCTATGCGAACTGGGTTAGAACCAATGCCTACAAGAGGGTTCAGGAAAAGTACAATTGGGATAAGATAGCCCAGCAGACAAAAGGCATCTATGAAACCGTACTGAGCGAGTATTCGAAAAGCTTCTGGGCTCGGACCAGTAAATGAATGCTCAGACGTTACGGGTATTTTAGTGTGATGGCGTTGTTTTCGCATGCATCTGCGCATTTCATGCAGTAGATGCACTCTTCGTGGCTGAACTTCTCCCATGGGA
>CAZUFK010000077.1:0-6081 GCA_964619695.1 uncultured Candidatus Bathyarchaeia archaeon
GCCTGCTTACCTCACTTTCTGACCATTATGATTCTTACTTGGTCGCACGCGTCTTCACATGCGTCCGCAATCATCTCTAAAGCATCGAAGAGCTGGCTTATTAAAACTACTATTCCCGCTTTCGGCAGGTCCTCCTTCGCCAGCAATATTCTGGCCTTCTCATGCATATCGTCCACTTTTTCCTCCTCACGCTCAACGTCATCCGCCGCTTGAAGAGCCTCCCCGGGCTTCGTCATCATCTTGTTCACACATCTCTGTAGGGATACTGCGCATTCCTTCACATTTCTGGCCATTTCAATGAGCTCGTCCTTAATCGCCTTTGGCGCCTGCTCCATTGGGATTGCGCCCAATACGCGTGTGGATTCTCTGCTCCAGTCAGCCACCATGTCCACCCTTTTAACGAGATCCATTAAGTCGACTCTGTCAATGGGCAGAAGCTCACCCTTTGAAACATCATCCATGACCCTTCTTCGCAGTGCATCTGCCTCCTTTTCGCCGCTTGTCACCCTTTTGATGCATTCTCTCATTTCTATCTCGTCTTTCTTTATGGCTGCGTGGATTGCCTTTTCCAGATCTTCAACTATCCCAGTAGTCAATGCCAAGTGGCGCTGTATCGTCACTAGCGCCTTTGTTTCTCTTCGCTTCTCAAACCATTTTATCAATTCACTCAACGGCGATTTCCTCCTTCAACCCTGCTTCTGGGTACTTGAATACATGAACCTTTTCTGTTGGGAAACTGACTGTAACGGTTTCGCCCATGTCAAACCATTCTTGCGTCATCGACGGCTTAATGAGGAAGATGAGGTCTTGGTTTGTGAGCCTGACCTCGTATCGTATTGTGGTTCCCTCGAAAGTAATCCTTTCTATCACGCCTGAGACGGCGTTCTTGCCTTTTTTCGTTCCTCTTTCGACGGCAAAGACTTCAGGCCGTATGGCCAAGATGACTCTTTCGCCGCCCTTAGCGCCGTTGCCTGTGGTGTGAACTCTCACGTCACCGTGAAGCTCTATTGTCATCTCGTTTTGGCTTGCGCTTGAAACGTATCCTTCTAGGAAGTTTGATTCTCCTATGAAGTAGGCCACGAAGATGCTGCTCGGATCCATGTAAAGCTCGTTTGGCGTTCCGGTTTGCACTATTCTCCCCTTTTTCATGACTGCAATCTTGTCCGAGATAGCCATTGCCTCTGATTGATCGTGTGTCACGTGTATTGCCGTAAGCTCGAGGTCTCTCACCATCCTTCTCATCTCGTACCTAAGGTCGTTTCGGACCTTTGCGTCCAAGTGGCCCAAGGGCTCATCTAGCAGCAGCAGCTTGGCTCCTGCAGCAAGCGCTCTGGCCACCGCTATCCTCTGCATCATGCCGCCGCTCAACTCATTTGGAAACGCATCCATGCGTTCGTGTAGCTTCACCATCTCGAGCACTTCGTCTCCGATAGTTTCTGCCTTCTTCTGCTCGTAGCCTTTCACACGTGGTCCATAGGTCACGTTGTCCCAAGCGTTCATATGAGGAAAGAGCGCGAAGGTTTGGAAGACGAAGCCGATGTCTCTGTCCTCGGGTGGAACGTCGTTGACGACTTTGCCTCCGATTAGGATGTCACCCTCATCTGGCTCTATGAGTCCTGCGATAACTCGGAGCAGAGTTGTTTTTCCACAGCCACTCGGCCCCAGAAGAGAGAAATACTCCTTATTTTGGATTTTTAGGCTTACGTTGTCGAGGGCCACGACTTTCCCGTATTTTTTTGTGACATTGCGTACTTCGACATCAGGCAAGCTTGAGCCTCCGCAGAGTGTGGCCGACGTGATGCGAAATGGCTGAAAGCTCTATATTAAGCATGCTAGTACCTTCCTTTTCCTCTCGCCATTAATCGCAGGGCCAAGAGAATGATGAAAGAAAACAGAATTAGGTAGCCACAGCCTAGACCGATCTCGGAAGGTGTTGCCGTCGGTTGCTGCTTCAACAAGGCTTTCACCCAATTGACGATCACCACTGGTGCTGTTTGAAGTGTGGTTGTCACAGCAACTGTAGCCCCTGTCTCGCTTACGCTTCTTGTGAAAACCATTATTGCCCCGGAAAGTATCGAGTACTTGGTCAAGGGCAAGATTATTGTTTTGAAGACCGTGAAAGGTTTGGCTCCGAGGGTTCTGGAGGCTTCTTCCATGTCCAAGTCAATCCTCTCCACGGCAGCCGACATTGACCTGACAAAATACGGATACGTTATCGCTAGATGAGCAAAGATCAAGAGCCAAATCTCGGGCACGGATGTGAAGTTCTCCTTCCAGAAGATTGCCAGCGAGGCCCCCAGAGCTATTGAAGGCACAATCAACGGAACATTGACAAGCAAGTCCAATAATGCGGAAGGTAGAGTTCCAAGTCTTTTCCTGGCCACGATGATCGCCATCGGCAGCCCCAAAGCGATATTCAGGGCTGTGGCTATTGCGCCCAAGGCATAGGACAAGCCGATGCTCTGCCAGTACTGCGCCCAGACTCCAGAGCTTGCGAGCGACTTCGGTAGCGTGTCTGTGAATATGGCCTGCAACGCAGGCAACACCACGAAGAGAGACGGAATGAGCGCGATCGCCACGAAAACCACTATGGTTATGCCGTCTCGCCCAGTCGTAGCCTTCTTGTAGCTTAGTTTCCTTTCAGCGTTTGGCCAGAATCTCTTGATGGGCAGTTTCAGCCTTGGGCCTAGAACACGGATTACCATGAATATTGTGAGCGCAACCGCGATGAGCACAAAGCTCGCGAAAACCGTTGAGCCTTCGTAGGTCGCTTGGGAGACTCTGCCGTCCAGATAATCAGTTTTCATGTTTTGTATGAACACTGGGCCGTTTTCGAAGAGGCCGGCCACCATGAGCGTGGCACCTGTCTCCGAAAGTGATCTGGAAAAAGCAAGTATGAAAGCCGCGATCAACGAGGGCTTTATGATTGGGAATGTCACGGTTCTTGCCACGGCGAAGGGCGGCGCTCCAAGCGTCCTTGAGGCGTTTTCATACTCTCGCTGGTAGTCAAGCATGGCACCCACAATGACCCTAACCACCACGGGATACGAGAACGTGAAGTGAAGCAGCATAACAAGAAGCCAACCAGGCGAGATTAATCCAGCTCCAAAGAGTGACGACAACCCTTCTGGTCTATTCCAGAAAAGCAGTAACGAATACCCGAGGGCAGCAGTGGGCACTATGAACGGGATGTCTGAGAAGGTGTCAAGCACATTCAGCCATCTTGACTTCCCGCGGCTGATGAGCCACGCCATTGGGATGCCGGCCACGATGTCGAGGGCTGACACAAGCAGGGCAATTACGAAAGAGTACAAGATTGCTTGGAGGGCTTGGTTCATGAGCGGCTGATCGTTTAGGACTTGTTGCATCGTGCCCCATTTGACCACGATGCCTAGAATCGGCGGCAACAGTATCAGAGCGAAGAACAGTCCCACTGCAGTGAGGTACACTGCGTACTTGACTGCCTTTCTTGATGAGAGATTGTCCAAAGCCTCTGTGATCTTGCTTTTCGGCAACTGTTTCTCCGCCTAGACTCTGCCTCAAACAGATACTGTTTTCCTTCTCCATTCCTTATTCTGAACTCATAAGGCTATTGATAAGCAAATGTCAGTTCGCCCGTCGAGTCATATCACCGCTTGCGCTCTATTGACTCTCTGTCACATCATCCGAGCAGAAGTGGATGATGACAAGACTTAAGCCTTTTGGACCGCAGAATAATGGGTCGATTATCGGGTGAGGTCATGAACGTTTTGGAGGCCATCAAAGCAAGGAGAAGCATACGTGCTTTCAAGAACGCCGAGGTCTCAGAGGAAAGCGTTGAGAAGCTGATCGATGCCGCAACGTGGGCTCCTTCGGCGGGTAACATTCAACCGTGGGAATTCATAGTCATCAGAAAGCAGAAAACCAAAAGAGAGCTTGCCGAAGCTGCTTGGAACCAATCCTTGATTGAAGAGGCTCCGGTCATGATCGTTGTCTGTGCAGATGAGGTTCAGTCAGCTCGGCGATATGGCGAGCGAGGCAAGGCGCTCTATTGCATTCAGGATACTGCGGCGGCGACACAGAACATACTTTTGGCTGCTTGCTCGCTTGGGCTGGGCACATGCTGGGTTGGCGCGTTCAAAGAGGAGGAAGCAAGAGAGGCCCTGAAAATCCCTGACGGGTTGAGGCCTGTGGCCTTGATTCCAGTGGGCGTTCCGACCGAGGCGCCAGAGCCAAGAAAGCGCAAACCCACGAACCAAGTCATCCACTATGACGTATACAAAACGCGCAAGCCTTAGAGCCACTTGAGCCCCGGCAAGGATATTCGCCATGCTCTTAAGGATTGAGATGAAATCGTTAATATCCTCATGCCTGCACTTGTCAACTGGGGATAGCGAATGAGGTACGAGGTCATCGCTGAAGCGTATGAGAAGATTGAGGCCACTACCAAAAGGCTGGAGATGACCGACTATCTAGTTGACCTTCTCAAGAAGACAGACAAAGAGATCATCGACAAGGTCGTGTACTTGACTCAGGGAAAGTTGTATCCCGACTTTGTCGGAATTGAGACCGGCATAGCTGAGAAGCTGGCCATCAAGGCCCTCGTCCGAGCGTCCGGACGCAAGGAAAGCGAGATCGAGGAGGATCTCAAAAGGAGCGGGGACATCGGAGAAACCTCACTCGAATTCATCTCCGCCAAGAAGCAAGTCACTTTCCTGCAGCAACCCCTAACAGTCCAGAAGGTGTATGAGACGCTGGACAGAATGTCTAGGGCTTCAGGCTCAGGCACCGTTGATCTTAAGACTGGCCTGCTGGCAGGACTTCTAGCTGCGGCTACGCCGAAAGAAGCGAAATACATTATCCGAACGGTCACAGGCAATCTGCGACTGGGCATCGCAGATATGACTGTGCTAGATGCCTTAGCGATAGCTTACGGAGGCGGCAAGGAATCCCGCGAACTGGTTGAACGTGCCTATAGCATTTCCTCAGATCTAGGAAGAGTCGCAAAAGTCGTTGCCGAAAAAGGCATCAAAGGCATCAAGCAATTCGAAGTATCAGTCGGCGAACCCATAAGGCCCATGCTTGCAGAAAGACTCTCTTCACCTGAAGAAATCTTGGAGAAGTTCGGCGGCAAATGCGTGGCCGAATACAAATACGATGGAGAAAGGATTCAGGCTCACAAGAAGGGCGCGGAAGTGGTTCTTTTTTCAAGACGACTTGAGAACATTTCCGATCAATATCCTGATGTGGTTCAACTTGTCAAGAACAACGTTCTGGTCAAGGATGCGGTTCTGGAAGGTGAATGTGTAGCGATCGATCTGGACACAGGAGAAATGAGACCTTTTCAGGAACTCATGCATCGCAGGCGCAAATACGAGATCGAGAAAGCCATCAGCGACTATCCAGTTTCTCTGTTCCCGTTCGACGCTCTCTATGTTGATGGCACGGACTTGACACTGAAACCGTACCCGATCAGACGGAGGGCTCTGGAGAGCCTTGTGAAGCAGGACGACAGAGTGAAGATTGCCAAATCCATATCCACAGGCAATGCGAAAGAGTTGGAAAGTTTCTTTCTGGAAGCAATAGAAGATGGCTGCGAAGGCCTAGTGTGTAAGTCGGTCGCGGAAGATTCAGTCTACCAAGCTGGAGCCAGAGGGTGGCTGTGGATAAAGTACAAGCGCGATTACAAGAGCGAAATGAGCGACACGGTGGACCTAGTCGTCGTGGGTGCCTTCTACGGCAGAGGGAAGCGAGCTGGAGCCTACGGAGCGCTGTTATTGGCCGCCTACAACCCTGACAAGGACACGTTCGAAACAGTGACGAAATGCGGAACAGGCTTCACTGACGCTGACCTCGCGAAGCTACCTGAAATGATGCGCCGACACAAGATAGACCACAAACACCCCAGAGTAGATTCGCTACTTAGCGCAGATGTTTGGTTTGAACCTGTTGTGGTGCTTGAGATCTTGGGAGCAGAAATAACCTTAAGCCCAATCCATACGTGCGCCACAGACATGTTGCGAAAAGGAAGCGGCCTAGCCATTCGCTTCCCTCGCTTCACAGGCAACTACCGAGTCGACAAGGCAGCCGAAGATGCTACAT
>CAZUFK010000078.1:0-4189 GCA_964619695.1 uncultured Candidatus Bathyarchaeia archaeon
CGTCAGGGAAACCATCGAATACATCAGAGCGGTTTCCCGCGTCTATGAAGAACCAAATGGATGGCTAAATCTTGGTAATGGGCTTCTGAGGCCGCTGACCGGAATGTTCGAGAAGCACACGCCGGATGTCTTCACGTTCAGTCAGATACCCATACATTACGACCCGGAGGCGCAATGCCCGCTTTGGGTAGGAGAGCTCAACAAGAAGCTGGATGCCACCTGTGTGGCCCTACTCCAGGAGTTTTTCGGCTACTGCTTCATGCAGGGACAGCCATTTGAGAAGGCGCTGCTGATTTATGGGCCGCCGAAGACCATGAAGAGCACGGCGCTGACGGTGCTCGAATGGCTGCTTGGGGAAGACAACTATTCCGCTTTTTCCCTGCAGGCCCTCAACGACGACAAGTTCACGAAGGCGTACCTCCTGGGGAAGTTCGCGAACATCTACGCGGATCTGCCGGCGTCGTCCCTGAAGAATACCGACACCTTCCTGCTGATAACCGGGGGCGATGCCATAACCGCCGAGAAGAAGCACTGCCACCCGTTCACGTTCAGGCCAAGCGCGAAGCTGGTTTTTTCGTGCAACAAAATACCGGCAACCAGCAACAAGAACCTTGCGTTTTATAGGCGGTGGGTGCTTATTCAATTCAATGTGACCCACGAAAAGGATGACCCCGGAATGAAGGAGCGCCTGAAGAAGGAGCTGCCAGGAATTTTGAACTGGGCGCTGGAAGGCATGAAAAGGCTCCGGATCAATGGAGGCTTTTCTTTCGTCCTGCCCCCGGAGCAGATAAAAGATTTGTACGAAAGGAACTCAGACACTGTCCAAAGTTTCATATACAAACGTATAAATTCTGACGACGACGACGGAACGGAAACCAAGAAAAAAATCCGGCTGGCCTATGAAGAATATTGTAAAGAGTACCTGCTTGAAGTAGTGAATCATGTCCGTTTTGGGAGGGAATTTAAGGAACTTACGGGGTGTGGAACTTGCAAAAAGGGGAAGCTACCGGCCTATTCCGGTGTTTCGTTGAGAGATGCGGACGAGGATAGGGTTGATAATCTTTTGGGGTTTGGGGGTGGAGGATAGATATCATAGTTTTCCCTATACTCTTGCTCAACAAAATAAAATAAAAGTATAGGAAGAAGTAGAAGAAAACTATGATATGTATCCCCCCCGACACCACCAAAGGGTAATTAAAAAAAGGAGTTGATAGCAATGGACGCGACAAAGTATTTCGGAGGAAATTTTTTGAAGGCGGCAGACGTTGTGAAACCTATGCAGCTGACAATAACCTCCGTCGACGTGGAAGAGTTCGAGGACAAGAAGAAGCTGTTGGTCAGCTTCGAGGAAACCGATAAAAAATTGGTTTTGAATAAAATAAACATGACGAGGATCTGTCGGTTGGCGGGTTCTCAGGACACGGACACATGGGCAGGGACACAGGTGACGCTCTACAAGGACACCGTGGAATACGATGGCCAAGATGTTCCCTGCATCCGCGTCAAGAAAAAAGACGAGGCTGAGTAATTGCCCCCACAGAATTTTGGTAGAGGGGGGACACCCCCCCCAAAACCTTTATAAATACAAGCAGTAATAATAATAATATGAAATGTGAAATGTGTGGTTACCAGTGGGAGAACCGAAGGGCAGCACTCCATAACTCTCCCCCTGGCCGTCGTCCAGGGTCTCGGCTGGAAGAAGGGTGATAAGATTCAGGTCCGGATCGCCGGGAAGGACAGGCTCGAGCTGGTAAAAGAATAAAGACCAAGTTCGGGGGCTCCCTGAAAAGCAAGAACTGGACAGCGCAGCAGAATGAACTGCTGTGCAAGCCGATTTGCCACAACGTAGTGGTTCTGATACATGAAATGCATGAATTGGGAGTAAAAGCATGGTTTTGGCCACTGGCGTCAATTGATGTTGGTTTTGATTTCAATCGGTTTATAAATCAGTCCCACCCATATATATTCATGGAACATCTTGATGGGAGGGCAAGATGTGGCGACACATATGCTTTTATTTCTTCCAGATAAAATAAGAAGGTGAAAATATGTCTTCGGAGCCAAGAATCATGGCCGAATTAAAACGTGCGGAATTCCTGAAACCAGAAATAAGAGAAAAATATAAACTTCCAGAAACGGGTCTAATAATAAAGATAACTACAAGGTTTTCTCCAGCAGAGTTCAATTATATAGCCATCCAAAACACATTCAGCGAATATCTGAAGAATCAAGTAAATAGTATAGACATGTCAAGGTTTATAGACGAAGTTAGACAGCAAATATAATAAAACGGCAAACATATGAAAAAGGCATTCATATTCTGTCCTTACACGTTGTTAGATATAATCGATAAAAGAAGCGATTTCTCAATTGCCTCCACAGAATTTTGGTAGAGGGGGGACACCCCCCCCAAAACCTTTATAAATACAAGCAGTAATAATAATAATATGAAATGTGAAATGTGTGGTTACCAGTGGGAGAACCGAAGGGCAGAACCAAAAAGCTGCCCGCGTTGTAAAGCCAGGTTCGATTATCCTTTCAAGTCAAGGCAAAACAAACCAAGCCAACACAACTCAAAACAAACCAAAGCAACACAAGACAACTCAGAGCAAAACAAGCCAACTCAAGTCAGCTCGAAACAAAACCAATCAAAACCAAGCCAATTCAAAACCACAAGGAGGGGATTAGATGAAACTCGATGAGATAGTAGCGGTCTCGATTGTCGGGACCGAAGGCGCCGTGAACGAGATGCTCGACAGGGGCTACCGCATCTTCAAGGTCTATTCCATCAAGGAAGCCACACCAGAGGGGATAGAAACCGTGAGGCCGCTGTTCATTCTCGGCAAGGCGCCGGGTCCTGAACAGAAGGCGAAGAAATGATGCTTTCAAAGCAACGCAAACCAAGGCACCGCAATGCAAGCCACCACAAAACAAAGCAAAGCAAATCCAAGGCAACACACTGCAACCCAAATCAAGCACAGCCAACACAAGTCAAGGCAACACAAACCAACCCAATGCAAGGCAACACAATTCAACTCAAGGCAAAGCAACACAATTCAAGGCAATACAACTCAAGGCAAATCAAGACAAGGCAAACCAACCCAACCCCGTGATTAAATGACCAACAACAACGAGGCCAAGGTCAGGGAGCGCTATGCCCGGGACGGCTACAAGTGCCTCCGGGGAGGCGCCCCCGACTTTGTCTTCTTCAAGGTTTCCGGCAACCAGATAGACAAGGCATCCATTGTGTTCGTGGAAGTCAAGACCCACACGGACAGGATGCGTTATGAGCAGTCGATATGGAGGGAAATTGCCGGGCTGCTCGGGCTCCCGTACAGGGTGGAGCTCGTATGATGCTTTCAAATCAAGTCAATGCAAAGCAACCCAAGCCAACACAAACCAATTCAAGACAATCCAAACCAAGGCAAATCCAATTCAAATCTAAATTAAGGAAGTGAGGAATATGAAATTAGAGATAAAGACCGAGTTCAGGGAACTCTATGGAGGGGACGGCGTGACGCGCACCCTCAAGATGGAGAAAAAATCCATGGGAAGGACGAAGCAGAGAAGGACAATGAAGCCCGAGGTCGGGCTCGAGCGCTCTTCGGACATCTCGGAAACCCAGACTGAAATCAAGGACGAGCCGGTCAACACCTTCAAGATGGTGGACGGCATCCCTACGCAGCGGTTCGGTGGGGTCCATGGGAAAATGTGGGGGGCGATGCGGGCTGCCGGGAAGCTGCTCGCGGAGCTGAACGACGAGGACTTCAAGTCGATAGCGTCCGTCGAGAGGATGATGCAGATGATAAACATGTACCCGGTTTACCCGCAGTTCGTCATGCCCGAAGGGACGGAGATGACACTGGAAACCATACCGCAGATTATGGCGGGGTTTAGGAAGACAATGGTCATCCAGCACTTCGACAACATACCGCTATGCAATATAGACATGGTCGTCGAGTTTCCGGACCACATAGAGCGCCATGTCAAGAAGATGCTCAAGCACATGCAGACGATGGCATTGATGAACAAGCGCCGGGCATCCATGAAGATTCTCGACATGAAAGAAGGTTAGCATGCCCCTCTGGACATGCCTCAAGTGCGGCCACAGCGAAGAGTTCCACGGGGGGAAGCGACCCCCCTGGAAATCCCACACCTGCATGCCCCGGGGGAAACAACGCCAAAAACA
>CAZUFK010000078.1:4289-6014 GCA_964619695.1 uncultured Candidatus Bathyarchaeia archaeon
AAGGAGCTGGTCTGATGTTGTGTGAACTCTGCAATCGTGACGTGCAGGAAATCAGCGAGCACCATCTTTTATGCCGTAAATTGTTGTCTAGGAAAAGGCGTGCATACACCATCCAGCTTGGTCATAAACTCAAAGTCTATCTCTGCATGGATTGCCATCATACGCTTCATGCGACCTTCAGGCTCAGTCAGCTTCATACCGAATTTAATACTCTTGAGAAGCTGCGGGAAAACGAGAAGATGAGAAAATACGTTGCGTGGGTTTCCAGCCGTCCGGAAGGCGTTGTCACTCATGCGCGCCGTTCGTGGCTGGGTGGAAAATATGAGTAGGATGATTATTTTTTGGTGGTGCAGGAAATGAACTGCCCCGGCTGCGGCATCCCCATGGAAAGGTTCACGCGGCCCGACGGGTCGTTAGGCTTCTGGCGCTGCCCCAGGTGCAACGCGAAAATCTGGAGGGAGCACCGTGGCTAAATGCCCCCACTGCTCCGGACTGTTGAACTGCCCGGGCTGCGGCCACAACGACCTCCAGCACAGGCCGGATGGCGTGACGCTCTGCCGGAGGTGCTGGAGATGCTGGGAAAGCGTACCCAACCCAAAATCGGGTAAATAGGCAAACCTTTAAATACTCCAACATGGAAATAGATAAACATGAAAAGATTTTGCTATTACTGCGGAACGGCGATCGAGGCAGACACAGGGAAGCCCTGGCATTTCTGTTCCCCCGACTGTCACATGAAGAACGCCCGCGAGAAGGCCGCGGCTATCTACAAGAGGTTCATGGCGAAGAAAATCAGGGAGGCGGGAAAGTGACCGCCCGTGACTTCCTCGCCCAGGGAGAGATAGAAGCGTTCAAGCGGATCGTAACGCCGGACGGGGATTGGATAAGCTGGAGGGTGGTATGAACGACAAGGAACTGATAAAAAGCTGGACGGTTGATTTAACGGATTATCAGAGAGATATGTTGGAAGACATGATGCAGAAAGCCCGTCAGGACGAAAGGGAGAAACTCGAAGCCGAGAACGCCGGACTGAGGAAAGAGATGCATGAAAACATGCGATGCTTTGATAAGGTCGATCTTGAATATTCCAAACTTCTTGAAGAAAAGAGAAAGGGCTGGCCGAAAGCCACATTGATTTCAAAAGGAACATTTACCGTATGCGACGGTGATACGTTTTATAAATGCATTTCCTTCTTTGATGCTGTGACTGAGCGTGACCAAACACGTATAGAAATCACCGAGTTGAAATCCCGTTGGGAGAGGCTGAAAACTGTGATAAGCAACATGATTAAGGCCCGCAACGATGCGATGAAGAACAATGACATTTACAGGCTTTCCGCATGCGAGCTTAATGACGATTTCATTGATATGCTTGAGAAACTTATGCAAGAACTCGAAAAAGAAAAGGGCGGCGAACTTAAAGGTGGGATAAAGAGCCGTGAAAGCCCCAATGTTGGCAACGGGGACGGACACCCACAATCTACGCCAAAGCCCAAAAAGGAGTG
This sequence comes from uncultured Candidatus Bathyarchaeia archaeon, assembly GCA_964619695.1. GTDB lineage: Archaea > Thermoproteota > Bathyarchaeia > Bathyarchaeales > Bathycorpusculaceae > DATKKK01. The sequence continues at coordinate 5,795 of CAZUFK010000078.1, forward strand.
TGACGGGGGATGAACGACATATATCGGACGACCAAATGTTTTGGTGTCAATGGTCAAGGAAAGTGTGCCGGAGCATTTCCAAAGGGTCTTTTTAAGTGGATGCAAGAAATGGGATGGTGGGGAAAGAAACGCTGCCATCTGTGCGCTGGCATGGTTGATGACAAGGATTCTATCCGGGTAGATGTCAGGCCGGAAGTCAATCCGACACACCTTGAGGACG
>CAZUFK010000079.1:0-5674 GCA_964619695.1 uncultured Candidatus Bathyarchaeia archaeon
CGCCGCACATTACAAGCAGACTTATCCATAGGAAAGCAGGAACGAGAAGTCAACAACCCACTTTATGGTTTGAATCTTCTCAGCAGCATCGAGTTTCCAACTACGGTGATGTCGCTGAGAATCATCGAGGTTGCCGCCGCCTCAGGCGGAATCAGAACGCCCAAAGTAGAGAAAAGTGCGCCTGCGGCCAGCGGAATCATTATCAGGTTGTAAAAGAAGGCCCAGAACAGGTTCTGCTTGATCTTGCCCAACGTCTTCTTGCTGAGCTTGATGCTTACGGCCACGTCGCGCGGGTCGTCCTTGATGAGCACGATGTCTCCAGCGTCAATCGCGATGTCTGTTCCGCTGCCGATGGCTATGCCCACGTTGGCCTGCGTGATGGCAGGCGCATCGTTTATTCCGTCTCCCACCATGGCCACGAATCGTCCCTCGTCCTGAAGCTTCTTGATCTCGTCAACCTTCTGTGCAGGCACAACCTCCGCCAAAACCTCATTCACGCCCAGCTGCTTGGCAATAGCCTCCGCCGTCCTCTTCGTATCGCCAGTGAGCATGATAACCTTCAAACCCATCTTCTGCAGCGCACTAACAGCTCCTTTGGAATGCTCTTTGAGCGTGTCTGAGACTGCCAGTGCCCCGGCGGCCTTGCCGTCGAAGGCCACGATCAGCACGGTTTTGCCTTCGGCCTCCAGCTTCCAAATGTCGCCTTCCAAGTGTTCAGTTGATATTTTGTTGTTTCGCATGAGGGGACGGTTTCCTATCAGGACGTTTCTGTCGCCTATTTGTGCGGTTATTCCGAAGCCCGGCAGGGCTTCGAACGATTCCGGGTCGGCGAGGCTGAGTCCTTCGGCTTCGGCCTTCTTAACGATGGCCTGGCCTATCGGGTGCTCTGACCATTTCTCAGCTGCAGCCGCAACCTCCAAAACCTCCTTCCTGTCCTCTGCGACAATGTCCGTGACCTCAAGCTTGCCCTTGGTCAAGGTGCCAGTTTTGTCAAACACCACAGTGTCCAAGTTCTTCACAACCTCAAGCACCGCACTATTCTTGATTAGCACACCATTTTCCGCACCTTTGCCCACGCCGATCATTATGGCGGCTGGCGTGGCGATACCCAATGCACAAGGGCACGAGATCGCCAGCACTGCGACCATGGTCGTCAAGGCCATGTTCTGATCGTTGAACGCGAAGAACCACACGGCAAAAGTGAGGATCGCTATTGACACGACAACCGGGACGAAGACGTTGACGACCTTGTCTGCGAGTCTCTGGATGGAGGCTTTGCTTGCTTGTACCTCACGCGCCAGCCGTACGATCTGGGCGAGAGTCGTTTCTAAGCCGACCTTTTTAGCCTCAAACTTCAACGTCCCCGCCTTGTTTATCGTGCCACTGAAAACAGTGGCCCCAACGGCCTTTTCAACAGGCACCGACTCGCCAGTAATCATCGACTCGTCAACAAACGAGTGCCCATCAACCACTGCGCCGTCAACTGAAATCCTCTCGCCAGGCTTGACGACGACGGTGTCTCCGACCTGAACCTCGCCAACCGAGATTTCGCTCTCTTGGCCCTCACGTATCACGATGGCGGTCTTGGGTTGAAGAGCTATGAGCTTTTTGATGGCATCGCCCGTCCGCTCGACGGCCATGTCTTCCAGAAGCACGCCCAATGTTATGGTGGTAATCACCACGGCTGAGGCGTCAAAGAATCCCATGCCGTCGGGTACGAAGAAAGCAATGTAGGCCGAGTAAGCGTAGGCCACCGAAGAGCTTAAGGCCACAAGCACGTTCATGTCAGCAAAACGGTTTCTAATCGAACTAAAAGCGCCCCTATAGAAGTGCCAGCCTACCACAAACTGCACAGGCGTCGCCAACGCCAACAGAACATAGTTCTTCTCGGGAAACATCATGAAGAAGGAGATGTAGAAGATCGGTATCGTCAACGCAAGGCCGAAGAAGAAGAGCGCCATCTTGTTCCTTACTTCCTTCCGGCGCCTTTCGCTAGTGTCTTCAACCTGTTCGACTGCTTCGTACCCGCCTCTCTTTATCGCAGCTTTGATCTTGTCCAGAGTGACCTTTTCCTCATCAAACTTCACAATGGCCTCCTTTGCTGGAAAGTTCACTCTAGCCTCTATCACACCCTCAAGCCTAGCTAAACCTGCCTCGATTCCCTGCGCACACGAAGGACAGGTCATGCCCAGGATTTGAAGAATGACCTCTTTTTCCTTCATACCGAATCCACCTTCAACTTGATTGCCTGTTGCGAAATGGTCTAGCGCACGGCAAGGAGAACATGCTCAAGAAACATGCTCTCAGGAACGGCACCCACAAACTCGATTTTCTCGTTGACGACTATTTTGGGAACGCCCATGATCCCGTATTTCATGGCCAGTTGCGGAAACTCGTTTGCGTCGATGGCCTCAGCCCTTATCATGTCGTTCTCCACTGCAAACTTGTGAGCCATACTCGCGGCAGCAGGACAATGCGGACATGTAAGTGTGACAAAGACCTGAATGTGAACTGGCACCTCTATTCCGCGAAGCTTAGCCTTAGTCTCTTCTGACAGGTCGGTTTTCCCTCTGGAAACCGCAATCAGACCCTCCATCAGCGTTTGGAACTCGTAGCCAAACGGCAACCCATAGAACCTGATCCCGTAGTCCTTCTCGCCCAATAGCACAATGGCTGGAATCTTGTCCACGCCATACTGCTTGGCCAACTCTGCATCTGCCACAAAATCGTGAACCTCAACCTTGATCTTGTCATTCAAAGCCGCCACTTCAGCGATCAGCTGCTTGGTTTCGGCGCAGAACTGACACTCCATCTGCTGAGTGAACATGATGATCCGTACAGGATTCACGAGACCCTCTGCAAGCTGGCCTTTAATGTGCTCCTTGTGTTCTTCAGGTATCAAACTCATCTCCCATTCACCACCATGCTTCTAGCTAGTCTTTCAGTCTCTCCAAAATCAACGCGGGGCAAATCCTCTTTACTCCTTCTACAGTCTCGATTTTCCCGGATATTAGTTTTGTTAACTCGCGTCCGTCTCTTGCCCAAATCTCAAGCATTATCATGTGGTCTCCGCTGGAGATAGCCACGCACTTCACTTCCTTCAGATCGCATAGACGCTGAACCACGTCAAGCATCCTCGTCGGATCGACATCAACACCGACAATTGCCACCGTGTTCAAACCAAGCTTCACATTGTCCACCTTTATCGTGAACCTCTTGATAACGCCGTTATGCTGAAGCGCAATCACTCTTTTCCTCACGGTGGCCTCGCTGACCTTCAGCCTCTTGGCTATATCCTTAAACGACTGGCGACCATCTTCTTCGAGCATTTCGATTATTCTTGTGTCCTTTTCGTCCAGTTGCGACATGCTACACCATTCCGTTTTCAGTACATTTCGGTCATTTTTCGTTACTTTTCTCGACGAAAAGAATATAAGATGGTGCTGAAATAAAAGTGTTTTGTTAGGAAAAGTGAATAGGAAACGTGTTGATATGACAGAAAATGTTGGAGGCCAAAGGCCGCTTCTGAGGCTGAACGAAACGGTTCCAGACTTCGAGGCCACAACCACGCATGGGAAGATCAAGCTTTCAGACTTCAAAGGAAAGTGGGTGGTCCTGTTCTCGCATCCCGCCGACTTCACGCCCGTATGCACTACAGAATTCGTTGCATTCGCGAAAATCCACGACGATCTAGTGAAGCGAAACGTGCAGCTCATAGGCCTGAGCATAGACAGCGTCTACTCGCACATCGCTTGGGTCAGAGCAATGAAGGAGAAGCTGGGCGTGCAAATCCCGTTCCCAGTAATCGCTGACCTCGACATGAAAGTCGCCCACCTCTTCGAAATGATACACCCAGCCGCAAGCACCACAGCCGCCGTGCGCTGCGTATTCATCATAGACCCTGAAATGACGCTCAGAGCCATGATCTACTATCCGCTGAACGTGGGCAGAAACATGCAGGAAATTCTAAGGCTCGTAGATGCTCTGCAGACCGTAGACAAGAACAAGGTTGCATGCCCTGCAAACTGGCAGCCCGGCGAGGCCGTAATCGTGCCGGCACCGCTAACACAGGACGCCGCAGAGAAGCGACTGAACGAAGGCTACGAATGCACCGACTGGTTCCTATGCAAGAAAAAACTACCTTAAACCCTCTTTCTTTTTTCACAAAACAGGAGGCGAGATGATTGGCAAAGCTATATGGAAACGCAAAACTAGTGAAAGGCTTCAGGATTGATGTTGACGATGGAAGATCACATGTGGTGTGCTTGGATTTGCCGCGTGGCACTGGAACAGACATGGGAACGTCTGCTTTGGAACTTGTGCTCATGAGCTATGCTGGCTGCTATGCCACGATTTTCGCTTTGACGGCTCGGAAGATGCGCGTGACACTGACAGACCTGGAAGTCAGGATGGTAGGCATCAAGTCTGAAGAAGCAGGCACTATCACCGAAGTCAGCTTCGACATCACAGTCAAGGCCAACGCGCCAGAAGACAGAATCCAAAGAATCCACGAGCTGACAATCAAAAGCTGTCCCGTGGGCAAGATATTTGACAAGGCAGGCATCAAAGCAACATACAAGCTGAAAGCCGAGAACCAATAGGCGCAGTTCCCTCTTTTCCTCTAGTCAGTGTTCCATCCACTGATTCTCTTTGCAATTCGCAGGGCTAGGAGAGTGATCCACCGTGAGGGTTTCTCTTTCTGTCCAAAGTCAAAGGCAGACCACACTTTGACGATTGATTCAGGCGTGAATTTTCCTTCGTTATCTGCTTTTGAGAGAAGCAACCTGATCATTTCGGATTCCTTAAGCCTCCTCTTGGCGTGTTCAAACCGAGAAAGCACGTCCAAAAACTCGAGAATCTTGTAGTCTGTGAATGGGTACTCGAGTTTCTCCCAACCAGTTTCGATCTGGCTGTCGTGGCCTGCATACCTCATCTTACCTCTATTCCTCCAGCATTCAAAGAGAAAGTCGACTCCCTTCTTAGCAACTTCGCTGTTGCGCAATCCAGTATCGGTGGCCAAAGCGCCGAGGACAAACATAGTCGCCATGGCACAGCTTGGCTCCTTCTCTCGGAGTCTGCCGATCTGTCCCGTATTCTTGCACCAGAATCCACCGTCAAGACGCTGCCTTGCCATGAGCCATTCATAGGCCTTATGTACTCTCTGTTCTTGCTGAAGGCCCATTCTTGCCAGTGATTCGATTATGGTGGATGTGTGACAGTCACCTGGCCATGTCGGAGGGTCCCAGCCGAATGCGCCGGATTGAAGTTGAGTGCTGAGCACGTATTCGCAGGCCTTGGCGATTCTCTTGTCCTCGACTGTCAGACCAAAGTCTGCCAGCACCGGAAGTATCCAGAAGGTGGTGTCTTTTCTCGGCCACCACGTGTGAATGTCTTTCGGCCTTCCCCAGTAGCCATCCTCATTCAAACCAGCAAAGATTCTCTTCGCAAGCGGATGCTCAGGAATTGCCTCCCTTGCCTTCACAACTTTCCTGTCGCTCTCGTCAATGTCCAGTAGATCGGTAAGCGCATGGTAGACTACCCATGGCTCGCCGTCAAGCAGCCACGCCAGCAAGTCTTTGTTTGCCAGACTCTGCCAGCTCAAACTTGGCAACTTCCCACATCCTTAACTCGGGAACGGGCAGTTTTGTGTGGGACATCCGCCTGCGTATTCCGA
>CAZUFK010000080.1:0-5652 GCA_964619695.1 uncultured Candidatus Bathyarchaeia archaeon
TGTCCGGTATGGATCCTAACCGTGCCATCATTGCATTACTACAAATGCGTTCAGACAAACTCGTATCACGCGACTATGTACGTCGTGAGATCCCTATGGATCTTAACGTTACACAGGAGGAACAACGTGTTGATATTGAAGAAATGCGTGACTCTCTGCGCGTTGCTGTTGCTCAGTACGCTCAGGCGATACCGGCACTCGCGGCGCAAGGCCAAGACCCTTCAGAGATTATCAGCCGTATCGCTGCTGTTATCCAAGGTCGCCAAAAAGGGCAAGCCCTAGAAAACATTATTGAAAAAGCATTTACCCCAGAACCAGCACCAGCACCAGAGATGCCAACTATGGCACCAGGTATGGAGCAACAGATTCCAGCAGCAGGCGCGGCCCCAGCACCTGCCTCGCAGCAACCTCCAATAAATGAAGCTGGTTCGGCCCCTGCTGCTGGTCAACGTCCAGATATAGCACAACTACTCGCTGGTATCACCGGCGCAGCATAAACGAGGGAGGTGTAAATATGAATAAAGGATCACGCGCAGCAGCGCCAGTGTCAAAGCCAGTTGAAGGCAAGAAGGATACCTCTAAGCCAGCAGGCGGCAAGGTAATTCCATCAATGATGCCAGCAGGCCGTAGAGGAACATCGGTAAGAAAAGGTTAATTATTTTAATGGAAGGTGTGTAGGACGATGGATAATAATAAAATACGTCGTCCTATACGCTCTTCTGATTTTGTAGTAATACTTGCAGAGACTGCGTTTAATTTATCGCAGGTTGCAGTAGGATTTTTTGAATCATTATATGAATTAAGTATTTACCATTCTAACCATAAGACTGAAACCAATCAGGCGTGGGAAAAGATGGCGCAAGACCTAGAGACTTTAGAGGAGGACCGATGACAACAGCACCAATGAATCCATTGGCTGGCCCTGCAGGTCCTGGCAAGTATTCCACACGTACAGATAATTTAGAGATGGGTTCTATTGCATACGGCGAAGGTGTTGAGACGCAGGATATTAAGTCTGGCGCTCCATTAAGCAAAACTGCTGATGCAGTTTCAGGACCGCAAGAAACAATACGTCCAGCACAGGCTCCACTTACAGGTTTATTTGCAGAAACAGAACGTCCAGACGAACCAATTACAGCAGGTGTTGATATTGGCGAAGGACCTGGTTCTAGCGCATTACGTATGAATAAGATAACAGTTAAACTTTCAGACTCATTAGCTGCAATGCTTCCATTCGATACCACCGGAGAGATTGCTGTTCTATACCAAGAAGCATTATCGCGGGGTAATTAGTGGCCGACAACTTAAAGGCGGCAGCCCTTGCTGCGAACCTACAAGGTGAACAAAAACGTCAAATAGATGATTATTCTAAAGCGCTTCTTGTACATCAAGAACTACTTAACCTTCCACGCGAAGTTGCTTCAGCAGTATATAATACAAAAACTGATGCACAAAAACAAGATCTTAAAAACAAGTTTGGTGAAGAAGATCCAGATGTTAAGCCATCTCGTGGATGGCTAGGAACTGCTTGGCACTATGCAACTGCACCAGTTGTCTTGCCAGTAAAGTATGCCTTTAAGGGTCTTATCGAATTATCTGATGCAATGACACGAGTATACCGTGCTGCAGCAATTCCTATTATTAACGATGGCAGACTAGGTTTTGCTTGGGATGAATCTAACGATAACGGCGAAAAGGTATTTAATGAAGGCCGTATTGAAAAGGCCAGAGCTAAGTTTGGCCAAGACGCAGTAGATATTGCAGTTCGTATTTCTTCCGGTGAAGCACCAGAAAAGATTTTTAAGACAGCAACAGAAGAGCAAAAGAAATACATTATGCTTGCTGACCCAACCAATAAGGCTATTGCTGGTGTTGAAGATGTAGAAAATGCTCGTGGTCTATTTAATGAAACACTTGCAGCAGTAGATGCCGCTAAGTTCTCACCTGGACGTCAACTTGCTAACGCTATTCTTCCAGGACAACTTGAAGGATCTGGACTAGCTTACGAAATTACATCAGGTGTAACAGATGCTGCATATCGTTTATTTGCAGATCCATTAGTTATCGGATCTAAACTTCGTAGCCTTTATGTTGTGGCTAACTATTCTTTGGATGTAGTTACCGGTGGTAAAAAAGTATCTGAGACATTTGCTAAAAGTAATGTAAAGTCCTTTTGGGATACATATGGAGGAACCTTAGATAAATTAACTAAGGCTCAGGCTTCTGGTAAAGTTACTGCTGAAGCAGTGGCAGCACGTCGTGAACTTGAAATCCTTGCACCAGAATTTGGTCGAGAAGTAATCAAAGTATTTCAGAAGGCTGAAATTAAAGATGCTAAAACAGCTGAAGCTTTCTTTCTAAATGCAGATGATGCCTTAAAAACTATTAAAGGTTCTGTCGGACGCAGGCGTGTGTTAATTCCTACTATGGGTCCATTGCGTAAAGCAAGAGTTAGTATTGTAACTACTGCCGATAGAGTCATTGATCTTAATCGTTGGGCTCCAAGGATTGTAGATGATATCTATGGTGCACCTGCTACAGATGACGGAATCTTAAAGATCCTATCTGATAACCCTCAAGAACTTGGTCGCCTTGCTAAAGAGGTAAAGAACCAAAAGATCTGGGCTCGTCCTACTATGGCTACCCTTGCAGCTCGTATGGATAAAGCTAAGGCTAAATTTAATATTGCACCTTTATTCAAAGATGACCAACTTGATCTTAAAGCAGCAGATGCGGGTACGCAGGTATACCGTCTTGCTCGTTTAGTTTTGCCTAAACAAGACTCACGTATGATCTCTGAAGTATTTGAAAGCACAGATGATCTTGGTAAGCGTAAAGAAATCGTACAAGGTCTATGGGGAACTATCGCAGAAGCACGCGGTCTTAACCTTACTGCTCCTGGTCAAAAGATCAACCGTACTATGTTAGGTCTTGGAGATTCAAGATTTTCCGTAGGAAACTTTGGTGATGATTTTATCGGTGTTGGTGGTTTGCCATCTGATTTTTCAAGTCTTATTGCAGCACCTAGTCTTGTAGACATTGATCGTGCAGCAGCACGTTCTGGTCTTATTCAAAAGATGCTTGGTCAATCCAACAAAGAGTGGGTAGATAAGATGACCGGATACTGGTCATTCCTTACACTTGCTGGTCCACGTTATGCTCTTCGTAATGCAGGTGAAGATCTTATGGTTCACCTTGCTATCGGTGGAACGCCTTGGGGTCTTGCAAAAAATCGCTATCTTTCAACCCGCGTAAACACAGCTCTTGAAGGTGCACGCAAAACTGGTACCTGGAATGACAATCCACTTGGATTGGTATTACGAGTTCTTAATAAGAAAGAAGCCGCAAAGTATGAAGCAGAACTTGCTGGCCTAGATGATGTTATCAGAACAGCTCGTGAAGAGATTAAAGTTCTACGATCAGAAGCAAATATAGCTAAAACTCCAACTGCTAAAGCAGCACTAGAATCAAAAATTGAAGCATTAAAAACTAAAACCGCTGGTGGAACTGTAGAACAAACGCGAAGAATTATAGCTACTTCTCTTACATCAGGTCGCATTAACCGTTACAGAGCAGCAATAGGTAAGAAACCTATGTTCGAAGATGAATCAGCAATTCTAGCTGAGCACCTTATCTATGGAAACCTAGATAACTCTTTAGCTTTAGTATCCGAAGGTGGCTTTAACTTTGCTACCGGTGCTGATTATATTACACGAACAACCTTGTTTACTCGTGGACACGGCGTTCGCAGCGCTGCACTTGTCTTTGATGATCCAGCAGCCGTAGGTTACGCTGTATCAAAGAAGAACGTTGGAGATGCTGCATACACAGCTCGTCCATTACAGGCTCAGGATGAAGCCGGTCTTATAGGCTGGATGATGCGTATGACTTATTATGCAAATGATGAACTTGGTGCTATTGCCGTAGCAAACCTTCCTGAGAAAAAGGTTGCCATTACTAAAATTATGGAATGGATGAAACAGAATCCAACTTTCCGCACAGAAGCACAGTTAGCTGCTAAAGGTATAGATGAAAAACAACACGCTGAACTTGTTTATCAACGTGCAAAAGAAATTTTTGAAAAGCGTCAACCAGGTAAAAATGGCGAAAAGCCAATCAATATGGAACTTCTTAGTAAGATACGTACCAAGAATGACGATGGCGACTGGGTAATCTCTGGTCGTCTAAGCTTAGATGACCTTCCAAAGAACTCAAATGACATTCCAGAGATGTACCTCGGACCAGCCTTAGTACCAGTGGCTGAATCAGGTCAGTACACCTCTTCGGTTATGACCAAAGGTTGGACCTGGCTTGGTATGGCTAATGCTCGTATGTCACGTCAACCTATTGTATTCAATGAGATTATCAAACTTCGTAAGCAGATGCAAAAATCTGGTATGGAAGATGCGTATCTACAGTCAGTACTTAGCAAGGTTGATCCAAGCAATGCTAAGAAGGTAGAGCAAGCAACAATTCGTGCAAAACGTGAATACGCAACGCTCATTGAAGAAAGAGCTGTATCTCAAACTCTTGCGTATGTGGATAACCCACTGATTCGTACACAGATAGCGTTTTCTATACGTAACTTCTCACGCTTCTATCGTGCTACAGAAGATATGTACCGACGTTTCTACCGTGCAGTACGCTATAACCCATCATCTTTCCGCAAAGCAGCACTTACTATTGATGGAATCGCTCACAATGGGTGGATCCAAGAAGACGATCAAGGCGAAAAGTACTTTGTATACCCAGGTCTTGAGCCGGTATACAAGGCAGTACAGTTTACTATGCAGGCATTAGGTGTAGATGCTGAATTTAAGACACCTATGCCAGTTCAATTTGGTGGATCAGTTAAAATGCTTACGCCATCCTTGAACCAGGATTCTATCCTACCTACATTTAATGGTCCATTAGCAGGTATTTCCATCAAGACTCTATCTAACTTGGTAGATATCTTAGGAGCACCAGGTGCTGCCGATACAATTACGCAGGTAGGACTAGGAAAGTACGCCGTAGATCGTTCTTATGTGTCTGCATTTTTACCTGCTCACATTAATCGTATATACGAGACTATGAGTACAGATGATAGAGACTCACAATATGCTAGTGCCTGGCGTAAAGCAGTTACATACTTAGAAGCTTCCGGTAATGGACTGCCAGAAAAGTATGATGAATTAGGAAACCTGATTCCTCCTACAATTCAGGAGCAAGAAGTCTACCGTCAAAAGATTAAGAACACTACACTTTCAATTCTTGGTACTAGATTCATCTATGGATTCTTTGCACCAGCCTCACCACAGGTAGAACTCAAGGCTGATATGGCTAAGTGGATTAAAGATAACAACCGTGCTAACTTTAAGCAGGCTTGGAACAATCTACTTGATGAATATCCTGGTGATTACGATGCAGCTATGGCTAAATGGGTGGAGTTATTTCCTAATCAAATTCCATTTACAGTACCTGAATCTGAAAAGAAGACAGTTGCTATTATTAAGTACGCTGAAGAGTCCGGTGCATTTGTAGAACAAAATGCAGAATTATTTAAGCAATATCCACAGGGTGCAGCGTTCCTCATTCCTCATAAGTCAGGTTTCTCCTGGGATGCTTACAAGACTATGAAGGATATGGGCCTAAAATACAACAAGCGTGTAG
>CAZUFK010000081.1:0-5603 GCA_964619695.1 uncultured Candidatus Bathyarchaeia archaeon
TGAACTCAACACAGCAAAAGAATTTACGTTAAAAGCCATTGAAGACGTCCGGATCTTTTCTTCCCAAACGATTGCCAACGCCGCGCAACAATCGAGTGACCGGATGAGCCAGACTGCAGAGAAGCTTGCAGTGCGCATCACTGAATCCCTTTTCACCATGGATTCTCAGATCAAGCAGGCTACAGAGACATATAAGGCCAAGCTAAAGGAAACGACCGAGCTTGAAATCCGCAAAGCAGCAGCGGAGGAAGCTCTAGGACCAGGCCTTGCGCTTGTCGGAATGCTGAGATCGCTCGAATACCTAAGGAAGATTCCGGTGACATTCATGGTGGACCTCCTAGACAGAGCTCAAACCTGGTGTGAACTCAACTATCCAAATTCAACAGTCATACCGGATCAGGGTATCCACGCAAGAGAATTCAATCTCATAACGATTATCGCCTACAAGATTCCGGTTCTGATCGAACTCGCAAAAGAGGGCCTAAAGCAGGCAATGCTTCAGCAAGGATGCGAAAAATGACGCCTAATGATGTGTACACTGATTTGTTATACGTTAATGGAGGTGTAAAAAAAATGGGAAAGAAGTGTCCGCGTTGTCTTCACAATACGATGCATGCGGCAGGCAAAATAAAGGCTGGACCCCGAGGCGGGATGCGATCAGTCTTTGTTTGCGGCAAATGCGGCTACAGATCTATTCGTTGAGACGTTGGGTTGAGAGGGGGTGAAGAAATGAACTCTGCGAGCAAAGTCAGGAAGAAGAGGAGCGAGCCATATACGACGGGTGAGCTTAACCGTTTGGTTGACGATCTTTGTCATCCGTTTTACAAGGAAAATCAGGGTTATATGCTTGTTGATGCTGTCTTGCACGGTCTCGTTGAAAGGAATCCGCCTGAATCCGTGAAGAAATTCCTGCGTTACAACCTGCCGACGATAGTGAAGGAAGCCCTCAAACAGCTAAAATAGCGCGTACAAACAGTTTTCGCTTTGCACTTTTCATTTGATAGTTCATCTTGTGCAGCAGTGGCGGCCTGCTCCAGCCTTGCGGAAACCGAAGAAGTGGTGGCTTTCATACGTCTCGTGCTAGGTGTTTTTCTATTTGGTTTTCGGCGTTGTCTGCTTTTATGAATATGGGCACGTTTTCCATGCCTGTGGCTATGTAGCTTGACAGCAACCACTCGCCCGGCGCAAACTCCAGTGTCTTCTCCAAAATCCCCTTATCGATCATGAACGTCTCGCTCACGAGCTGGCGATCGTATGGCCTCGGCAACGTGCCCACAAAATACGTGTGAAGCTGCTGCAAAGCGTTCGTGTTCAGGTAAGCTATGCGTTGTGTGGCTATGCACACGCCTAGGCCGTATTTTCTTCCCTGTCTGAGCAGGGTTTCGACATGTGCGGAGCATTTGGCTTCCAAGCCTGAACCACCGCTGGGCATAAACTCCTGAGCTTCGTCAAACACAATCAAAATGTAAGGCTTAACCGTGAACTTCCGTTTCCTTCGGATAAGCAGGTCTCGCGTTAGATCTATGGCCAGCTCCTTAATCGAATACGGATCAGAAATCGAGATACACACGAGTTTGGTGGTTTCGTCTTCTAGTAGCTCGCGTATCTTCTCTGCTGTCAGAGCGCTGGTGTCTTCTTCTTCGGCCTTTTTGCCTTTTCTGATTGTGTCGATGACTGTGCTTCGCGTCGTAGCCCATGCGTATAGTCCGCTTTTGTCGTGGACCTTGAACTGCTCCACTGTGTCGGTGGCCACTCCGTCGATGTAGTTGACGAAGTCTTCGCTCACTTGCTGGTTTTCGCTGAGGCCGTGCTCCTCCACGTACTGCAATATCGCATCGTGAATCTTGTCAATGGCATTCACGTAGTGCGGCTTGTCTATGTTGCCGGCTCTTTGACTGTCAACCTCATCCACAAACTGGGCATACGTGGGCACCTGCTGCCTCGGCTTCGTGTAGTAAGCCAGCTTGCCCTGATCCATGATCTGCTTCAGCCCGCGCTTGGTGCGCTCGTCAGTCTCGTACTCTCTGGGCTTGACCACCGAATTGAAGAGCTGCTCCACCGAATCAATCCGATGCTCCATAACCACCTTCGCACCAACATCAGGATCAGCCAAGACGTCCAGCAGCAGAAAAGTGTACTCGCAGCTCAAGTCGAAGACCACGATCTTTGTGTTGTCTGTGTGTAGCATGAGCCTTCTGAGGATGTTGGACATGAGGTTGCTTTTTCCTCCGCCTGTGAAGGCGAAAACGCCGAAGTGGTAGCGCACGAGCTTCTCGAAGTCCACGTAGATCGGTATCGCCGTCTTGCTGGCCTCAAACATCTTGATCAAACCCAGCCGCATGTCCTCACGCGCATCCTCAACGGTCTTCGAAGTGTCTATGCCGTACTTCTCCGCAATCTTCTGGTTGTACATGCGATTGATCATTTCGCCGTTCAGAACGTAGCAGGGACTCCCCGCGACTGGGTAGGAGAAGCCCTTCACGAAACTGAAACCGCACTTCTCATCCAGCACCAAGTCATAGTTGATTGGAATCGCGTCCATCTGAATCATCATCGTCGAAGTGTCGTCGGTCTGCCAGTCGTCCTCGGACTGCTCGATGATTTCGAACTGCATCGGATAGTATCCGTGGTCCGAGAGGCCCCTTAGGCCGAAGTGCTCGGGCCAGACGCGGCTGACCTCCATGAGTGTGAAACGCTCTTTGTCCTGTTCTACCTGTTTGAAATTCCTAGTCGCAAGCAGCATGCCCTCCTCCAGCAGCCCCATCAAATCCTTCTGATACTCAATCTTCACTCGGCATTGGTAGCGTGCGCTTGTGCCTGCCACTTTCGTGTCTTCTCCGCCTCCGAAAAACCTTGGAATGACAGCGGCTAGTCTTGCCTTGAACTTGCCTTCAAAGTCGGTGAAGCATGAATTGTGCAGTTTACTCTCTTCTTGCAGCTTCAATTGATGCTCTCCTCTCGCGGAACGTGCTCATGTAGAATATGAACCTTCTCAATTTATGGTTATTGAGTATCCAGCCTGCGGTCGTGTCTACGATGCATTTGAACTGGCTGTAGTTCCATTTGGCGATTTTGTCGGCTATGAACAGGGGTTTGTTGTGGCCGAAAGCCTCGGGAATGCTTGAAGGCGCCATGGCCGTCAGAATGCCCATCACCAGATCTTGAAGCTTGTTAGGCACGTTCCTGTCCGTGAAAAGAACCGCTTCAACAGGTTCCTTCGCCCCGTCACTCAGCTCATTCCGAAACTTCACAACATTCTCCGCTGCGCAATCGTATTCGGGATAGACTAGTCTGTCAATCAGCAGCACGTTGCTGCGCAGCATCGGGTCACTCTTGGCTTGGCTTAGCTGCACGTAGGTTTTGACAAACGTTCTTTCGAGGCCTATCTTGTTCTTGATGGCGCCTGAAACGTAGCCTTTGCGGCCTTTCCTGTCGGGAATCATGGTTCTGAAGGCTGAATCGTACTCGATCAGGCTCCATGGAGGCTTCATCTTGTCGAGATTGAACAGGCTTGCAGACTGCAGGATCATGCGGTCGGTGTCAGGCAGCTTTTCGAACGTCTCGCGTGAAATCGCTGTCTTCAGCAGGCCTTCGCTGTGCATTATCGGGATCAGTTGGCGTTTGAAATCTCGTGCGGCTGTGTCCTTCGTAATTCCTATGAGCAGTATTCGTCTCTTCCAGCACTCTTCCATGAGCATGTGCAGCGTGAAGAGTGTTAAGAAGGCAATGTCGATTGTTGTGAGCCAGTGTTCTTTGCCCTCCTTTGCGATCTTCATAACGTTCGTGTTCGCTTGCGCTTCTTGGTTGATGAAGATTCTGTCGCCGACAGTTGTCATCATCTTCTTGATGCGCTTCCATGAGGTCACGTATTTGTCGTTCAGGGAGTATTCTCCGTCTGTTTCCGTGAGTACGCCTTCTTCGACCCAGCGTTTGATGTAGCGTCTGGTCCTTTTCGTCCTCTTCTCGTCTGAAATGTCAAGCTCGGCCAGAAGGGGGCCTTCTTTCAGGGGTCCTTTTGTCTTGACTGCTTGGACTATCGCGTATCTCAAGTAGTCGGCTCTGGGAGGCGGCAGGTTTAGAGCTGCATTGCATATGCATTGTCTCGCCAGGGTCAGGTCGTTGATGTCGACTGTCTGGCCGTCGGCTTCGTAGCCTATGATGTTGGCCTTTGCCTTCCAGTTTTCGCGATCTGATGTGTCGTAGAGGAGGCTGGCCCTTTCGATGGATAGGCTTCTGTCCATCAGGATTATGCCAGTCTTCTGCGATGGGTCGGTGGCTAGTTTGTAGGCAAGATAGTATTCTGCAAGAGTCATGATCGAGTTGGAGATCATTGAGTTGTTTGCGATGGCTTCGTCGGTGAGGGGTTGCTTCTCGGGGGGCAGGTCCTTGGCGATGTCGGCAACTTCGCTTATGTAGACGGGAACCACGCTTGAGATGCCGGCGTTCTGCTTCAGCGTTTTCTTATCATACTCAACGTGCACTTCGCCGTCTTCTGTGAAGGTCACAGTACCCGTGGAGGCGTAGGCACCGCCGAAGAAGATCACCATGTCAAACATGGGCCTCGAATACATGGTTCCGTCCACGCCAGCAAAGCGCACGGTCGAATCGCCAAAAAACTGTATTGCAGTTTCGTATACCCTGCTGCGGCCGAAATCTGCTCTCACTAGATCCGCAAGCAGATCACCATAAAGATTCTTGAGTGACGAAAACCGCTGCTCGTAGTCCGAGACCCGCGACGAGGCACCGAGCTTCAGTGCCTCGCTACTACGTCTCAACGCATCTGTCAACGATGACATCCACTATCCTCTCAGAGCCTCATTTGATCTTTCTCAAGTTAAAATCTTGCCCCACGCACTGGTCTTATTAGAGAGGGAGAGGAGGCTGCAGATAGGACTGGTTGAAAGTGAAAAATCAGCGCGCGCCCACGCGCACAAATAGAGCTTTCTTCTATAACTCTTTTCCTCTAAGTATATAAGAAAGGAAATGGCCCACTTTTGGAGGAGATAAGGATGAGAAAGATATCTTGGGTATTTATTGTGATAGGCTTTGCTGCGCTGGTAGGTTCTGCTATAGCTGGGAATTCTCTGGGTTCAGGATATGCAGTTACAAGCGACTGGCACGGGAAAGACGTTCCACCTGGCAGTATGGTGACTGTTACAGCAATGACGACAGACGAAACTGTTGATCGAGTCACCTTCCTGTGGAAAAACCCGAATGGCGGTCTAATCTGGGAGGTTGTCGACAACACGAGGACTGCAGACGGCGAATACGAAGGAAAGACAGTCTACACTTTCAGCTCTGCTAACGCCCCTACTGAGCAAGGAGATTGGGGAGTACAGGCGCTGTTTCAAGGTGCTGATGGCAAAACAAAAGAGGGCATAGAAGACGTCATAAAGATCAAGGCTACGTCGTTCCTTGTTGTGCCTGACTTACCGTTTGTCGGCACGCTCGGGGCATCGGCAGCGGCACTCCTAGGACTAGGCCTGTTCGCAGTGAAAAGGAAAAGAGCGAAATAGGCCAACCACAAAGTTTTCTTCTATTTTTGCCTCTTGCAAGCACGCCCTGCATTCTATAGAACATTTCTTGTAGCACGCGGGTATGCA
>CAZUFK010000082.1:0-2711 GCA_964619695.1 uncultured Candidatus Bathyarchaeia archaeon
CCGCCTCAGCATAATAGGCTACTCGCAAAGAGGCGGCAGCCCAACAGCAAGAAGCAGGCTTCTCGCAAACCTGTTCGCAAACGAAGCCGTCGAATTGCTGGAAAAGGGAAAGGGAAACAGAGCCGTCGGGCTCCGAAAATGCAAGGTCACAAACTTGAGCCTCGAAGAGTCATGCCGAACAAAGAAACCCCTAGACCTGAGCCTTATCGAACTGGCAAAAGCCTTAGCGACCTAGGCACTCGCTAGCTGCGGCTCTCGGCTGTCTAGTGCAAGCTTGAAGCAGGCACCCGGCCAGCCCCAGCCTATGAGCAGAGGCAGATAAACCGAAAGCGCCACACTTACGCCAGGCAAGAACAGCAGCACGAGTAGCGGACCATCAATCAACCCGGCCAAGAAGATGAGCTATCCTCCCCACCAAGCCTTCCCTACAAAAACCATTCGACTGGCCCAGACAATCACCAGACCGCAAGGGAAAAGCCAAATCCCCCACCCCAGCACCTCGCCATAATACGGCCACAGAGCAGCCAGGTCCGCGGCCCCAAACACAACGGAGGCTGCGC
The DNA here is from genome assembly GCA_964619695.1 of uncultured Candidatus Bathyarchaeia archaeon. Classification (GTDB taxonomy): domain Archaea; phylum Thermoproteota; class Bathyarchaeia; order Bathyarchaeales; family Bathycorpusculaceae; genus DATKKK01. The sequence goes on from CAZUFK010000082.1 coordinate 561, forward strand.
CAAGGAACAGTCCGAGCGATGCTGACACGATTGCCTTCTTCCGCCTCTTTGCCGCAAGCGATTCTTGATCGGTAGATCCGTTAGGCTCTGGCCTCAACTCATCATCACACGGGCGTGATCAATGTTCGGTTTCTATCCGAAGAATACGCTGGCTATCTTGTACAGCTCCATATCAACAGCCTTGCGCTTGCCTATGACGTCTTTCAGCGGAACCGGGACAAGCTTGTTTCCTCTGACGGCGACCATGTACCCGAATTTCTTCTGGTGGACGAGGTCGATGGCTCCTATGCCGTATCTTGTGGCCAGTATCCTGTCGAAGGCCGTCGGCGAGCCTCCTCGCTGGAGATGCCCCAGAACAACGACGCGAGTCTCAATACGTAGGCACTTCTCAATCTCTTTTCCTAGATAGTAGCCGATGCCGCCCAGGCGGATGTGGCCGAACTCGTCTACGCTTTCGCTGTACACCACTTCCTTCCCGCCTTTAGGTTTGGCGCCTTCCGCGACGACGATTATGCTGAAGTTTCTGCCCTTTGTCTGCCTGCGTTTGATGTATCTGCAAATCTCCTTTATGTCAAATGGCTTCTCAGGAATCAGTATAGTGTCAGCGCCTCCTGCAAGCCCCGCCTCCAGCGCAATCCAGCCCGTGTACCTGCCCATGACCTCGAGAATCATGACCCTGTGATGCGTCTCCGCCGTCGTGTGCAGCCTGTCCAGCGCCTCAGTGGCGATCGCCACCGCCGTGTTGAAGCCAAACGTGTAGTCAGTGCCCACCAAATCATTGTCAATCGTCTTCGGCACGCCCACGCACTTGAGTCCAAGCTCCCCCATCCGGTAGGCCACACTCAACGTGTCGTCGCCGCCAATAGCGATGACGGCTCCTATGCCTGCTTTCTTGGCGTTCTGCAGCACTTTCCCGGGTTCCTTCTCGTGTTTGAAGGGGTTCGTTCTTGAAGTGCCCAGAATCGAACCTCCGCGCGGAAGAATGCCCGACGCAGCCCTCAAGTCCAAAGGAACGAAATCGTTCTCAAGAAGCCCATGCCACCCGTCCTTCATACCCACGATCTCGTAATGGTAATTCTGGATGCCCTTACGGACGATGGCCCTGATCACCGCGTTGATTCCAGGCGCATCGCCGCCTCCGCTTAGTACGCCAACCTTCAAGAAACCAGCCTCGCGCTACGCCTTTCCAGAACTGCCAAATAGACGCATCTTCCCCTTAACAACCTCTTTCATGGCATCCTTCGCCGGCCCCAGAATCTTCCTAGGGTCGAACTCCTTCGGCGAATTCGTCAGGACCTCGCGCACGGCGGCCGTGAACGCCAGGCGCAGGTCTGTGTCGATGTTTATCTTTGCGATGCCCAATGAGATGGCTTTTTTGATGTGATCTTCGGGAATGCCTTTCGCGCCTTCGAGTTTCGCGCCGTACTTTGTAGCCTTCTCGATGATCCAGTCTGGCACGCTTGAGGCTCCATGCAACACCAAAGGCAAATCCACTTTGCTTCGTATAGCCTTCAGCCTGTCAAAGTCAAGCTTGGCTTCCGCCTTAAACTTGTAGGCTCCGTGCGACGTGCCCACCGCAACCGCAAGAGCGTCCACGCCTGTTCGATCCACGAACTCCTTAGCCACGTTGGGATCTGTCAATATGGCTTCCTTCTCTTCAACCGTCTTTTCCTCCACGCCTGCAAGTCTGCCAAGCTCAGCCTCAACCGAGACGCCCTTCGGATGCGCCACGTCCACCACTCTCTTCGTCAAAGCAACATTATCCTCGAAGCTCAAGTGCGAGCCGTCAATCATGACCGATGTGAACCCGGCGCCAACGCACTTCGAGGCCGTTTCGAAGTCCTCGCCGTGATCCAAGTGCAGGCTCATCGGCACTGAGCTGCTTTCGGCGGCGGTTCGAACGATCTTCGGTAGATAAACTAGGCCAGCGTATTTGATGGCGCTAGGCGTAACCGCCACGATCGCAGGCGAACGCTCGTCAACCGCAGCCTCCGCAACCGCCAAAACCGCCTCAAGATCATTCACATTAAACGCGCCCACAGCGTAACCGCCACGATTCGCGGGCACAAGCAAATCCCGATTCGAAACAAGCATACACCATCACACAGGACTGCTATTTAGCTTCAATCACTATAAATGATTTACATTCTA
>CAZUFK010000082.1:2811-5518 GCA_964619695.1 uncultured Candidatus Bathyarchaeia archaeon
ACCATCACACAGGACTGCTATTTAGCTTCAATCACTATAAATGATTTACATTCTACTGAAGAAGACTCTTTGAAAAGGGCATCTGCCTTCGGGGCATCGGCATTAAGCATAAAAGGAGCGCGCGCTTTTATCGACTGCCTCAACAGGATCGTCCTAGGCCACGACATTATCCACATAAACGTTCAGTCCCATTTCGGAAACAAGCTTGTGCCTTTGTCAATAGCTGACCTCTGCGTTAGCTACTTTGAGGAACTCGTTCATTCGAGCGACCCTTCTGAGCCAGAGACGAAAATCGTTGAGCTTGTCTTCTGCACAGTTGAAGGTTTTCTTGGCATAGAGTTATCAGAGGAAACCAAGCTGAAAGCAGTAGAGAGGGCGACATTAATTGATGAGAATCGGAATCGTCCTCCTTTTGCAGGAAAGACCTAATCCGTGGGTTCCGTGTGTCCGCATCCGCGCGCGAGGAGGACTTTGGCCATTCACCAACTTGATGTCAAAAGAACGTTTGAGATCCAACACTTTTTGGGCATTCATATTTGATTACCGAGAGCGTCGCGCCAACTATCTAGGCTATAAGCCTTGTCAAGAATCTTCCAGAGCAAAAACCAGAAGAGAAACCAGCCAAGGAGAAGCAACGCGCGCGAAAGCACGCACTTTCTAGGGAGAATAGCTTAGGGGAGCGCGCGCGTGTAGTAGACTCTTCTTAAGCAGAAACCAGAAGAGTATAAATGATCTGCGCTTTACTTAAGAAGACTTCATGAAGAGCGCGTGCTTAGTAGAGGGCAGGAATCAATATGATCAGGACTAGCGAAAAAGAGATAGAGGAGTACCTAAAGAAGTGGCAAGATGTTCTAAGGCTAAGGGATTGGGACATAGCGATAAGGATTGTCAAGACTAGGTGGAGAAAGTCCGGAGACATAAAAATCGATTTGGACGACAAGAAAGCTGTCCTCCTCGTCAATCATACCCCAAAATGTGAGAGGCCAGAAGAGTTGGAAGAGCTAGTTGTTCACGAGCTACTTCATGTAAAACTCTATGGACTGGATCAAATGATAGAAGAGCTCCTATCCTTAGTCTATGGCAAGAAAGAAGACCCAGGACGAGAGTTCGCCAGCACACAATTCATGATACTCTTAGAATCCACAGTTGAAGACTTGACCAAAGGTTGCTTGGCGGCGGCCAAGAGTGAGAAAGCCTTGTCCTTTGGAAGACTTGGAAAGAGTATTGATGAAGAAATCGGGAGTAGCTAGCTGCTCGTTTTCCTTCTGCAGACAAATAGGATTTTTCTGCCTTCCTCTCTCAGATTGGCGCGCGCTTAGAAAGAGCAGATCTCATTTTGGCAACTGGGTATATTGTTTCTTTGAATCTGTATTTGTGAAGCTGGTAAAAGCGCTGTTTGGTGGGCAAGTTGTGGACTTGCCAGGAATCCTAAACTGGATGTCTGTCTTCCAGTCGGAGCAATTGCGCATGCGCTAAATGCGCTTCGGTTGAAAGATGCAAAGGATTGAGAAAGCTTCTTAAGAAAAGCTCGAAATCATTAGAACCGCATACAACAAATCCGACTGAAGGGTTCCCATGATAAACAAAGGAACATATCTGTTTAGTTCAGAATCTGTGGCAGAAGGCCATCCAGACAAAGTCGCAGACCAAATATCTGATGCTGTACTGGATGATGTCCTGGGCAAGGATCCTAAGGCAAGAGTTGACTGTGAAACGCTGGTAATGCAGGGGAACGTGATAGTCACTGGCCAAATCACAACCTCTTGCTACGTAGACATCCCCAGCATCGTCAGAAAAACGTTGAAGGAAATAGGGCTGGATAACGCCAAGGACGGAATGGATTGGGAAACCTGTGGCGTGCTGGTTTCGGTGACAGAACAGTCCCCAGACATTGCGGTGGGAGTCAATGAAACTGAAACGCATGAGCAAGGAGCTGGAGACCAGGGAATGGTGTTCGGCTATGCTACAAATGAGACGAAGGAATTGATGCCTCTGCCAATAGTGCTTGCACACAAACTCGTAAAGAGACTCTCTGAATGCAGGAAGAACGGGGTCCTACCGTATCTGAGACCAGACGGCAAATCACAGGTCACCGTCGAATACGTCGAAGGAAAACCGAAAAGAGTGACCGCTGTCGTGATAGCTACTCAGCACGTTGAAGACGTTGATAGAGAGAAAATGAGGAAAGACATAGAAACCCAAGTCATAAAAAAGGTCATACCTTCGAACATGCTAGACAGTGAAACGAAATACTACATTAATGGGACAGGAAGGTTCGTGATTGGAGGAACTCTGGCAGATTCAGGCCTCACTGGAAGAAAAATCATCGTCGACACCTACGGAGGCGTTGGGAGTCACGGGGGAGGATGTTTTTCTGGAAAAGACCCGTCAAAAGTTGACAGGTCAGGCTGTTACATGGCAAGGTATATTGCCAAAAATGTTGTTGCAGCAGGCTTAGCGGACCAATGCGAGGTCCAAATATCATATGCAATCGGCATAGCGCAACCTATTTCCGTAATGGTTAATACGTTTGGCACGGGGAAGATGCCTGATGAGAAAATTCTCGAGTTAGTGAAAAAGCACTTTGATATGAGACCCAAGGCAATCATAACTCATTTGAATCTGCTTAGACCAATATACAGGAAAGCGGCCGTGTTTGGGCATTTCGGAAGAGACGATCCAGACTTCACATGGGAAAGAACCGACA
>CAZUFK010000083.1:0-5316 GCA_964619695.1 uncultured Candidatus Bathyarchaeia archaeon
CTTGGGAAGATCGTAAATCGCTAGTTTGCCTGTCAGCATGATAGCGGTATCAAGACTATCAGAAATAAATCCCAATCCACCACCGCTTGAATTGGGCGTTCCCCACATATACGGATGTCTATTCGTCAATGGCACATACAAATAGAAAAGAACGAATATCGCCATCACACCAAATCTTCGCCAAGTAATCAAATCTTTTCTGTAAGCAATTAAAAGTGGAATGATAACCAACATCGAAGTTGGATGAATTGCGCCAGCCACGCCAATTAATATTGAAGCGGTTAGCCATTTCTTTTTCAGACAGAAGTAGAAAACTCCAAGACAAACTGCTGTAACTAATGGGTAAGCCTCTACGATGGTATTCTGGCTTATTGCGAGAGCCGAACCACCATAAACTAAAGCACCAATTATCGAAAACCATTTATTATTTGTTTTGTGTTTGATGATTAAGAGAATAAATAGAGAAGCGATGGTTCCTGAAATAACAGAGATTAAAGCCATTCTCCAAAATTCAGTACCTATCGGGATTCTTAAAAACAGATTCCCTAGCAAAAGATATAATGGCGCACTTCCCTTATGGCTCGGATATAGCCACTGACTAGAATATGTGTAATGAATACCATCGCTATCAGTATTCGCCCATGTCATGTTCGGGGCGCATAATAAAAGTAAAACACCACCGATTAAACCGATGGTTAATATTTCCAGCCAATATTTACGGATGAAGGACATGGCTACCTCTTTTCAAACATTTCGACGAGATCGCATCCGGCGATATATTTATATTTGACCGGATATAGGTGATATTTACCGCAAAGTTTTTCAAGTGAAACCTTGTCTAATTTTGTAATGTGATCTTCTTTATAAGGTGTAAACTTCTCGGCTAGATGCCATAGCGGTTTTTTATAATCCGGCGTGCCGATAATTACCTTACCAAACTGTCTTACTATCTTAGATATTTGCTCAACTGTTTCTTCTGGATGCTCTAAGTGTTCTAATAATTCTATACAGATTACGTTATGATATTGAACCGTTGGCATATTGCAAGAGAAGTTTCCTTGAGGCATCTTTTGACGCATGAATTGAATCTTATCTAAATTAGTTTCTACTCCGGTAGAGAATTTATACTTAGAAATAATCGGACTAGAACCGCATCCTACATCGAGTAAAGTTTCGTTATTCGGTGGCAGCCAATTCCAGACGGTTTTAGCGATTGATTGTTTCCACCATTTTTGAATAGGATTGCCATTATAAAATGCTTCCCATTCGTAACTTGCGGATTTGTAATCAACAAGAACTTTGAATGTCCAGTATAAATTAAAATTATAATTCCAGATTGTAGCAACGGCGACGGCAACTACCATACTTAACAGATAGTACCAGTGTAACCATTCTGTTAAAGCATAGGTAATACCAAAAGTAATTAACGCACCCGAACCACCTACAACGGCGAATTTTAAGAATCGGGAATACTTTTTTATCATTGTATTAATCCGCATTTACCACGATGTTTTCTTACCTGGTCGTAAACCATCTTATAATAAGGTCTAAAAATAGGGTATGCGGCGACGATCACACCTGATTCGGTATCGGAATTTTTATAATTGGAACTCTTTTTCTTTGTTAGTTTCAAACATTCAATTAAAGTTTCAGCATAAGCCGGAAAAGCTAATCTGTCTATGGTACAAGATTGGTTATAAACGTATTTATTGTACTTATCCTGTGGTAAAAATAATCGGGCAAAAAATAATTTTAACCCGATTCTCACGACATGAGGCGATTCTGCTCTGACTATGCTCATTTCTTACCACCTCTAGCCCCTTTCAAAAAGGCTTTGATTTTCTCCCATGATATTCCAGATTTTTTCCCGTTATTAGAAAACTCTTTCCAATGCTTACCTTGAGCCTCAAGTTTCTTAATCATGGTTTCCTTGTTCATAATGTCAAGTTCAATCGTCCGGCGTTCCTGTTTTTCCTGTAGTTCCTCAAGTGTAGGTTCTTGCTTAAATGGATTCTTAAACATCCTATTCTCCTACCACTATACCTTTAGCTTTTAAATTAGCGACGGTGTGTTTTGTTAGTTGAACATCACCCCCATAACACATATTGCAGATTCTATCGAAAGTTGACCGATTCCCCATTCTCCTCAAAAAGTAAATTGCTCGCCAACCAACGTCCGACGAGTGCCTTACGCTGTGACTTAGAGCCTCACCTTTAGAAGTCAATGCCACGATCTCAATGCTCATTTTTTCGGATGCGTAATTCTATTTAGTCTCTCGTAATAATCGTCGGAGTTTTCTCTTGTTCCGGTTTCTTTTGTTTCGATAGGTCTACCCTTTTCGTCAAGTTCGCCTCTTTCGATTTTCCGGCGTTTATTATCTCGAACGATAGTATAAAGTAATATGGCGGTTGAAGCACCAATACAGATACTAATGATTCCGGTGTCTCCCAAATCTCCAAGCACAATCCCTGTTAAGAGATTATCCCTCGTCCACCAGAACATCATCATCCAACTGACAGCCGCTAAAATCCCCCACATTACTTCCGGTTTAACCAGAGCTAGAATTGTGAAAAACACACACAGAGCAAAAATAAAAGCTAATGTCATAGTATCACCCCTTTATATAAATTACTGCCGTTCTCGTTACGGTTGCCGGATTCGTTGCCCAAGTTGGTAATATTTCTTTAATCTCGATATAGTTCCCTGCGGATACTGATATGTTTAATGATGTATTAGACCAAACTCTATCTTTGGTATTTACCCCTAGAGTTTGAATTAAAGTATCCGAAGTATTATTTAACCTAATATACATTGACCAGTTTTCAGCACTTCCGGCTGTTCCCGAATAAGAATAAATATAAGCAGCTACAATTTTACCAGTCTGAGGAATATAAATTCTCCACCTATCCGCCGTTGTGCTAGGTGCAACAAGCATTGAACCCCAATATATTGTTTGCCCATCAGTTGTTGTCGATTGGCTAGCAGCCCTAGCTTGTAATGTGTAACTGACCGTTAAATAGTCCGTTCCAGCAGTAGCAGCAGAAATTGTTGTCCCATTACTCTTAACTATTCCATTGACTGCTTTAACAATCGGGTCAGTTTCATTGGATAATTTAGAGTTCCAATTTAATATATCTCCAGCACTTATAAGATAAGATGCTGAATTTGTCCATAAGGGGTCTAATTCTTCAAGCGATTCCATTCCTTCTAACATTTCAATCGTTGCCCAAGTCTGATCTCCCCTTAAAAATACTGTATCATCGGCTGTTCCGGTTCCCAATTGAGAAGTTGGTACTAAAGTATTAGAGTCTAATTCTGCATATCCATTCGCATCGCCTTTTTCAGATGTATCCTGTTTCAATCCTAATGCCGTATTAAAATCTGATTGGCTAACTCCACCTGGAGTCAATAACACCCCATGACTATAAACATCACCGAAAAATACTTCATCTTTATAGGCAGGATGAGTACAACTTGTTAATAAAAGTAAAATAGGTATTAATAAAAGTAACCTTTTCATTCGTCCTCTCTCATCCCTGCCATCGCTAAGGCTCTATTCAATTGTATCTCAGGGATTTCAAATATTTCATCGGTATCATAATATTTTCTATAAGGATAGCCGGAATATTCCACTTCTCGTAACCTCTTATATTTCTTACGGTTTCTAATGAATTTTGTCACTGTATCCGAAGTTTCATCATAACTGCAAGCGATATGCTCAACTTCTATTTTCTGGAATCTTAAATCCAATTCTGAACTATCCGGCGTACACATAACTAAATGGACGTGGCGTTTTCTCAATTGCTTGCTTAATTTGGATAAAACTCTTACTAAAGGACTTAAACCTTCACGCCTGTCAGCCCCAATGTAGGCTTCGTCTATAATTAAAAGACAATCTTTAAGAATCGGGTCATCCTTACTTAAATGCCTAATAATATCAACTAATTCCATGTGGAGATAATGGATTCCCCATAAATGACCGTTATAGATAATCTTGACACCTTCGGCAAAGATACAAGACTTCGGGGGGATTTTCATTATCTTAGGTTGTTGATTAGGTAGCCAAATCTTTGCATATCCAATCACCGGATAGCCTTGTTTGTTTAAGAATGGGCGGGATTTGACCATCGTATTATCTGCTAATCTAATCGAGGTCATTTTTTCATGGGTAACATCTACACCGAAAGCAACCGCAGACATTGATTTTCCGCTACCTTGATCGCCGTCTATAATCGTGACCTTAGCGTAAGATAACGGTTTTAACCTATCAATCTCTGCCCTTTCGGCTACTACCATTAGAAGTTCCCCATTTTATTAGATTCTTGTTCTGCCTGTTCCTTTGTATTACCGGAAACTATCACCGCTTCGACTCGCCCTTTTCCTTCAAGTCCAATCTGGCATAGACCTTCAATCTGCATCATTGTTAAAATAACGTCAAATTTCGGGTCGTTATAATGTTTTAATGCGATAGCGGTCACAATCAAATAAACTTTGTTAGAGAAATTATCAGGAAATACCCGACCCAACATAATTACTTGAGAAACTTTTTGAATATCCTCATCATCAAAACTAGGGAATAACTTTTTTAGGATAGATTCAAGGTCGGAATCATTGGGAGACATATTCTCCGCTTCAGTAGCAGACCGATAACTAGGAACGTCTACTTCTTCTTCTAACTCGTCGCCTCTATCCGGTTCGTCTGTGGCTAATTTGTTAAATTCATCTTCTGCCATAAAAACCTCATTTTACTGGAATTACTGGCTGTCCCATGTGGTTAAAAGTATTGTATATATCTATGATTGCCTGTTGAGTAACTTTAGCGTTTTTAGCATCTTGGTAATTTGTGTAGATTAAATACCCTACTGCAATAGCGAGTCCTATCATAATGAACGGCATCCACTTATCCATGCCACCTGCCTTAGATTTACCACTTCTCAATTGTGCATCGTTACTTCCGGCATACGCACCAAGAGCTTGTTCTTGATTTAGTCTCGCCATATTCTCCGGTGTCAACATTACGGGGTCGCCAGTATTCGGGTCAATTGGTAAATCGGAGTTCCATCTGAAATCATAAGCTGTAATCTTGGTCGGGAAAAATGAACTTAATCCCTTATCATAATATTTCTGCATACCACATAAAGGTAATAGTTTGAATCTTTTACCTTCAAATACAACATAGCCAGGTTTTTCACTGACTAATTTCTCAAAGGTCTGCTTACTTCGTGAATTATATTTACAAAGTACCATCGTTTTCATTCTACGAGATTGCCACATACCAATTCCAACACTCGCCATAAAGAAAACTGCCAACATCAT
>CAZUFK010000084.1:0-5056 GCA_964619695.1 uncultured Candidatus Bathyarchaeia archaeon
TACCTTAGATGAGTACTGGAACAAGGCACAAACCTAATGAACATGCTTGATGGCTAGGCCTGAAGGCTTACCAACAACCCATCTTGTTTCCTCAGAAACCTCAACTCGTCTTGCAATAGTCCAATGAGGTAGAATGAACGGTCTCTTCAGGCTGTTTTCGGCGGTTGTGCAGGTTTGTTGTGAATTCTTATATATTGACGGTGGGATAAGGGTGTATGCTCTTGTCTGGGTTGTGGGAAGGCGTGTGCTCTCTTGAGAAAATCGATCTTCAAGAAACTTGAGGCTCAGGGGCTAATAGCGAACTACAATCGTTTAAGAAGAAATTTGCCTCCGAAGCTTCCCGACAGAGTCTTCATCTGGGACGAGACACTACGCGAAGGAGTGCAGACGCCAACCGTGTTCCTGACCTACGTTGAGAAGGTCAAGCTTGCAAAGATGCTGGACGAAATAGGCGTCTCCATCATAAACGTGGGCTTTCCCGCGTTGTCTGAGGACGAGAAGAACAGCGTGAAGCGCATTGCGAACGAGGGCTTCCAGCAGGCAAGCATCGTCGCGTCGGCACGCGCGATCAAAAGCGACATAGACGCCTGCCTGGAATGCGGCATACGCGAAATCCCCATATTCACGGCCTTCAACGGCCTGAACCTACAGTATAGACTCAAAATGACCAAGGAACAATCCCTGAAGCAGACCGTCGAATGCATCGAATACGCCAGAAAACACGGCGCGAAGGCTGACTTCGTCCTGGAGGACGGGTCGAGAACTCCGCTGGAGGACATCGTACAGATATTCGCCGCGGCAGTGAAGGCAGGAGCGAACCGACTGGTGATCGCCGACACGGTTGGCTTCCTCAGGCCTCTGTCAATGCGGTATCTTTTCTCACGCGTCAGAGAAGAGCTGTTTCAGGCCGTAAAGAAGGAGGTTCCCCTTGGCGTCCACTGCCACAACGACTTCGGCATGGCGACAGCCAACACGCTGGCCGCCGTCGAAGAAGGCGTATCCTACGTGCACACCTGCGTGGCCGGGTTCGGGGAAAGAGCAGGTGGCGCACCTCTAGAGGAAGTCGTTGCCGCCCTAGAACTGCTCTATGACGTGGACACCGGAGTGGACTTGAACAAGATTTACAGGCTCCTGCAGATAGCTGAGAAGACCTTCGCAATGCCCGTGCAGCACCACAAGCCGATAATAGGCGAGAATGCCTTCGCGCACGAGGTTGACGAGCACATCCAAGCCATGCTTGACCATCCACTACTATACGAGCCTTTTCCGCCCGAAATAGTCGGAAGGCAAACCGAATTCTACCTGGGCAGGCAGACCAGCAAACGAGTCATCGAAAGCAGGCTCCAGCAGGCCGAGATCAAAGCCACACCCATGCAGATAGAGGAAATAGCCAGAAGACTAAGAGGGGTTCATGAAAGCCAAGACAAAGGCGAAGCCCAAATGACCTTCTACCAAATCAAGAAACTCATGAGGGAGCTGCGGAGAGGCCTGAGTGAGGAAGAATTCTGGAAACTCGTCGAACAGGTCACAAGGCAGAAGCCCAAGCTTCCCCAGCCACAGCCGCCCACAGCTACTTAGACTTAGGAATGTAAATTCCGTTCGGATCGATCGCCCTCAGCAACACAAGCTCCTCGCACGTCGGAGGCTCAGTCTCAGGCACCTTCTTGGGCACGATGAGATCGAAGCCCGAGTTCTCTACAACCTGCTGCGCCGTGACGCCGGGATGCACCGTGGCCAATCTTATTCTCTTCGTTTCAGGGTCGAAATCCATCTGGCAAAGATTCGTGACCACCAGCGACGGGCCTCCGCCACGCAAGCCCGCCTTCTCCCGAGCCCCAGGGCCATCCAGAAACCCTGGGCTCGTCAGATAGTCGAGCTTTTTCACCATCTTGCGTTTCTCATGAGTCATGATGACTACGATGCGTTTGGCTGACGAGATGATGTCGTTGCCGCCTCCGCTGCCCGGAAGCCTAACCGTCGGCTTCTCAAAACTGCCAATATACGTAGTATTGATGTTACCGTACTCGTCAATCTGCGCGGCGCCAACGAAGCCCAAGTCAACGTGTCCACCCTGCAACATCAGCCCCAGCGTCTCGATGAGGCCGATTGCTCCCGAGGCACGGTATCCAAGCCTCGAATCGGCAATCGACAATGCGATTTCCTTCGCATTCGAGTCGATGAAGCCTGCCTCGTAGACGATCTTCGCCCGAGGCGCATGAGTCTTCTTGGCCAACATGGCCGCAATCAGCGGTAGGCCTGTGCCTATGAAGACGACTTCGTCATTCTTTATCTGTCTGGCACCGCACACAGCCATAAGTTCCAAGGTGTTGAATTCGTCTGGTTCCGCGTATTTCTTGCTCACGTCTCTTTCCTCCTTCTAGTATGGTAGCGGTTTTCTCGCTTTCAGCTTCATTAGGCGTTCTATGCCTATCTTATTAAGGAACCCTAGGCGGTTATTCACGCCTGTTATGTATTCTTCGCAGTATTTTTGCCAGCCTTCTTCAGTCTTGCACTGGTCATAGTACATTCGCACGTGCTCCATGTCATAATCGTAATAGTTGTAAACCATCATCGGGTACGAACCCCAAGGGCATTCCACTACGTGGTGCACGTAGATGTTAGGTATCACCGTCTGGTCTGGCTGGCTACGGATCAGCTCAGTGTCCACGATCTCCTCCGCCAGGACGATGACTTTCTTGCCTGCTCTTGCACCTTCGATGTCCTCTCCTCTGATGCCGTCTATCTGCACGTTACCTTCTCTATCCACTCGCTGAGCATGCACTATACTGAAGTCAGGACGAACCGAGGGAACCAAAACCACCTTTTCCCCTGTGAATGGGCAGTCAATAACTACGGCCTTCTTTTGCCTGAATCGATGCTTGGCCAGGAGGTCGGTTCCCAACATGCTCTTCAACGGCATAAAAGGCACGCCCAAAGCGCCGCCCAGAAAACGCAAAGCCATAGCCAAGTTCGAATAATCCTCGAATTCAATGACGCCCTCGCGAATTCTCCTCTGAATGTTAGGCACCAAACCAATGCCCTCAATCGCGAAAAACGCAAGCTCAAAACGCGAAACCACCCTGGCCCCAGAAAGTATGTCAATATCCATCTCGGAACCGCAAGTATAGATCGTCAAGTTACGCTTGTTCTGCCTGACAAGCTCATGTGCAAACGCCATCGGAGGACGCTGAAAACCGAACCCACCCCAGAAAAGGTGAGAACCATCCGGAACAAGCTTCACCGCCTCATCGAGGGCTATTCTCTTGTCTTCTACAGTCGACTCAACCAACCGTCACACCAACCATTTTGGAGACCATTAACGCTAATCCACTACATATAGATTTTTCAACAAGGCATATCTGCGCTCCAACCTCAAAGCCACTTTGAAATTTGAGTGTTTCTTTCAATGCCCAGTAGGATACCCATAGGTTCGAAGGTCTGGTTCAATGCGGTCAGAAGGTTTCTGACGTAGTCGTTGGCGTTTATCTCGGCGGTGCTGGAGACGGACTCTGCAGGCTTGACTGAGAAGGTTCTGTCGTTGTATTTGAAGGGTTTCACCTTGATGAATGACACCGTGTCGCCCCTGCTCAGTTTTCTGCCTGCCTCAATGAGCTGCAAGGCACATTGATAGGGCTGATGTACCGCCTTCATGTCACCGATCTTCTCGTTGGGGTCAAAGTAAAGCTTCACGCTGTAGACCAGATCCTCCAGTTTGACGCGCCTACTCTCCAAATCTGCCACAGCTTCATCGACAATCTCTCCAATTCTCTTCTTGACCTGTTCATAACCTTCCTGATCTCGAACGACAGAAAGCTCGGCCACGCACTGTTTGAAGACATTCGTTACGTAGGCTGGCGCGTTGGATTTTGCCGCCGTAACGCCTTTGATATCAGGTGTTCCGTCAGAGAGTATCCCGAAGTAGGCCTTCTTGGCCTTAGGCAAGACACACATGCTGTAATGCTTATCCACAGCTAAATCCAGCCGAAACCGCTCCTTGACAGCTTTGATTAACCATTCAACCTGCTCCACTGTGGGATTGTCCAAGAACAGCGAGTCGGTATCGCCATACAACGGTCTCAGACCGTGTTCCTCTGCCATTTTCCAGCTTTCTCTCAGGATGTAGCGTCCATAGCCGGTGATTGCTTCAGCAAGCGGCGGGCAGGCCACGCCTCGAATCCTGACCGTCACACCGTAGCTTGAGACGAGCACGAGCTTTAGTAGTTTTGCGGCTGCTTCTGCGATTTTCCGCTCCTCTTCAGGCAGTGAAGTGTCTTTTGAGGCTGGTTTGAAGATCTTGATGCGTAGCTCCTTCAGGGCGCCGATCAGTATGGCGTAGAAGCCTCGGCGCTTCATGCAAACGGGGGTTTCGATGTCCGAGATTCGGTTGCTTGCGCATTCCGCGTGGGGGCAGTCGACGGTTTCGTAGGACAGGTTGAAGCTGTCGATGCAGCTTGGGTACAGGCTTTCGAAGTCACAGACCGTCGTGTTGAAATAGACTCCTGCCTTAGGCGCAACCGTCAGGGCTCCCGTCACGCAATGCGCGGGCTTGCCTCTTCTCAGCTCCTCTTCGGTCGGGATGAGGATCCCATTCTTCCTGAGATACGTGTGTATCATGGGCCTGATCCAGTCACTGACGCGCTTGCTGCCGAAGGCCTCGGCAAGGGGGATGTTCGCGATCCTCGAAAGCATCCAAGCCGCATACACCCTGTCAGACGCCGTTTCCTCAACGCCCAACAGCCGCAGGTTCAACTGCGGGACAGGTTGATTAAGCAGGCCAAACCAGTAGGCGATCTGGGCATACTTCAGCGGGTCAGTCGACTCCATTTCCTTGAACGTCTTCTCGAACCTCTCCTTCTCCTCATTGGGCATGCCCGTATGCGGCTTGAGGTCGGCATCTGAATGAGGCGCGCCGAAGACTAAGCCTCGATCATACACGCAGGATCGAGCAAAATCTATCTCGCTTTCCCAGCAACGGCTGAATCTCTCAGCAGCCTTCACGGCGATCTTCGGGTTCGGCCAGCAAACCTTCGCGAATACTTTCTTCTCATTCGTGAAC
>CAZUFK010000085.1:0-4963 GCA_964619695.1 uncultured Candidatus Bathyarchaeia archaeon
CGCCGTTTTTCAGTTATTTGTCGTATGATGGAGAACCTCTCTCCATCTTTTTCCCGTCTGCTGGGGAGAAGACTGTTGCCAGTATGCTCTTTATCATGGCTGGAACCTCGGAGGAGACCACGTTTAGGATCTCTTTGACCTCCTCTGCCTCCTTCTTCGAACTCTTCTCTTCTCTGTCAATCATGCTTTCACCTCCGAACGCCTCACGCGGACGTCAAGCGCGACGGGACTTGAGCAGCCTCTGCCCTTACCATGTCTGTTCTTGCCTTCGCTTCATCTATATTAATCTCTCTTGCTGCCAACTGGCAAGCGAAGCCTTCAGCCACATGCGACACCGCAAACGCGTCTCGCAATGAGCCGAACAGACGAGGCATCACCTTTCCATGAAACAACCCTTCGTGCTTCATATACTTCACCTCAAAACAGCAAGAGTGTGGTCACTCTAGTTAGGTGTTCTGCGCAAAAGTGACCAGCCTACTGGTCAGTCTCTCCAGCCAGACTGTAGACGGGAACTTGACCTTCTGTCTTCAGCAAGATACCCTGCTTTACCAGCTTTTCCACTCTGCCGCGCACTATGCGCCTGCTGGCTTTCCCCCTCATCGTCGCCACCTGCCGAGTGATGGCCGATATGTTCATGGCTCCCTTCACGGCCACCGCTTGAACCACACACCTCGAAATCTCATCTTGCGCAATCGCCTTCTGACGCATGTATTTCTCCGCACTCTTCAAGCGAGAGGCAACCTTCAAGGGTTCGCCATACATACCAATGCCTACCCTCGTCAACTGCAACGCCGCGGCCAAACCTTCATACTCTGGCTTTTCCAGAATAAGCTTTTCAAGAAGGTCAAGCCGGCGGATTATCTGATCAAGCTTCTTGCTTAACCCCTCCGCACCTGAGGCTGGATTTCCTTCTTGGCTCAAGTCTCTTCTGCTTCTTGAAGGCAACTAGGATCTTCTATATGTTCACGGTTTAAAGAGTTGATCATCAAGGATCTTGGTTTGCCCCAATTAGAACATGTCTGCGGACACGTTCGACGTGTAAATGGAATGACAGAGCACATGAAAAGCAGTCAAGCCCAGCCCAGCTCAGATTGTCAGCCCACCAAGCATGGAAGACAGCCCGTCATCACGATGGCGCATCAACTCATCCTTGCGTTTCGCTTTGCCCTAACGTTCTCCGCAGGGCGTCTATGACGTTTTGGCTACCCATGGCGAGTATGTACGGCCCGAGCCGAGGCCCTTGTGGTGCGCCTACGAGGATCGTGTACAGCGTTTTGAAGAAGCTCCCAGGCTGCAGGCCTTGCTTCTTTGCCGTGTTGAAGATCGCGTTCTGTACCTTCTCTGGGTCGTTTTCCATTTTGAGGACTTCCAGCAACTCGTTTACGGCGTTTCTCTCTTCGCTCGTCAGGTTTACGGTGGTTTCCTTGATTTCCTCAAAGTCCTTTATCCAGTTGGAGGCGTACTCGATCTGCCTTCTGATGCCTTCGTCGAGTGTCTGGTCCCTGCGGACGTACCCATATCTGCGGAGGGTTTCGGTTATGTATTGTTCTTCGTTGCCTTTCGGCGCCATCTTCACAATGTAGGCCATGAGATTGTAGGGCACGTGCGTCTCAGGCCCCATAGGAGGCTTCATGGCCCAGCAGTACTCGTATAGCCCTCTGAGCTTGAGCAGCTCCTTCTCGTTCTTGACCTGTGTCTTGCCGAAGTAGATGTCCTGCAGCTCGCCCAGCTCGTTCATGTAGAAAGGCACATCCGTCACGTCCAACGCCCGCGTGCCCACAAAGCGTTTCAGCAGCAACAGCATCAGCGAGGCAGGTGAACCATACTTGAACCAAGTCTGAGGCGTGAATACGATACCAGCGGACTTGGACATGCGCTTGCCGCTCTTGTCCAGAAACAGCTCGTACTTCGCGTGCGAAGGAGGCTCCCACTCGAGGATCTCGCGGCATATGCGGTCGTTGACGCGTACGGAGTCGGCGACTTCTTTACCGAAGGCTTCGAACCTTATGTCGAGGGCTTTCCAGCGGACGGCGAATTCGCCTTTCCAGGCCAGTTTGCCTTCGCCTTCTTTGATGCTTCTTTCGCCCTTGTGGCCGCAGCCTTCAAGCCACTTGCCCTTGACCTCCATGCCCTCGCATGAGTACAGAACCTTGTCTTCCTTGGGCAGAAAGTCATAGGCCTTCGTGGTGTATATGCGTCCGCAGTTCTCGCAAACCGCGAAGTAAGGCAGCGCCTCCAGAAACTTCTCCTGTCCAACTTCCTCCTTCATGATCTCGCCGATCTTCTTCGCATTTGAGAGGACCGTCCGTATCTCTTCGTTGAGCAGGCCGCTTCGGTACACCTCGGTGGCTGACATGAACTTGTAATCGATTCCGCACCTGTCCATGGCCTCTCTGAGCAACAGTATCATGTGCTCACCGTAGCTCTTGTGACACCCGAAAATGTCTGGAATATCCGTCACGGGCTTCCCCAAGTATTGGTCCAGCGCCTCAGGCATTCCTGCGGGAACCTTCCGCAACCCGTCCTTGTCATCTGCGTAGGCCACAAGCTCCGACTTGTAACCCTGCTCACGCAGTGCCAGCGTCACCGCGAAAGACCTAGCCGCATCGCTCAAGTTGCCTACATGTGGAAGCCCAGAAGCCGCGATGCCCATCTCCGTCTTGATCAGATCAAGGCTTCTGCCCAGCTTCCGCTCACGAACCACGATCCTCGCAGCCATCTTGTCATACCATGTGCCGTGACCGATAACCGTATCACTCACGCAAATACAACCTCACCTAGCAAATACCAAACTAGAATAGAAAAAGGTTTAGAGAGGAAATGAGGCTATTTTCTTCTGAAAGCTGCGAAAATCGCCAGAGCAGCCAGCGCCAGTAGCACTATCGCGAATGAGTAGATCAAGCCGAAGCCTGCCACGAACAGCGCCCCACCCACCGCAATGAACAGCACGCCCCACCCTAGAAGGCTCATCGCGCTTCGCCCGTACTTCTCAGGACTGGAAGACTGCATCCCTGCAAGCACCAGCAACCAGCAGCCGCACAGCGCAATCATCAAAGGAGGCACAATCCCCCAAGCAAAGACATTCAATGAGGCAAGCATGACCGAAACGACGACGATTATCAGGAAGACGCCTATTGACAGCAGATTTCTGTTCGCTGAATTCGCCATCTCTCAAGCCTCGCGTTACTGGATTTTCTCGCCGCAGTCAGGACAGAACTTCGAAGAAGACGGTATGGTTTTGCCGCATTTAGGACAGCTGATGGTTTCCCTTGCAGGAGGCGTTATTGAGGTCCCGCATTCGGGACAGAACTTTGACGTGGCTGGAATTTTCGCGTTACACTTTGGACAGATTACGAGGGCTGCTGCGGGCGCCTGTGCTGGACCTGTGGGCGTCATGATCTGCGGTATGAGCACCATACCTGTGCCTAGACCTGCGCCTGACGATTTGCCAAGTTCCTCAGCTGCCTTCTTGACGGTTTCCATTCGCAACACTTCTTCAGGCGCGGCTTTGCCCGTCCTCAGCCAGAACAAGCGTTCGCGATACTCAGGCGTCGTGTCAATTCCTTCGAAACGCAGGTCTGTCAGCTCCAATCCCGCGCGCTTGAAGTAGTCCAATATGGCGTTTTTGACAAGCACCGATGTCTCGTCCAGCCTTGTGAACACTGTCAGCAGATCGTAATGCGAAAGCTCGTCAATGAGCTTCTCGTTGAGAAAGCCTCGCAAGTAGTTGTTCACGTCTTCAGTTGAGTAGGCGTTCTGCCCGCCAACCACTTCGTTCACGAACAGCTGGGGGCTTTCCACTTTGAACCAGAACGAGCCGTGCACTTTGAGCGGTGCTAGCTCGGTGGTCTGGGCTTGTGTGCCGTATTTGCCTGCGAATACTTTGGTGGAAATGAATATTACGTTGGCCTTGAACGGTTTCTCTTTGAAGCCTGCAAGACGCGAAAGCAAACCCGTCAGCAGCGGCAGGTTCAGCGTGGTCAGCTGGTGTCTTCCCGCGTTGAAAACGTCATAGGCCTTGCCGTCTCTGAAGAACACTGCAACCTCATACTCGTGCACTATTAGCTGCGCACCCCAGACGATCTCCTCGTCAGGATAGCGCCACAGAATGTCTTCTGCGCCTGGATTCTTCCATTCGATAACTTGCGGCATGTCAACTCGCTCCCAATATTACTTCTTGTCTGCTGTCAAACGCTTCTTCAAAAGCGTCCAGTGCGTCCGTGAGGCTTTGAACGCTGTCTTTTGCTTTGTCGTATTTCTGTTTCAGGATTTCCGCCTTGAACGCGGCCGCCTCGCCAACCACTTTCGCAGCCTCATCGACCATCTGGTTGTCAAAGTCGATCATTCTGTCAAGAGCCTCCTCCTGAACCTTGATCACATCGAAAAAGCCTGAATAACCATAGGAAGCATGATTAACCTTCTCCGTCACACGATCAAACTTCGCAACGAGCCTATCCATATCACTTAGAACGTCGAGCGAGCGGCGGTCAGAAAGCTTCTGGAAAACGTCCTTAACGTCGTTTCTGGCTCCTGTAAGCTTTCGGTACAGGTGGTTTCTGATGAGCTTGTCGGATTCCCTGCGCAACTCTTTCTCTTTGTAGCCTCGGAATCCCGGAAGCTCCGCTAAAATCTTTTCTGAAAGGCGCATCTGCTTCTTTGCGGTTCCAAGGTAGTCTTTCTTCTCAGTCAAAAGCCATTTCTCCACACTTGCTTTCAAATCTGATAAAAGAGGGGTTTCTTTTAAAGTTTATTTAGAATAAACCGAACTTACGAATGTTAATGTATCTTTGAAAGCAATTACTTAAAAATGAATCTCTATACTATACTATACATTTATTTCCCGATAATATTTACCACCTAAACAATATATTAATTATCCTTTCCAATGACCAGTCTAGCATTCAGCTGTCTTTCTCTTTTTGGGTTGCGCAATTACTTAATTGAATTATACGCATTCAATCCA
>CAZUFK010000086.1:0-4859 GCA_964619695.1 uncultured Candidatus Bathyarchaeia archaeon
ATATCTTTGTGACAAGATAAAATGCAAAGGTAGTCGAGGCTACAAAAAATATTTTAAATTTTCTTTTGAAATAATTTGTAGTTCTAAAACTTTTGATTATCTTTGTACTTATTATTATTTCACTTTTTTTAATTCGCTATTTATGGAAAATTTCCTTAGAAAAATTGCTGGTTCTGTTGCTGCTGTATCTGCATCAAAATCTGACTATCTTTCAAAAATGAAAGACGTATATTCAATGTTGAAAAACGTTGAAGGTGCTGAATTTACGACAATAGGCAATGCTCAAAAGCTAACTAAGTTTAAATATCTTGCAGGCATCAATAGTTCTGCAAAGATAGTCAAAGGTGAGAAAAAAGATTATAATACCTTAGTATTGTATCTTGCTGCTGCTGATATGTCAGGTTTCAATATTTGCCCACAAGCCACAACTGGCTGCAAAGATGCTTGTCTTGTAAGTTCAGGTAGGGCAAAAATGATTGTTGAGGGAACAAAAATCAATTCAATCAATTGGGCAAGGCTCAAAAAAACTTGGTTATTCTTTTTTAACCGTAACTTTTTTATGTCTTGGCTCAATGCTGAAATTAGTGCTGCAAAAGCATTGTCAGTTCAGCAGGGCAAAAACTTTGCAGTTCGTTTGAACGGCACGTCTGACTTGAATATGAACTATTTTAAGTTCAACGGAAAGTCAATATTGGACATTCATTCTGATGTACAGTTCTATGACTATACTAAGATGCAAAAGCAATTGGACAATGCAAAGATGTATGCTAACTATGATGTTACTTTCAGCTATGCCAATACAGACGAACATAACAATATTGCTACAGCTATGTATGCTTTGTCAATTGGACAAAAGATAGCTGTAGTATTTAATCTTGGTTCCTTTGGAGGGCAATTCCCCGAAACGTTTTTCGGTTACGAAGTTGCCAATGGCGATGAAACTGATTTGACCTTTCTTAATGAAAAACAAGTCTTAGGTTTGAACTTGAAAAAAGTTTCAAAAAACCAATCGGACAATAGCTTCATTGTGACAAAGGAAATGTACGAAGCGATGTCTGCTGCGATGTGAGAAAATAAGTTTTGGACAATGCACCTGGGATCATCCAGGTGCAGGACCAAAAAAAAACTTTCATTTGGACAAAAATTATTTCAAAAGAAAGTTGAAATTGTCAAAAGTTTTTCATACCTTTGTAGGACATTATTATTCACTACTAACTTATACTATTATGGCTCACTACCTATTTTCAATGGATTCTGAAACAATGATTGCTTCATTTGAAAGGTTCAACAAGGAAGCTATTAAAAAAGCGATTATTGGACACTTAAAACAGTTTCCTAATGATTGTGTTGAACACTGCAAAGATTACAGCTCAAGCGATATTAGAAAGTATTATGGACATGAAATTTTGAACTTTTATAAAGTCAATGTTATGAACAGCAAAATTTCAAAGGTAGTCATTAAGGGTTATAGCACACTATATGTTTCAATAGAAAATTAAAACACTATGAAAAAATTTAATTTGTTCTTCAAAGATGTTCAGCTTAACAAAGTTCCTTTGACCGAAAAGCAAGCTGATTATGAAATTGGACTGATAATTATGAACTATGGTTACAGACCTGTAAAAGTTGAAATTTAAAATTATTTCAAAAGAAATTTTAAAAAACATTTGGATATTTGAAATTTCTTTTGTATCTTTGTTGGACATTAATTCGCTAAAGCTCATATTTCAATTCACTAATAAATTTTATACTATTATGAAAAAAGTAAAATGCAAATTGATATTTCATGGTTCATATAAACAACACGACATGGGAGTTTTTGAAAGTATAAGTGCAGCTAAAAAGTATGTTGAACGATGTTCAAATATTTGGACACAACCTTATACAATAGTTAGAATAAAAGAATAAATTATTTCAAAAGAAATTTTAAAAAACATTTGGATATTTGAAATTTCTTTTGTATCTTTGTTGGACATTAAATTACTCACTAATTAAACTTATATTCTTATGAAGCCGTATGTCACAATTAAAATTAGCGATAAATATATTGCTGAAAGACTTGGACTGAAACCTTATTTTGATACCTATGGGAATTGGCTTGCTCAAGGCTATGTTAATACTTATGAGAAAGTAAAACAAAACCTGCAAAGATATTTGGACAATTCAACAGATAATACTGTTGAAATTACACGCTCACGCAGGGGTGAATGGGGGGAATGGTTTGAACGTTGGGAAAAAGTAAATGGAAAGAAAAAAATAACAAAACAAACTTGGTTGTAAATTATTTCAAAAAATATTTCAAAAGAAAGTTGAAATTGTCAAAAGTTTTTCATACCTTTGTTGGACATTAAATTACTCACTAATAAAACACTAATATTATGACACCTGCAAATTGGATTAAAAAAAAATCAACCTGTCCAATAGTGGCAGCAGAAGCAATACAGCTACTTGAACAAAGTGTTATTCAATACCAGCTAAGTAGTGATAGCCTAAAGCAAAACTACATTGAACAAATAAAAAAGAACCTCAAAAATGCTGACTTGTACGCTGAAAAATATGTACTGGCAGCAAAAGCATTCTTAATAATCTTTCAATAAAATAAAATTTATCAATTCACTATTAAATAAATTCACTATGACAACTCAAGAGAAAAAAGAAAAGATTGAAGCATTGGTAATTGAAATGCTTGAATTTTCAAAAGAATGTATGGTTAAAAAACTGACAACAGCATTGAATTGTGGGGTATTGGACATAGAAAATTGGAATGAAAAAATATCTCCAATGATATTACCCAAAGTAATTTTGACTGCATTGCTTGAAAGTGAAAGCACTCAATATAGTGCTAAAGGTACTTCTTTTGAGAAGGAGATTAAAAAGGAAGTAAAAACCCTGCGATATTATATTTAAAATTATTTCAAAAGAAAGTTGGTAATTTATTTGGAAATGTCAAATTTCTTTTGTATCTTTGTTGGACATTAATTTACTAATAAAATATACCATTATGACAAGCAAAGTTATTGATTTAATGAACACTCTTTTGAAAAGAGAATTTAATGCCAATGAAACAATTGCTCAAATGAGAATGAACTCTGAACTCACTTGGAAAGTATTGTCTTGGGGTGCAAAAAATTGGGGAGTGTTGAACGGCATTCCTGACTGCTGCAAAGGTATGGCTTTTAAAGTCAATGCAAGAAGACACAAAGGTTATGTTCTGATTGTACTTAATTGGGACGATACCTATGAGGTTCACTTGATTAGTACAAGAGGTAACTTGGTTCATTCTATGGACAATGTTTACTTTGATGAATTGACCGAAAAAATTGATGATAAAATTGAAAAGGTTGAAAGTTACGCTTGGTAAATTATTTCAAAAGAAATTTGTTATTTTATTTGGAAGTTTCAAATTTCTTTTGTATCTTTGTAGTATTGTAATTCACTAAATAAAATATAACCTATGTTCACTAAAGAAAGCTTTTCAGTTATTTCTGTAACAGAAATCCCAAAACAATCCCTGCTTAAAGGCGTTATTAAGCTATTAGAGGGAAGAGAAATGTATATTGATGCTGATGATAGCATTCAAGAGAAAGTTTATAGTGGTGACGTTTTTGAAGCTATTGCTTCTGAATTAGCTGAAATGGGCGGTAGTCCTTTTTTTCCTCCCTTTGAAGTGGTTGAACAAATTGATAACCTTGCTGAAATTATTACAACCGAATTGGTGCGAATAAACGAATGTTAAAATATTTCAAAAGAAATTCTGAATTTTATTTGGAAGTTTGGAATTTCTTTTGTATCTTTGTAGGACATTATTAAATAATTCATTCACTTATTAATTTTTTAAGACTATGGGACTTGATATGTATTTGAGCAAAAAGACTTACATTGGTGCTAACTATCAGCATCGTAATGTTGACCTTAAAATTGATGTAAAAATCGGTGACAAGGAAATTAAAATCAATCCAAAGAAAGTATCTTACATTCTTGAGGAAGCAGCGTACTGGCGAAAAGCAAACCACATTCATGCGTGGTTCGTTGAAAATTGTCAAGGTGGCGAAGATGATTGCGGAAATTACGATGTTTCAACCTCACAACTTAAAGAACTAATTGAACTTTGTGAACAGGTTCTTGAGAAAAAAGATGAAGCATTTAGCGAAGCAAATTTGCCAACTCAAGAAGGGTTCTTCTTTGGTGGTACTGAATATGGTGAATATTATTATAGTGACCTTGAGGACACCATAAAGATGTTGACCGAAGCTATTGCGGATGTTGAAGAGAAAGATTTCGATGTAGATTTTGAATATCATTCTTCTTGGTAGTATTTTAATAGTGAATTTGGGGCAATATTCCCTTTGGACTTTGCCCCTTTTTTTATCAATTTAAAACTTAATCTTATGAATATCGAAACACAAATTTACTCAGAAAATTTACAACTAATAAAATCAATAGAAACTTTTGAAGATGAAAAGTATCTTTCATGTTCTACAAAAATTGTAGATTTAGAACTTGATATATTTGATTGTGATATTGATGATTGCGGTAATATAACAATTAATACTGAAGATTATAGTCACATTGTTTTAGATCTTGACACCTTGAAACAACTAATAAAGCTTATAAATAAAGCAGTAAAGGAATATAAAAAATTTGAAGGATAAATAGAAAATATCTAAAGAAAAATTATAATATTTCAAAAGAAAATTGTACCTTTGTAATTGTAAATAATTCACTTCACTATTAAAAACAATTTCCTTATGAACGCTATTGATTTCTCAAAAGACCAAGTTTTATTCTCCATAAGAAAAAACGGAGAATGTCTTGGGTATATTGAAACTGAAAACGGAAAGCTTGTCACCAGCGGTGTT
>CAZUFK010000087.1:0-4813 GCA_964619695.1 uncultured Candidatus Bathyarchaeia archaeon
GTTTGCGAACAGGTTTGCGAGAAGCCTGCTTCTTGCTGTTGGGCTACCGCCTCTTTGCGAGTAGCCTATTATGCTGAGGCGGACCTCTGAGCCTGTGGCTTCTTCAAGTTCTGCCGCAAGCCTGCGCGTGTCGCCGACGCCTTCTGCGGCCACGATTATGCCTGACCTTTTGCCTTTTGCGCTGTTCTCTCGCAGAGTCCTGAGGACGGCTTCTTTGTTGTAGTTGACTTCGGGGACGAGGATTATTTCGGCGCCCACGGTCAGGCCCACGGTTGAGGCTAGAAATCCTCTGGTTCGCCCCATGACTTCAACGATGAATATGCGTTCGTGAGAGATGGCCGTGTCCCGTATCTTGTCGATTGCGTTGACTGCCGTGTTGGCGGCCGTGTCGAAGCCTATGGTCTCGTCCGTGCCATAGACGTCGTTGTCTATGGTTGCGGGTATGCCTACGAGCTGTGTGTTTGTCTGTTGGCTCAGTTCATAGGCTCCTTGGAAGGAGCCGTTGCCTCCGATGACCGCGAGGCCGTTGATCTTGTTCTTGGCGAGCGTTTCGGCCGCCTTCCTTCTGCCCTCCTCCTTCTTGAACTCTTCACAGCGTGAAGTCAGCAGCATCGTGCCACCCTGCTGGATTATGCCGCCCACTGAACGAGGTGTCAGAGGCCTAGATGTGTCAGTCAGCAAGCCCTCCCAGCCTCTCTCAAAACCTATAACCTCAAAACCCATCGAAAAAGCAAGACGCGTGACCGCACGGATAGCGGCGTTCATGCCCGGCGCGTCTCCACCGCTTGTGACTATGCCTATCCTCTTCAATTCCACTCCTCTGGCAGTTTCCGTCTGGTCACTTATTGTGCGCTTGGAGAAAATAAGGTTGACCTGCTTCTTGATGAAAAGGGCTAAATCGTTTGGCCTTTCAGAGAGCTATTCGCTATGAACAAGGTTTCGATATCGACTGGTTGTCTGCCGAGGCTTGAAGGCCGTCAGTTCTACGAGCTTGAGTCCGTGCTGAGGATGATGCGGCGGCTCTTGAAAGAGTCGAGGGTTGACGGCTTCGAGTTTGTGCTGTTGCCTGAGTGGGACAGCGATGGCCCTCCGCTGACGCCTTCGTCTGCGCCTCCAGACTGCGAGAAGCACGCCACTGACGACCTTGCGAGAACGTTGAAGGCTCAGGGCTTTCCCATAGTGTCGGTCCACGCGAACAGAGACATTGGCAACTACCTGTGCTCCGATGACGTGGACAAGGCAAGCAGGGGGATCAAGCTTGCAGACGAATGCCTCAGCTTCACGAAGGCCGTAGGCTCAAAGATCTGCGTTTTCCACTTCTGGGACACTTGGAAGCTGACCTTCAACCTCGCAGGCCTTGAAGCCATCTGCAGGAGGTTCCAGACAACCTATCCAGACATCGAGTTGTCCATCGAAAACGTGCCCACAAGATACGTGGGAAAAACGCCTTTCCAGATAATGCAGGGCTTCAGACACAAAACGCTCGATCTCAAATGGGCCTCAATGTACGACGAGTTCAACGCCTTCGCAGGACATTTCACAGACGTGAGCAACATCCACGTGCAAGGCAAACTCCAAGCCGGAGGACTAGTTCCGACCGTTGGACGTCTGGATTTCGAAGACGCCATCGCAACGGCCAAGAGAAAAAACTACTCTGTGCCTTTCACGATCGAACTGGAAGGTGAAGCCTCGTACAGGGTTGCCTTGAACTACATAAGCAGGCTGAAAAGCCACGTTTCGTGGAAAGCGCCGTTCTAGATTTTTCTCGTAGGCGAAGGCTCATCTCAGACACATATCAAGCCCGCTTGCATATTCCCACGACAACATGAGGTTTCTCCCCGCAGTAGAAAGTGTTCAGACCCCAAAGACATAATACGGTGTCTGTTGGATACGAAAGTCGGTTGCGCTCGCTGATGGATGGAGTTCTTATCGACGATCTCGTTGTCTTCTTTGCATTGGTCTATTATGCTCTTTTGTCCATCGTGTATTTTCTGCGTGCTTGCGAGTTCACGAGATTGGAGTGGAAGCTGAGTCCCGTTTTCAGTGCGCAGTTGCTTCCTTTTGCTCTGCTTTGGTTGTTGAACCTTCTCCTTGGCAACGACTCTGGACGCCTGATAGCTGGGTTGCCTGTAATTGTCTACTTGGTCTACGATCTCTGGTATAGAGCGATCACCCGGAAGAAGCCCTATCATCACCCTGACCGCTGGCCAGTCGGCCTCGTCGTCTGTCTTCTGCTGCTCTTCGCCGGAAGCATAGGCCTAAACTGGTACGGATACCTAATTTCGAGATTCTATGGAAGCGTGCTCGTGGTTGCCTTCTTCATAATGATGAGTTTCTACAGCTACTATCAATACAGGTACAACAAGAGCAAGAAGACCAAAGAGGGGCAAACCGACGTGAATGACACGCGCAATGAGGTCTCCTGACAACGAGTCAGACGGACTGCTGACGTTCGACTGCTTTCGGTTCCGCGCGTGTTACGGCTTTCTATATTCCAGTTGCTCTTTGCCATGCTTCCAAGAAGAAGCAGGAACCGACGCTAGGATGCGTTTTGAGATTTGGTTTATGGGGATTCCTGGTGTATCTCGTTTGGCTGAGGTACTCCATCAGCTGATAGGTCTGACCAGTGGTAGACGTAGTAGTTGTTTGTGAGGGTGGATATTTGGTTTTGCAGATATCCATGGAAGTATATTCCGGCTGCCCAGGTGCCTTTCCAGCTGAATCCATAGAATATGAAAATAGTGTTGTTGTTGCTGTCTCGGAGCACCTCTACTGCAAACATGTCTTCGTGGTTGTAGTCCGCGGTCGCTGACATGGAGGCTAGGGTATTTCCCGATTGTGTGACGAAGTTGTATGTGCCAGCGGCTACGTTATAGTAGAATTTCACGGGTGTGAGCCCAGCGTTTTCATAGTATGAGACGCACCAATGGGGACAAGGCCCTCCAAAGAACAGGAATGCCTTGTTTGACACTGCAAGCTTCCCTTTCTCAAGTCCAGTCTGCACCACGTAGGCAGGGTTGGAATCGAATCCTTGGTTTTGCGGGTGGTCGAACAGCCCGTAGACAATTCCGCCCGAGGCGACGTCATAAGAGGAAATAGATGTCATGCGCGTTGGATCTGCGAAAATAAGATAGATGCTGTTTTCGCCTGCGATGAGCTGGGGTCCGATCGAAGCCAAGGTTGGAAGTGACTCGGTCAGTTTCCTGTATACTGCTTCGAGGTTTCCCCCTCCGCTGATGGTGACGGTTGTCAGGTAGCTCGTGGCACTTGACACGGAGATGTTGCCAGTGGTCTGCCAGTGGTCGAACGTGTAGCCGTCGCTTGCGGAGTACGTGGCAGAGTAGTTTCCTGATTCCTTTGAAACGCTGGCTGGCAGACTGTGCATGGCGCCGTCAAAGGTTATGGTTCCTTGATTTGCGGTCTCGCCGGTGTCTTCCTGTGATGCCAGATTAACACTGTGGCTGACGTGCTGTATGCTATACGTGACGTCCAAGGTCTGCCAGTAGAGGCTGTAGTATCCCAATGGATAGGGATCGTAGAAATAGCAGTCGTAGTTCATGTCCATGTCCAGGCGGAAGATTCCGTTGGGTCTTCCCCCGTAGGCGGTGCCCCAGCTGTTCACCATGATCCAGTAGGCGTTGTTGGGGTCTTCATCATTGTAGCCCACGCAAAGAACTGCGTGACCTCCTCCCCCAGAATTCCAAGTGCTTCCGCACGAGAAATCCGGGTTCCAGATTGCGTTTTCAGACTGATAGTCCCAGAAATTGAAGAACTGGCTCCAGTCGGCTTCAGTTGCCAGAAAGTATCCAAACCAGACGGCTCTGCCTTGATCGATGACTTCTTTTATGTTGTTGACTGCCGCGCTTTGTCCTACGCCGTGGGTCGCTATTGACTCCGATGTGCAATGAGCGATAGCGTAGTTTGGTTCAGTGCTTATGGTCTGCCAGGGAACACTCGTTCCTTCGGCGCCAGTCTGGTGGCCGTCAGCATAGAAGGCGTTTGTGTTGGACCAAGGTATGGCGAATCCTTCATTGTCGTAAAACTCGGCGAAATCCGGCAGCCAGCCTCCGTTGCCTGCCCAATTGGAACCAGTTCCGCCATTATATTTCGAGTTGAAATATTGCACAGAAAGGCGGTCGTAAATGCCTTCATCAACGTCGAGGGTCACCTCCAATATTCCCGTGCCAGCCCAGACCCAGCAGTTGCCACAGCTTCCTTGGTCGCGTTCGACGGGGACGTAGTTTAGGTGGCTGAGAAGGCTACGCGATGCCTTCGGTGACGCAACTGTTGGAGTGGTGTAGACGCGCAAGTCAGGGCTGTAAGACTTCAACAGCTCATGGCGAGTTTCTGAGTCAGGATGCATTACAAAATGGTGACTGGACAGATGTTCGTAGCCATTTTCCTTCTTTGCGCCGTTCTCCGTGGTGGTGACGGCTGGCATGATCGGCACTATGATTAGGATAGCAATGAGCAGGATGTGTGTTGTCTTCATCGTTTCACCGTGTATATGTGTCCTACGCGTGTACAGTATGTACGTGAGCGGACATATCCACGTCAGATATATGATATAGCACGATATAAGACTTGCTCAAGAACCCGAATACGCTTCAATCATCCCGGGAACGGCGTGGCAGCAAATACCTCCGACTCCTAGAACCAACACCTTCAACAAGCAATGTTCTGTAGCTGTCTTTTTGTGTCGGTTTGGGGAGCGCTGACCGTAGGCAAAGTTTTATAGTGTTCTAGTTTAATGGTTTGTTTGCGGTGGGTCTTAGGCGGGGGGGTAGGGGTCCCCTGTACCGTAAACCCTCTA
>CAZUFK010000088.1:0-4553 GCA_964619695.1 uncultured Candidatus Bathyarchaeia archaeon
AAAGAGCAGAAATAGCCCCAGCACAAACTGCTGAACAAAATCCGACGAAGACTTTACAGAACCTTCAACCGGTGCTTAGGCTTGCGCGTGAGGCTTTGTTGTGATAGTCGCGTTTTGGAGGTCCTGGTAGGATGCCTACTTTTTCGGCACCCTCTCCCTCTACCCTTTTTCAACATGCTATCGCGCTGGTTTTCAGTCAATGCGAGGCCTATCCCCTAGGTCTTTTGCGTTTCTTGTTTCGGGATGTTGAGGTGGAGGTTTAGGAGGTTCAGTTCCATCCACAGCACGATTGATGCTACGGTGACTTCTATGATGGATAGTGTTGATCCGACTTAGGTAGTCTTTGAGCTTTATGGTTACGCCTTTTCTTTTCATGGTGTCTAGCCACATGAGTATGGCCAGCAAGCCTAATGGGAAGAAGTGTGGGCCGAGGTTGTTTCAGGTTATGTTTGAGAAGATGAGGCCTGTGGCCTTCTTGGTTATTCTGGTTCTTTCTCTTCTGGTCCTAGGATGTGGTCTGCTAGGGTTGAGAACGTTAGAGGTCGATAGTGGATTTCGCCTTGCAGGTTTATCAGGAAGCTCTCACAGGACTCAACAAAGGAATAGCCCCTCATTCTCTCTCTAAGCTTGAGGTAAGAGGCGTAGTCTTTGTGGAATGAGGCTAGTACTCCGTCGCATCCGGCCCCCATTCCTTTCTCGAACCAGACGATTTCGGGTGGAGCTGTCTTCATGTCTTCTCTGGTTCTTTGGCGCGCCTTTTTCAGTTCTTCTGGGGTGAGATGCCTGATCCTCACAAATGTCAAGGCCACAAGTTCGTATCCAAGCTTGCGAAAGTCAGGTATCATCGTGTATTCCTTGATGAAGCCTTCTTTCTCCAGCTTGCTGATCAGCCTGCTGACTGTGGGCTGAGAGACTCCGATGGCCTTCGCTAGTTCTCTGTCGCTTCTTCGACTGTTCTTCATCAGCTCAGATAGCAGCTTGAGCGGGACGTCCTTCGTGGAAATCACTGGGCTTTCATTGTAGAATGCTATCTATAAACTTTGACTGCCCGCCAAGCAGTCTTCTGCATGCGTCCTCCATTCATGCTTATTCTGGCCGCATCCGAGTTCAGCCTGTTTGGCGCGAGACTCGCATCTTGGCATTGCCTGAACCAGATGCCAGCCTTTCGTGAGCTTAGAAGGCTACATCCTTCTGTTCGTCAGGATTTGGAGTGTTTGCTTGAAGATTTCGCGTGTGTCGTGGTCGTAGAGGCAGTAGACCACTCTCTGCAGTTTTGTGGGGCCTTCCAAGTAGGCGATAGTGGTTGACAGCATTATAGTAGCGCACCTGACCTTGGGGAAACCGAAGATGCCTGTGCTTACGGCAGGAAACGCAATGCTCCTCAAACCATGTTTGTCCGCAAGTTTCAGCGAATTCAACGTCGCGTCTTTCAGCTTTTCGTCCGCGTGTTCGTCGCCCTGCCGAGGCCCGACGGCGTGAATCACGTATCTGGTCTTCAAGCTGCCTCCAGATGTGATTACAGCTCCGCCCACATAGGTGCCACCTATCCTGTCGCATTCCTCTTGAACCTTCGACCCGCCCTTCTGTCTAATCGCGCCGGCCACGCCTGCACCCAACTGCAACGCTACATTAGCCGCATTAACAATAGCGTCGGTATCCAAATCAGTGATGTCGCCCTCGACAAGCTCGATAACGGTGTTGTTGATCTTGACCTTCAAGCTGACCACTTCATTCATGATGTCTTCTCCGAATTGGCGTTCTATCCGACTGAGCGACACAATGCTCGGGCGACATATCTTCCTAGACCTCGCAAATTCCAACAACTACTTCAAAGTCGGTTATGGTTTTGAACGGTATTTCGTATTTCTGGCATAGTCTTGCCAGCTTGGAGCCTCTGATTGCGAAGACGCAGTCTGCCTCCTTTGCTGCATCGAAGTCTCCTGAGCCGTCGCCTATGTAAATCACTTTGTCGCCTTGGCTCTTGTAACGTCTGACTAGGTCTTGCTTGAAGTTGGCGGAGGCCTTGTCGAACAGCGGCGGAAAAGCGAATTCTATGCCGTTTTCAGTGATGTGGGTCTTCGCCATATAGGTTGCCACTGACTTGTGCCAGCCGTTCAGCCTGAGGAAGTGGTCTATCACGAAGTCCAGCCCAGCGCTGACGATTATTAGAGGGACGGAATTGTCGCTACAGTGTTGCACTAGTTTGTCGAAGTGGGGACGGAAAGGCACAGCGCCTTCAAGTGCCTCCAGTATCTGCTTTTCGGAAACATACACCAGCCTAAACTCCCTCCTCAAACACTCCTCAAGCGTTATCTCTCCAAGCTCAAACTGCCTGCCAATAACCCTCCAATCGCCCTCCGCAAATTTGGCCAAGACAAACTCAGCCGTATCAACCATCGTTATTGTGCCGTCAAAGTCACAAAGCACAACAAGACCCATAAATCAGCACCACTTAGGCAGACAAGAAGACAGCGCGAGTTTTAAACCATAACCTTCACCATCCCTGCAAGGCTTTCATATCGGCCAAAAACGAGCCCGCGCGATCCCCGAAGGCATGTTCCGGTTGCGCACGCCCTCACATACCTTAATATGTCACCAAGTGCATTATATTAGCGGGTAGAATTCTCGCAGAGAAGAATATTGACAAAAGTAACTGTAACCAGTTTTGTCATTTTTCTTTACCGTTCTACTGAAAGAACATGAGGTGAAAACTATGGAATTAGTAGATAAGCAGGTAAGCACACCAGCCCAATCGTGGATCAGCAGAGCGGAAAGAGAGCATCCGCTTGGAGTGGATTATCATTCTGAACTGAGAAGCTGGGTGAAACGTGCCGTATTGGAAGCGGAAAAGAACAAAGACTTCAACAGGAAAGATCAGCTGTCAAGCCTTCTGAAGGATCTTTAGAATCGCCCAAGAGTAGCCTCTAAAATGGGATTAGCACGGAAAGAGTGAAAAAACCTTGAGAAAGAAAGTATCGGCCGGCGAATACCTCGCTTTTCTTTCAGTAAAATATGAAGTTGACCCTGACGAACTGTTTTACGCGTTGATCTCAGCGGAAGAGAATCAGAAATCCAGATGTGGGAGCCTTTCAATCGAGTGCCGCGGCAAAACACAAGATAAAGCCATGCTTCTAATGCTGAAGGACTCTAAAGTCGTTGCGCAATTTCCAGTATCCATGGAATTTCTTTTGAACCAGAGCCACCCAATCAAAGATTTCATGAAAAATGACATGGTTCACAGGTATCTAGCCAAGAAAAATAAGGGAGCACATTCTCTTCCCATCGGAGATTTGCGAACTGGAATGAAACAGGTCAATCTCAAGGCTAGAGTTGTCGAAATCGCAAAGCCCACACTTGTCTTCACAAGGTTTGGAAACCACGCCAGCGTGGCTAAGGCTTTGATAGCGGATGAAACTGGAACCATCCAGCTTTGCTTGTGGAACGAACAAATTGACTTGATCTCCATA
Source organism: uncultured Candidatus Bathyarchaeia archaeon (assembly GCA_964619695.1). Classification (GTDB taxonomy): domain Archaea; phylum Thermoproteota; class Bathyarchaeia; order Bathyarchaeales; family Bathycorpusculaceae; genus DATKKK01. The sequence continues at coordinate 3,468 of CAZUFK010000088.1, forward strand.
GGAGACACCATTCAAGTCGAGAACGCACGAACCTCCACATTCAGAGGTGAAAGGCAATTAAGCATCGGAAAGAAGGGAACACTCAGCAACATTGGAGATCATAGTGCAGTTGCGAACATGCATAGCAGTTTGAGATTAGCGTGTGAGGAACGATCTGTGTGAGAATAGTAAAAGGCTGGAGAAGAATAGACAACCAGAGAGGATACGTAAATGCGACAACAGAACAGAATCTTGTTGTTACAAAGAAACAGTATGGAGAACACTACCTAGTGCTACTGTTTCCCAAGATAAGAAATGATGATGAAGGAAGAAAAATATCGCCGGAGTATCCCACTAAACCGAAAGCGGAATCATTCGCTTTTGACTGGATGAATAAGCATCCTAGAGGAGCTGAATGAACGCCGAAGCTGATTCGCCTGTATCTCATTTCTTCGTAGAGTTTAATGCAACCACAGTCTTTGCAGCAAAATAGGACAGAGCCATCCTCAGATTCTCATCGCTAGAGCAAACAGGGCGCAGAAATGCCAGGATGGAGTAACAAGACCATCTCGTCATACAATCCTAGAAACTCTCGACCAACCTCCGTCCTCTCATACGTTACTCTTCCCGCAATCGTATCTATCCGAATAAGATCATTCGACCTCATAAAACCCAAGTACTGCCCTGACTGCGCGGTACTCATATTACAGCGAGACATAATATTCGTCTTGCCACTCGGTCTGCGCAACTCCCTCAATATTCCCGCTATAATCTCAAACTTGCTACGGTTCCTATCAGAGACATTTCTCGTTCTTAACGTGCTATGTTACCTCTCAAGAAAAAGCAAGCCATTTCCAAAGCAAACAGTATTTGCAGAGACCTATCGGCACGCCTTTCTTACAATAGACATGTCCGGCATGCCTTATAAACATGAGGGCACCAAAGCCGTGCTCCCATCTTCCGTTCCGCTCCTATCCCACAACTCCTCCCTTTTTCCATTTTCTGAGAGCGGGCCCTGTTATTATGCCAAAGTCTATTTTAAGGATAACACTACCATTTCCCTGAAAGGCGTCATTCATGCCAAGCAAGGACGAAACTAGTGCGCGC
>CAZUFK010000089.1:0-4466 GCA_964619695.1 uncultured Candidatus Bathyarchaeia archaeon
GTGAGGCTGGTTACCGGTCATGGCTGTGGTCTGGTTGTCGAATACGGCTAGAACCACTTTTGCGTTGTTGTAGACTGCGTTCAGTAGTCCAGGCAGTGTGGCGTGGAAGAATGTTGAGTCGCCGACTATGGCAATGGTGTTTCTGCCTGTGGTTCGGCTTATTCCTTGCGCAGTGCTGATGCTTGAGCCCATGCAGATCAGAAGGTCGCCTACATTCAAGGGAGATGCAATTCCCAAGGCGTAGCAGCCGATGTCTGTAGGGTAAAGCGTCTTTTCGTCGCCAACTTTCTTTATTAGGTAGAAGGAGGCTCTGTGGGGGCAGCCAGCGCACAGGACTGGCGGTCTGGAAGGCAAGTCGCGAGCAACCTCAGCAGCCTTCTCGTCAATCTCGGCGAAGTCTAGGGCAGATTTCTTGCCCGTGATTTCAGCTAGGCCAGTTAGTACTAGGCGTGTTGACAGCTCTCCTTTTCGAGGGAAGTAGAGGTTGGGCGTCTTTCCGAAAATCCCAACGTTAGGCGCATGATCTTTTGCAATGGCCTTGATCTGCGTTTCCATGAAAGGTTCTAGTTCTTCGATGATTACGATTTTCTTGTGTTGTTTCAGGAATTTGGCAATCATTTTTTCCGGGAGTGGGTGGGTCATCCCGAGTTTGAGTATGCTTGCGTCTAGGCCTAGCACGTCGACAGCTTCGACTGCGTAGTTGTAGGCTGCGCCTGAGGAGATTATGCCGATTCCGCTCTTGCCCGTATGTGTGACTTTGTTGTAGAGCGAGCTTTCGCTGATCTCTTCGGCTTTCTTGGTCTTTTCCAGAAGACTCACGTGCTGTGGTCGTGCGAACGCAGGCACCATCACCATGCGTTTGACGTCCCTTACAAAGTCGCCTTTCAGGTTTGGCTTCGTCAGCTTTCCATATGTCACAGGTCCGCGGGTGTGGCTGACGCGCGTAGTTGTGCGTAGCAGCACGGGTAGTTCAAGTTTTTCTGACAGCTCAACGGCGGTTATGGTCATGTCTTTGGCTTCTTGTGGGTCGGAGGGTTCTAGGCAGGGTAGATTCGACATGAGTGCGTAGTATCGGTTGTCCTGTTCGTTCTGCGAACTGTAGCATTCAGGATCGTCTGCTGTCACTATTACGTAGCCGCCTTTCACGCCGACGTAGGCCAAAGTCATGACTGCGTCTGCTGCAACGTTTAAGCCGACATGTTTCATGGCGGTCAACGCTCTTACGCCGCAGTTTGCTGTGCCTGCAGCTACTTCAACGGCCACGATTTCATTTGTGGAATACTCCATGTACAAGTTGGCTTCGGTGGCCAGCGCAGAGGTCACGTCGCCTATTTCAGATGCAGGTGTGCCTGGGTAGGTTGTGACGACGCTTATGCCTGCTTCTAGGATGCCTCGGACGATGGCCTCGTTGCCGAGTAGAAGCGTACGCTTTTTGGGTTCATCTTGTAACAACACGTGTACATCTGGCAATGGGCTTGTTCCCCACGATTGAGAAATTGTGTTAGCTTTGTGCGTTCACATATAACTTTTGGTGAAGAACACCGCAATCGAGCTTGCGGTTAGAGGCTTTCAAGAAGGAGAGTAGGTTGAAAAAGAAGGTTCGTTTGGCTATTTGCCTTTGAATGTTGGCTTGCGTTTTTCGGCAAATGCTGTTACGCCTTCTTGGAGGTCTTCTGTTGATGCTACAACGCCGAAGCCTTCGCGTTCGAGTGCGAGTGCCGAGTTTATGCCTATTTCGGCGCCTTTGTTGATGAGTGCTTTTGCGATTTTGATGGCTACTGGTGCCTTCTGGGCCAAGTCGAGCGCAAATGTGCGTATGGTTTCGCGGAACTTGTCTGCGGGTACAACCGTGTTGACGATGCCGAGCTGTTCAGCGGTTTTGGCGTCTATCATTTTGCCTGTGAACACCATTTCTTTGGCCTTCGTTGGGCCGACGAGTCGTGTGAGTCTTTGTGTTCCTCCCCAACCGGGGATAAGGCCTATGTTGATTTCGGTTTGCCCCATGCGGCTGTTTTCTGAAGCTATGCGCAGGTCGCATGACATGGCCACTTCGAGTCCTCCACCTAACGCGTAGCCATTGAGCGCTGCGATCACCGGTTTTTCGAGGTTCTCGAGCGAAACGCAGAGCTTCTCGCCCATCAGCGAGAGCTCTCGGGCCTTGAGCGCGTTGATTCCTTTCATGGCTTTGATGTCTGCGCCTGCAGAGAAGGCTTTTTCACCTGCGCCTGTGAGCACAACGACGCGAATGCTTTCGTCGGTTTTGATGTCTTCTATTGCAGTGAGTACTTCTTCGATGACTTCTTTGCTAAAGGCGTTCAGTGCTTCAGGCCTGTTGAGTGTGACAGTAGCGATGCCTTCACTCTTTTCGTAGATGACATACTTGAATTCCATGTTTGCTAGTCTCCTATTTCTGTGGCCAGTCGTAGTAGCCTTTCCCGGTCTTTCTGCCGAGGAGGTTGGCTTTGACCATTTGTTTGAGGCCGGTTGAGGCGTTGAAACGCGGACCGATTTCGCGCGTGAGCACATCTGCTATGGCGAGCGTGGTGTCTGAGCCTATGTAGTCCAGCAGCATCAGCGGTCCCATAGGCCAGTTGAGGCCTAGCTTGATGGCTTTGTCGATGTCGTCGCGGTCTGCAACTCCTTCCCAGTAGAGTGCTGCGGCTTCGTTGAGGGCTGGGATGAGGATGCGGTTGACGATGAATCCTGGGCTGTCTTTTTTGACGAGAACGGTTTCTTTGCCGAGTTTTTGGGCGGTTTCTTGGATGGTTTGTATGGTTTGGTCGCTGGTTTGTTGGGCTTTGATGATTTCGATGAGTTTCATGAGTTGGGGTGGGTTGAAGAAGTGCATGCCTGCGACTTGGGTTGGGCGTTTGGTTGCGGAGGCGAGTTCGGTGATGCTGACTGAGCTTGTGTTTGAGGCTATTATGGCGTGTGCTGGTGCGTACGTGTCTGCTTCTTTGAACATGGCTTTTTTGAGGTCTGGGTTTTCGGGGACGGCTTCGATGATTAGGTCGGCGTCTGCTACCGCTTTCTTGAGGTCTATCGTCGGGTGGATGCGGGCTAGGATTTGGTTCATTTCGTCTTGGGTCATCTGGCTTTTGGCGACGAAGCGGTTGAGGCTGTCGCGGATCATTTTCATGCCGTTGTCGATGAAGCGCTGCTCGATGTCGCGCATGTTGACTTCGTATTTGCCGACTTGTGCGGCGACTTGGGCGATTCCGTGGCCCATTAGCCCTGCACCGAGAACGGCTATTCGCTTGATCTCCACAATTTTCACCTTATCAGTTGGCGTTGAATGGTATTTGCCTTGGGGATTGTTAAAAAGCTTTTGAGGGCTGGTTCGGGTTGCGTGCGTGGCGGGCTAGATGTGGCGTGTGTGGGCGCTTTTGACCCCCTATACATAGGTTTGGTGTGGTTTTCTGCGGGTTTCTGGCGGTCGGGTCGGCTGTGGTTTGGGTTGTTGTGGTGCGTGTGGAGGGTTGGTGGTTCGCCTCCGGTGTTTGGATGCTGATTGCTGCTTTGGGGTGGAGGCTGGATAAGGCTGTGGCCACAAGTGTAGCCGTCAGCCACGCATAGCGGCGTTAGTTGAGCGTCGTGAGATTCGATCCTCGGTAGGGTGATTACGGTTTTGGTGCCCCTTCCCCCTACAGGTTTTGGGGTGGTCTGGTCGCGTTTTGTGACCCTTGGTAGGCACCCTAGCTTTTGGGCACCCCCTCCCCCCTCCTGTATACGGGTCTGTCATGGTTTTTTGCAGTCAGTTGCTCTATTCTATGCTCAAGAGAATGATGGTTCATCATTATGTGGTTGCCTTGCGTGAGTTCAATCGTTTTCGGTCCGAGGCTGTCGGCTGCGTCGTTCTCTGGGCTCAAAGGGTGCTTTTTTTTAATCGTTTGGAGGAGGCACGGCTCTTGGCTACGATGGAGGAGGGTTCAGAGATGAATGTCAGGATTCTCGGATCATGCATTGCATGGCGTCCTGTGTCGACGGTGTGGTTGCGGAGAGCGATCGGCTCTGTGGCTGAAGTGTGGTTGTCCTACACGGCAGGTCGAACTGCAAGACTATCTGGTGTCCGGTCAATCTGCGAGAGGCCTAGACACGCTTTTAAGCTGCCCTAACCGATAGAGAACTGCAGAAGAGAATCTCGGGTGGAAGACGAAAGGCGGATGGCGTTGAGGTTGGAGGCACGCCTCTTGTTTGCCACTAGGGGTTGAAGGCTGGATAGAGATCAAGTCTCAAGGTGTTGGTGGATGGCGCTGGAAACGAAGAGAGCATTAGGACTGGAGTTTGACTGGAGATATTGGGATTTGCACAAGGCTGCTGCGACTATGTTGCCTATTCTGATGGTTGCTTTCTTCTATGTCACTTTCACTTTGTCCACAACCGTTGCCTATGCCTTGTTCTGGGATTCGGTTTTTCGTTTACCGGCGGATTATCAACGTGTGCTGGCCGCCGAAAACATACATCAG
>CAZUFK010000090.1:0-4420 GCA_964619695.1 uncultured Candidatus Bathyarchaeia archaeon
ATAATCGACTTAGCCATAGTGAATAGAATAGCAGAAAAAGGCACCGGTGTATAATAGGGCGATATTCAAAATATCCTGTAATAACCATAACTCACCCTACCTGACAAAATAATCACCTGAAAGTACCCTATCCCGTAGCAAATTACCCTGTATATTGCGAGGTTAAGATAGGATAAGATACTTGAAAATTAGGGATACATAATCTAATATAAAGCAGTTGAGGTGTTCACTCACGATATGAAGGCACTTATTCTTTGCGGTGGCAAGGGGACAAGGCTTAAGCCGGTAACCACTACCATACCCAAGCAACTCCTACCGGTTGCCAATAAGCCAATTGTTTCCTATGTTCTGGACCAGGTTATTGAAGCCGGCATCACTGACATAGGCATTATCATCTCCCCGGAAACGGGTGACCGCATACGGGAAGCTACTGGCAATGGTTCCAGGTGGGCTGCCCAGATTAGCTACATTCTCCAGCCTGAACCTCTGGGGCTTGCCCATGCTGTCAAGACCGCTGGGGAATTTCTCGGCAGCTCTCCATTCCTCATGTTCCTGGGTGACAACCTCATCCAGGGCGGCGTCAAGCCTTTTGTTCACCAGTTCAAGAAGAATAATACCGATGGCATGATTTTGCTCAAAGAGATGCCGGATCCTCGTCTTTTCGGTGTTGCTGAGCTTGGTGACAACGGTAAGATAATTCGCCTTGTCGAGAAACCAAAAGAGCCCAAGAGTAACCTGGTGATAGTTGGGATTTATCTTTTCTCGTCTAAGATCCATGAAGCTATAGCCCAGATTAAGCCATCGTGGCGAGGCGAGCTGGAGATAACCGATGCTGCTCAGAAACTCATAGACATGGGTAAAACAGTTACCAGCCACGTCCTTGACGGTTGGTGGCTGGACACTGGCAAGAAAGATGACCTGCTGGAAGCAAACCGCGTTGTTCTGGACGACCTATTGAAACGTGATATTAGAGGCGAGGTCGACGCCCAGAGCAAGATAGCTGGCAGAGTTGAGATAAGGGAAGGGACAAAGGTAGAGAACAGCGTGGTTCGAGGGCCGGTATCCATTGCAGAAGATTGTTGCATTACCAATTCCTTTATCGGTCCTTTCACCAGCATCGGTGCCAGGACAGTGATAGAGAATTCGTCGCTGGAGCACTCTGTAATCTTTGATGGTTGCCATATTCTCAGAGTTGAGCGGCTGGCGGACAGCCTCATCGGTAAGGGTTGCCGCATAACAAAGCAAGAAGGTAACTTCAGTCCGAAGAGGCTATTTGTTGGCGACGATGTTAATATAGAGCTATGAATCAGCTTCTAATTTCATTGACAGCAGAGCAAAAGCAGTTCCGCTTGGAATAAGCCTCAGATTGACTGCAGGCACTCTAACTAACCAAGGAGAAAGGAATGGTGAAGGAATATCCGTTACAGGGCGTTAGAACTTATGAACTCAACCTATTGCCCGATGAGCGGGGCTTCTTTGCTGAGGCATTAAGACAAGACTGGCAAGACTTCATAGATGAATGGATAGCGCAGGCAAACCTGAGCTTTAGCTACCCCGGCATGGTCAGGGCCTGGCACCGGCATCTCCGTGGCCAGGTTGATTATTTTCTGGTAGTAAAAGGCGCCATGAAGATTTGCGCCTATGATGAGGAGACGAAAAGGCTTGCCGAGGTGATTACTGGCGGTGAAAAGCCTACACTGGTCAGAATACCCGGACATTACCTGCACGGCATAAAAACAGTTAGCAGTGAGCCATCGCTGACCATCTATTTTGCAACCAGGCTTTATGACTACAAAAACCCTGATGAAGAGCGCAGACCGTGGAATGACCCAAAAATCATTCCCTCAGAGATAAATGGAAATAAAAGTGACCCGCGGGTAAACAAACCCTGGGACTGGTTTTATCCACCACATAAATAGAGAGAAAGAGGACGGATAGCGGAAAGGAGATTCAGATGCAAAAAGTAGGAATTGTAGGACTGGGCTATGTTGGCACTACTATAGCAGTTTTTCTGTGTGAGAAAGGATTAGAGGTCTGTTGCATCGACAACAACCCGGAGGTTGTCACAAAGGTAAATAAAGGTGCGTCTTGCATAAGGGAGCCTATGATTCCTGAGTTGGTTCGAAAGTATTCGTCTGAGGGAAAACTCAGGTGTTCGGCTGATATGGCAACTATTCAAGCCACGCATGTGATACTCGTGACTGTAGGCACCCCTTTAGGTGAAGATAGCTCCCCAGACATGACTGCCATAGAAGAAGGTTCCAGTCAGCTGGCAAGATATCTACGCAGGGGGCACCTTGTCATATATAAAAGTACTCTCACACCGGGAACCACAGAGGAGACTGTACTGCCAATTCTAGAAAAAGGTTCTGGTCTGAAAGCAGGGAAAGACTTCATGCTGGCATTCTGTCCCGAAAGACTGGGGGAGGGGTCTAGAATGACTGATTTTGCAAGTTGTGCATTGGAGGAACTCAAGTCACTTCCCGTCGTTGTAGGAGGAATAAATTCTCAGAGCACTGATGCGGCCGCAGAATTCTGGAACTCTTTGGGGATAAGCACAATTAAGGTTTCAAGTCCGAAAGTAGCGGAATTAGCTAAACTTGCTGGTAACTGGTGGATAGACTTAAATATCGCCATTGCAAATGAATTGGCGTTGGTGTGCGAGAAAATGCAAGTTGATAGTTATGAAGTAATTGAAGCAGCTAATACGCTTCCCAAGAATCGATATAATGTTAATATACTCCTGCCCGGATGTGGGGTAGGAGGTAGCTGCCTAACGAAAGATCCTTGGTTCGTTTACCATCTAGGCAGAAGGTTTGGCTTAGAGCTGCAGACCTGCCAACTTTCACGGGAGATAAACGATTCTATGCCAAGGCATATGTATGAATTGATATCACAGGCTCTGGCAGATTTGGATAAAGAAGTTAAGAAGGCCAAAGTGTCAATCTTAGGCTTGGCTTTCAAACAGTCGACGGGAGACACGAGAAATACACCGGTTATTCCGCTTATTAAGTTATTGCTGGACAATGGCGCAGAAGTCAAAGCATTTGACCCTTGGGTTGACCGGCAGGAAGCTAGCACAATCTTAGGTGATTGTGCTGTATATACCTTGGATGAAGTTCTAAAAGGTAGTGATTGCTTGGTACTGGGCAATGCTCAGCCCGAATTCCGGAGCATCTCATTTGCTGAGATAAAACCGCTGGTAGCACCCCACTGTGCAGTTGTAGATGGCAGGCGTGCTTTTAACCCAGATGAGGTGACCAGAGCAGGATTTACATATTGGGCAGTGGGATTAGGTAAGGCATACTCGAGAAAGGGAGGTTAAATGGAACAAGTTGTAGTAACTGGCGGGGGCGGTTTCATAGGAAGCCATCTTGTTGATGCATTGCTGGCAAAGGGAGAGGAAGTTACCGCCATAGATGTCGATGAAGATATTCCGCGAAGGCTGTCTCATATAGCAAAACAGAGGAATTTCCAATATGTGGCTGCAGATGTTAGAGACAAACGAAAACTTGAGACAACTATCCCTAAGAATTGCCAAAAGATTTTCCACTTGGCAGCTGTTGTGGGGGTTAGAAATTATTGCGATGATCCACTGAAAACGATCGATGTTAATATAGGTGGACTCAGAAATATTCTCGATATATCCCTCGCAATAAATTCTAAAATCATTTTTGCCAGTACGAGTGAGATATATGGGAAAAATCCCAGCGTTCCATGGGGAGAAGACGCGGATAGAGTCCTTGGTCCCACTTCGATAGACAGATGGAGCTACAGCAGCAGCAAGGCTATATGTGAGCACATGCTTTTCGGTGCGTATAGAAAGTATAGTCTTCCCATAGTAATTGTTAGATTTTTCAATGTATATGGGCCTAGGCAAACCCCCATCTTTGCCATTCCGGCAATGATATGTGAAACTTTAAATCGGAGGAACCCTCGTGTTTACGATTCAGGTGAACAAACAAGATGTTTCACTTTCGTAGACGATGCCATAGAAGGAATACTTAAGGCCTCGGAAAATACAAAGGCTGAGGGGGAAGCCTTTAACATTGGGAGTACACGAGAAGTCAAGATAGTAAGTTTGGCAAGGACAATTATAGATATTGCTGGGAGGTCAAAGGAGTTGGAGCCTGAGTTTATTGATCCCAAGCAGGTTCATGACTCCTATGAGGATCTCGCTAGAAGGATTCCAGATGTAAGTAAAGCAAAACGAATTCTTGACTGGGAAGCTAAAACGGAGTTGGTCGCAGGATTAAGGAAAACGACTGCCTTTTTTAAAATAGAGATGAATTTGGTCTAGCGATAGAAATGAAGGTTGCAGTAATTGGGGCAAATGGACAGCTTGGGACCGACCTTTGTCTCGCCCTCCGCAATTTTGAGGTTGTTCCCCTTACCCATCAGGATATAGAAATAACTGATA
>CAZUFK010000091.1:0-4364 GCA_964619695.1 uncultured Candidatus Bathyarchaeia archaeon
AAGTCTAAATAGTGGACTGGGCGGGATTTGAACCCGCGGCTTCCGCCTTGCGAAGGCGGCGATCATACCAAACTGATCTACCAGCCCATCGTCGACAACCGCGAATCAGGATTAGGGGAAGGGTTAATTTAGAGTTTCTGATGCACGCTTTCTTCTTTTACTGAGGTCTCCAGCTTTCGTCGCGCGCGCGGTAGTGGTCAGGTAATCATTATGTAGACTTTTTTGTCGTCCAGTTGACATTCGTGCCATTCGCCCTCGAGTTCCTCGCGCTTGCCATGCAATTGAACACTCATTGTGCGCACGAGTTCCTGCATCTCTTTGAGGTAGGGCTGCAGGAGTCTGATATTCTCATCTTCAAGTTCGGCCATGTGAACGGTGTCTAGAACGTCAGTAGGCATGTACCCCAGTTCCTTTCTCAGAGCTTGGACTCGGCGGGCCAAGTCACGCATGAGGCCCTCGCCAAGCAGGCCTTCGTTTCGGTGACCATCCAGAAAGACATGCAAGTCACCATCAACTGCGGAGACCCAGCCCTCTCCCGCCACAGATTCCGGAGCCTTCTGGAAATACTCCGCGGATTTGATATTCGCAAGCTCAAGAAACATCCCTTCAACGCTTTTCAAAGCCTCGCACACGTTTTCCGGGGCCACCACAACCATCCTGCTGAGTGGCCATCTTCTCTTCAGCTTGGCATTCTGTCTCGCCGCATAACTTAGCGACGTTGTCTTGAACAGAGTTTCGAAGTCTTCTTCGACTTTCATGTTTCGGAGTCTGTCATTCGGTTTTGGCCAGTTTTCAAGGTTCACCGTCTCAGACAGTGCGGGATCGAGTCTTCGGTAGACCTTCTGGTGCAGCGCCTCACTAAGGTATGGCGTTATGGGGTTGAAGAGCAACGTGACGGTCCTGAGGGCTTGCCAGAGTGTAGTGTAGACGGCTAGTCTTCGGTTTAGCGTCTGCTGATCGTCAGTCCAGAGTTCCTTTCTCACAGCAGGCACGTAGAGCCTGCTCAAGGTTTCTATGACGAAATCCTCAAGCGTGGCCAGTGCGAAGTTGAATTCGCACGATTCCAGCTTGTTTGTGTAATCCTCTGCGGTTTGCTGCAGCTTCGATAACAACCACAGATCAGCAGGCTTCAGCAAGCCTTCGTGCATTGCCCACTCAAGCGTGTGTCTTTTCGGATCAAAGTTGTCATATTCAGAGTTTTGAACGAAGAACCTGCTTAGGTGGTACAGCGTGGACAGCACTTGGTAGGGTCGACGGCTTAATTCCTGTGTGTCGAAGTCGTTGGTGTCTATCGGGGAGCATTTTCGCAGCATGTAGAATCTGCAGACGTCCGCCGAGTATTTTTCGAGTGTTTTGTTGACTTCTATTACGTTGCCGAGGCTTTTGCTCATTTTTCTGCCTTTTGCGTCCTGCGTCAGGCCTTGGAACAGGAAGGCCTTGTACGGTGATTCCGCCTTCCCAGTGAGTATGACGTACTCTAGCAGAAGCGTATTAGCCCATCCTCTGGTCTGATCCATGGCCTCAGTCAAGTAGTCAACCGGCACGTACTTCTTGAATTCCTCATCTGTGAACCGAGCATAAGGTGAGGCGCCGCTGTTATGCCAGGTGTCGAGCACGAAATCCTCTCTGCGCATCCTGCCTCCGCATTTGTCGCACTTGAACGTGACACGATCCACCCATGGCTTGTGAAGTTCGAAGTCACCCTGTGGCTTTTCCTCAGCTTTTTCGAGGAGCTCCCCCTTGCTTGCCACAAGTATTTTGGCGCCGCAGTTCTCACATCTCCATACTGGCAGCGGCGTTCCCCAGACGCGTTCTCTTGATATGCACCACGGTTTGCCTTCCTTCAGAAAGGACAGGAATCGGTTCTTGGGGCTGTCATAGAAGTAGCGCACTTTTTCTGCCGCTTCTAGGACCTTTGCGTTGATTTTGTCGGTTCTCAGGAAATACTCTTTTCTGGCTAGCCAAACTAGCTTGTGGTGAGAACGCCAACATGTTGGGTACTCGTGCTTCACGGTTTCCACTGAAACCAACAGGCCTCTTTTGCGAAGCTCCTCGACCACCGTCTTGTCCGCGTCTCTCGCGAAAACGCCACCAAAAGCTCCTGCCTCACTCGTGAACTTGACTTCGTCGTCAAAAGGAGCGAATATTGGTACACCGCGTTTCTGTGCGGCGAAGAAGTCTTCTTCACCGTTTCCTGGCGACTGATGCACGACTCCTGTTGCGGTGCTTACGTCTACGAAGTCTTCGGTGATGACCTTGTGTACGAGTGGGTGCTTCTGCTCTAGTTCGGCTTGTTTTGGGATGAGGTCTTTGAATGGGAATTCGTATGCTGTGCCTTCAAGGCTTTTGCCGGCTACGGTTTCGAGTATTTCGTATTTCTCTATGCCTAGCTCTTGCATCACTGGCTCGACGCGTTGCTTCACCATTATCCATTTCTCTTCGCCTACCTTGACGTTCGCGTATTCGGCTTCAGGATGGACGGCAAGCATGGTGTCGGTGACGAGTGTGAATGGCATTGTGGTCCAGACGAGGAAGTACGTGTTTGGGCTGTCTGCTTTTTTGAATTTGAAATATAGCGATGGGTCGTCGACCATCTTGTACGAGTCTTCGTAGCCTACTTCGGCGCTGCTGAGGCTTGTCTGGCAGCCTGGACAATAGGCCACGACGTAGTGTCCTTCTTCCAGCAGGCCTTGTTCCCATGCACGTTTGAGGTACTGCCATTCGCGTTCGATGTATTCGTCCTTGTACGTCCAGTATGCCTTGTCTTGGTTGATGAATACTCCTAGCTTTCGGTCAGCCTCAACCCATTCCTTGTGGTACCTCATGATGGCTTTCTTGCATTCCTGTATGAAGCGTTCTTCGCCCACTCTTTCGAGGAGTTCCCGCTTGTTCTTCACGCCCAGGAGCTTTTCGACTTCCAGCTCCACTGGTAGCCCTTGGCAGTCCCATCCTGCCCAGAAAGGTATGTAGAAACCCTGCATCGTATTCCACCTGTAGCGAAGGTCCTTCATCGTTCGTCCGCGGTAGTGACCTATGTGCGGTATTCCGTTCAACGTCGGAGGCCCTTCAACAAAACCTAGCACGCCACGGTTGTTCTTCTGCCTGAACTCTTCCAGCTTCTGCTGGATTCGGTTGCTTTCCCAGAATTGACGTGTTTCGGTTTCAAGTTCAAGCGGGTTATAGTTGGGGCTGAGTTGGTTTTCAGAATTAGTCTTGAATTTGGCGGTCACCTTGCATCACATTGCACCCGCAAATGCTTGCAAGTAGTGATGGTGGCATATAACCTTTTTGAATCAGGGTTCTGTTACCTCTCCGTCGGATTGATCTCCCTGTTACTTTTCGTCGGATGCAATTTTAGAGTAGTGTCAATTCAACTCTCTTCTTATCAACGCAAACTCGAAACTTTCCAAGTATTTCCATTCCTAATACACACGGATTGTATCTAAGCATTTGTTCTCTATAATGGGGATGTGCATCAGGAGGAATACAGATTACTTGAAAACCGCTACCATATGTAATCTTATGCTCTTCGGTCTGCGATCTAAATGTTAGAATGACTGGGTGATTTATTATCTTATTCTTGAATGTTCCACCAAATCCAATCGCTCCTTTCTTAGCTTCTGGAAGGAGAGAGCAATCTAGTCCAAGAAGGTTAGCTTCTTTTTCTGTTATTGCTGAGTATGTAGAACCAGTATCAACAATGAAATTAACGATTTTGTTACAATGAAAAGCAGGTACGTCAAATAGAACAGGGATAATTGGGCGATTGTTGATTGTTAGCCCAGTAAATTCGAAAGCCTGTCCCTCGCAATATGGAGTTAGAAGAACATGGCTAACTGCTTCGAATCTATGAACTCTACTATTGCAGATTTTTTGTCCATCTTCTTAAGAATATCCGCTATTTTTTCATATGTGCTGCCTTTCGCAACTATCTTCCTGTTTTCTATGACAACCCATTGGTTGTTGCAATCTTTCCTTAGGCCTTTGTAGTTCTGTTTGAACCATTCCAAGTTTTCCATGGAAGATTTGAATAGTTCGCTCTTTGCTACTGACATCTCCAACATTCCAATATGTAGATATTATCAGATATTACCAAATACGCTATCTAATATCATTGCCGACGAGTTATTTAACTTTATTCTCATCAGCGGGTGAAAAGTATTATATGTTTTATGAAGTCTTCGTACACTTTGTATATTTTAGTATGTTTGCTTATTGGTTCTTGTGTTGACTGGTTCTGTTAACTTGGTGGGCGATGCTTCTTCTTGTTAACTGGCGGGTGACGCTACCAAAAATCGGTTGATAATAGTGGATTAATGAAACCTTTTGATTCCACACTACTTCTGGGAAGTTTCCATAGCATG
>CAZUFK010000092.1:0-4355 GCA_964619695.1 uncultured Candidatus Bathyarchaeia archaeon
GCCCGCTTTTTTGATCCAACGCAGATAGGGACTTGGCCCTGAAGAGGATGAAACGTGTCGGTGGCGGTGAAAAAGTGGGCCAGTTTGGCGGGCCAATTGGGGCCACGTGTGGGGTTAACATCCGGACTGGATGCGTTCAAGAGAGCCCTGAGGGGAGGCCTGACGGTGAATAATCCTCAAGAGGGTGGTTTCTCTCCATTGCGTTTGCGGTGTGCGCGGTAGGAATCTCCCTTTATTTTGATGATGATCGCCCCATCGACGAGCCGATCGAGAAATGCCATAGCGAGAGGTCCGTCAGCCATGTAATCCCCCCAGCGATCGAAATCAATATTCGAGACCAAGGCAGTCGAGCATTGCTGGTTGCGCGCAGCGACGACCTTGTAAAGAAGGTGAGCAGCCTGAGGAGATTCGAGTCGTTCGACACGATCAAATCCCCATTCGTCGATGATCAAGAGTTGGGGACGGCTGTAGAAGCGGAGAAGTTGGGGCAGGGTCTTGTCCGCCAGGGAGGCGGTCAGATCGGTGATAAGTTTGGCGGAGGTGCGATAGAGGACACGACAGCCGAGAGCACAGGCTTTGCGGCCTATGGCCTGGATGAGGTGGCTCTTTCCGACTCCCGCCTGGCCGATCATGATCAAGTTCGACCGGCGCTCGATGAACTCGCCTGTAGCCAGTTGCTCGATCTGCTGGCGATTGATCGCCTTGCGATTGAAATTCCAATCGAAGGCCTCCAGAATCTTGGGCTCGGCGAACTGAGCTTCGCGGATGCGACGCTCGATCGAGCGTTCCCGGCGTTTGTCTGCCTGCTCACCGAGGACGAGGTCGAGAAAGCTCAGGTGGGGCAGTGCCTCTTTCTCCGCGCGCAGCAAGGCCGCATCGAGAGCCTCCGGCGTGATCGGGACCCTGAGGATGTCAAAATGACTGAGACAACGCTCACGCAGTGTTGCCGGGGTCGTCGTCTTTCTTCTCATCGTTCTCGTTCCCATCGTTTGGACTCTCCTCGTATTCGAACAGCCTCTGATATTCGGCGGTCGTGCGCGGGGGCACGGGATCGTCATTGATTTGGCGGAGATGCTCGCGTGTTTCGGCCTCGAGGGCATCGAGACCCGATCGCGGCTGAGCCTGGGCGGCCAGGATGCGCTCAACGACCGACAGGGAAAAGGCACGATAACGGCTGGCGCGTTCGAGGGCGGCAATGAGATCGTCACGCCGGTAGGTCGACAGGAGCCCGAGAATGCGTTGCGCTTCGTCTTTGCCATAACGGCGACTCTTGACCAGTTCCTCGAAGAAGAAACCGCCCCGGGGCCCCAACTCTTCGAAGCGACCCTTGAGGACCTCATGCTTGTGCCTGACATCAGATCCGGGCAGGTGACTCTTGATCGTGCACTTTTTTCCAGTTGTCGCTCTTGGCAAGAGCTCATGACGCGCGATCTCGACGATGTCCGGGCCGTAGACGATCAGCTCATTTTCGGTCACCCGTACAGGCAGGACCTCTCCGATCCGCTGCCAGGGAACAGAGTAGAAGTTTTGGCGGTAGGCGACATAGCCTTCGACATTGACGGTCCGGTATAAAACTTCCGCCGTATCATAGGCTCGGTCCGGAAGCGGCAAGAGATGAGGGAGTTCTTCCTGGTACAGGTCGATGGGCCGCCGCTTGGTCTCGCGGTGCACATGGACATCGGAGACGTTGGTCAGCCACCAGTCGGTAACCTCATTGAGATGGTCGAGAGAAGTGAAGGTACGCGCGTTCAACAAGTTGGTCTCCACGAACCAAAAGGGCCTTTCGATTTTGCCTTTCGTCTGGGGCCGTCTTCGTCGGCAGGCCCATGGCCGAAAACCGTAGTGAGTGGCAAAAGCGAGGAACCGGGTGTTATAAATCGGTTGTTCTCCATCCCAGGTCGTCACTACGACTTTCATGCTGTCGTACAGACAAGTGGCAGCCATGCCCCGATTACGGGAAAAGGCCTGTTTGTGCTCCCGGATGGTGGTGATGAAGTCCTCGGACTCAACGAACCGGAGGTACTGGCGGCGCGAGAAGCCCAGAATATAACTGAATGCGTGGACCGTCCGGCGCCCTTCGGAGGTAAAGTCAATCTCGTAGGGGGAATAATCCATTTGTGACTGAACTCCAGGGCCTGTCTCGACGCGCACAACCGGTTCCTGCCGAGAGCGCGGCTTCACGACACGCAGCCGTTCTTTGACGATCGTGTAGCCGCCCTGGAAACCAAGGCTGAGCAGCTCCTCGTGAAGACGCACAGCCGTGATGTCCGGATAGCGCTCGACCATCCGCGTGATGTTGTCATGGAAGGGATCAAGTAAACTGCCGCGCGTCTGTGATGGCGTCGCGGCGATGCCCTGCCTGGCGTCATTGTGTTCCTTCAGCACCTGGGCGACGGTCTTGCGATTGATGCCGAGCATCTTGGCAATGCGTCGCTTCGAGGCGCCGCCGTACCACAACCGGATGATCTCGTTGCGTGTCGACTCATTCATACGGGCTGCAGCTCTGAAATGATGTCCTGGCTCAGGGTTGCCACCGAAGCGGCATCGCGGCTGAGCCTTTCGAAGCGGGGCCGCAGAATGGCGCAGTCCCCCGGAGTGAGTGCTGTACGACCCCGTGTTGTCAGCCAGACCTCCATTTTGGCAAGCATCTCAATCAAGATGCCCAGCCGCTTGAAGACTTCGTTGCCGCTCTGACTCAGCCGGGGATCACGGGACGAGACGGCTACAAATCCCTTCTTTTGCGACAACGCTTCCCGGGGATTCTGAAGGATGAACTCCGCTTGGCGCCGGCCGGGACACTGCAACAAGAGATCCACCATGGCAGCCAGCTCCACGGTCGACAGCGCCTCGCGCCGGATCACCTGGAGAACTTCCGCCTGGTTGCCTTCGGGCAACCTCACGATCTGCCGCGCCGCTGTCGGGCAAAGCAGGCCGACCCGCAACTCGTCCTTGGCCTCCGGTCCGAGCCGCTCGATCAGAGCCAGCCGGCGACATACCCAGCTCTTGTGCCGCCCCAGCAGTTCGGCCACCTCGACCTGGGCCAAGCCATCCTCGCGGACCAGAGCGTGGACAATCCAGGCCTCCTCGAGTTCCCGTGTTCTGCCGCCGGCCCGGTTCAGGCCGTAGATCGCCGCCTTGGCGCCGCGTTCGTCGACCAGGATCACTCGAATCGAAACCCGGCTCATCCCGGAGATCATTCGTGCCGCCGCCAGGCGCTTGAATCCATCGATCAGTTCGTAATGCCCCTCTCGCAGACAGATAACCATCGGGGAGATCTGCCCATAGCGCTCAAGCGACCGCGCCATGGCACGTTCTGCTTCGGGAAGATGTAAGCGGTACCGCCCGTAGTGTTCTCCAATGTCCTCCAGAGCCAGTTCCCGGATACCGTCTTGCGCCCAGCGCAGCACGTTCACCCTCCAACCAAAAGATGAAGAAGAAGAGAGAACGAAGGGCACCGATGACGGATTCCTCGCTCCCCCTTCCTCTCCTTGTGGGCAAGAGCGAATTTAAAGAAACCGTGTGAGGTTGACAATATGTCGGGACGATCTCGAAGGAGGCTCTACTTAAAAGCTCTATGGGCCCCGTACGGTCCTCATGCCGCGTGCGCACTCATACTCGCGCTCCGCACCGCGCTCTCTCCAGCGCCGCTCCCGCTCCAGAACACGCTCAAACGCGCGCCGGCACTCGTGCGAGCAAAAACGTTGGGAGGGAGAGCGGCGCGTTTTCGTGAATCTCTCGTAGCACCCAGGGCGATCGCAAGAAGGACCGAAAAAATCTTATTGGGATTACCCTCGCACCCCCCGCAGCCGCTTCAGGAGCTGATTTCCGAGCCTTGCGGCGCCGCCGGCACTGCTCGTTGCGCTTTGCCTTCCCCGACTCGGTTGTGCGGTACTTCTGCTGCGCTTTCCATCGATGCCACCTCTTCGCCTCCCGCCGGCACTCCTCGCTGCAGTACCGCTGCAACGGATGATCCGGTCGATAAACTCGATCGCAACCCTTGAGCAGACATCGGCGCGACCGTGCCCGGCGAGAGGAACGATTCCTGGAACGCTCTTGATTTATCCCTGAATTTGGATGATCTTCAGAAGGGCCCATGGGAGGTTAGATCTCCCGGAAAGCTCAGCCTCGGAGGGGAGTCTGTTCCCCTTCGGGGCACTTTAATCCGGTTTATTCAGTGCGATTGTTTCTGCTTTACCTGAAAGCAGGTTCATCCCAATTATACATCTTTGCGAACATCTCGCAGGACAGACTCCTTTCTGCATCAATCCTCTCTGGCCCACTCACCGCCGCAAACCTCCGGCGGCCTGGCCCCAATTGGCCCGCCAAAGTGGACCAGTTTCTGACCGCCACTAACA
>CAZUFK010000093.1:0-4139 GCA_964619695.1 uncultured Candidatus Bathyarchaeia archaeon
GAGTGTGTATGGGCCTACGAGGCCGTGTGGTTCTTTCCCGACCACCTAAACAGCTGCTCGCTAGAGCAACTGCTCCGTGTAGCCTATATTAATATACACGACATGTCCGAATTAAACATTACGGTGCCGGAATACACGTGTAGGAAGTGCAGCTTTTCCCTCAAGTCCTTGTGTGCTCTCTGGTGCCGTTTTCTGTGTCTGGCCTCGGTCTGATTGAATCTGAGGTGGTTGGAGATATCTCCCGCAACTCCCCTCTTTCTCTGTCTTACTAAAGAAACAGGGTGTACCGCAACCCAGCAGATGGATTTTGCGTTTCCAGTTGGGAGAAGGTTCTGTCCCGCATGTAAGAATCGCTCTTGACTTTGAATCTCCTTAGGGTTGAACTCGCGCGTGCTGGTCAGAGAAACTATCGTTTGGTTTCATGGTTGAACCTATGTATAGGGGGACGAAAGTTTCTCCCAGGGCAAGAGGCTCAGCCTCATCCGTAAGCAGTAAAGGTTTAATTCAAGCATGCTTTCTCCATTCTGTGGTGCTGTACATGTGGGATAGCCTTCTCTGTTCGTGAAAACAAAACCTTTAATATCCTACAGGCCAATCAAACCAGTTTTATGAACTTTTCGAAACAAGTCGAAGAAAAATGGCGCAAAAAGTGGGAAGACGCCAAGATTTTCGAGGCAAACCCAGACAAGGCTAGACAGAAGTTCTTCGTAACCTTCCCATACGCCTACATGAATGGGCCGCTTCACGCAGGCCACGCTTTCACCGCCTCGCGCGTAGACGCCTACGTGCGTTTCAAGCGCATGCAGGGCTACAACGTGCTCTTCCCATGGGCTTGGCACTGGACCGGACAGCCGCTCGTGGGCGCAAGCAACCGCGTAGCCAAAGGCGACCAAGAATGGATCAAAGTCCTCAGAGAAGTAGACGGAGTCCCCGAAGAAGAACTCAAACGGTTCGTTGACCCGATTTACATGGCTACTTACTACACGGACGAAGGCCGCATTGCCGCGAAGAAGATGGGCTTCTCGGTGGACTGGCGACGCGAATTCAACACCATCATGCCCACGTACCAGCGGTTCATCGAGTGGCAGTACGAAAGCTTACGCGCTATGGGCTACGTTTCGAAAGGCACACACCCAGTCGTCTGGTGCCCCAAATGCCAAAGCCCCACAGGAGACCACGACAGACAAGTGGGCGAAGGCGTAACGCCCGAAGAGTACACGCTCATCAAATTCAAACTAGACGAAGACACGTTTCTGCCTGCAGCCACGTTCAGGCCTGAAACCATCTACGGCGTAACCAACATCTGGCTCAACCCAGACGCCACCTACGTCGAAGCCCATGTAGACGGCCAACAATGGATCATAAGCGGACAAGCCGCAGAAAAGCTGAAAGAACAAGGCCGAACAGTCAAAGTAAACCGACCCCTCAAAGGCCGAACGCTGATAGGCAAAACGTTCGAAAACCCCGCCACCAAAGGCAAGCTGCTCATACTGCCCGGTTGGTTCGTAGATCCCGAACAAGCCACAGGCGTCGTGTACAGCGTACCCGCACACGCACCCTACGACTGGCTCGCACTCAAAGACCTGCAAGAAAAACCCGAAACACTCAAAGAGTTCGGCATCGACGCAGACACAGTCAAAGCCATCAAACCCATCTCCCTCATCAAAGTCGAAGGCTACGGAGAATACCCAGCCATCGAAATCGTCAAACAACTAGGCGTCAAAAACCAAAACGACCCCAAAGCCGACGAAGCGACAAACCTGCTCTACAAGAAGGAATTCCACAGCGGCACACTGAACGAGAACTGCCGCGAATACACAGGCAAAAAAGTCCGAGACGTCAAAGACACGCTGATAAGAGACTTCAAAACACGAGGTCTAGCAGACTCGATGTTTGACCTGCCCAAGCAGGTCACGTGCAGGTGCATGACCCGGTGCATAGTCAAAGTGCTGCAGGACCAGTGGTTCCTGAACTACTCAGACCTAGAATGGAAGGCCAAAACCAAAGAAGCGCTAGGCAAGATGACCATCTACCCCGACACGGCCACGCAGTGGTTCCTGACGGTCATTGACTGGCTGAAGGAATGGGCCTGCGCACGCACCACAGGCTTCGGCACACCTGTACCCTGGGGCAAAGGCTGGATCATCGAAACCCTCAGCGACTCAACCATATACATGGCCTTCTACACCATCAACAAACACATAAAACAACACAACATCAAACCTGAAGCACTCACCAAAGAAGTGTTTGACTACATCTTCTACGAAAAAGGCGACCTCAAAGAAGTTGCAGCCAACTCGGGAATCAAAGCCGAAATTCTGACAGACATGCGGCAAGAGTTCGCATACTGGTACCCTGTGGACCTAAGGGTTTCGGCGAAGGAGCTGGTTCCAAACCACCTGACCTTCTTCATATTCCACCATGTAGCCCTGTTCCCGCCAAAACACTGGCCCAAAGCCATAGGCGTAAACGGCATGCTCATGATCGAAAGCAAACAGATGCACAAGTCACAAGGCAACTTCGTCACCATGAAAAACGCCATCGACACGTACGGCGCAGACGCCACCAGATGCGCACTACTGATGGCCGCAGAAGGCATGGACGACCCAGACTGGCGAAGCGAAAACGCCAAAGAAATGCAAAGCAAACTCGAGTCCCTCTACACGTTCGCCAAGAACCTAATGGAAAACGCCAAAACCGACGAGAACGGCCACATGGAAAAGTGGCTGGTGAGCACACTGCAGAAACGCATAACCGAAGTCACAGAAAGCCTCGAAGAAATGAAAACCAGAACCGCCCTAGCCACCGCACTGTTCGAAACTTGGAACGACTTCCGCTGGTACGCCAATAGAAAAGGAAAAACAGACGCCAAAATCCTGAAAGACGCACTCAAAACATGGCTCAAACTGCTCGCCCCATTCGCCCCACACCTATGCGAAGAACTGTGGAGCGAAACCAAAGAAAAAGACTTCATTTCAACCGCAGAATGGCCTAAACCAAACGAGAAACACGTGGATGCACAAGCAGAAGAAAAAGAAGAACTGATCAGAAGCGTCATTGACGACACGCTGAACGTCCTGAAAGCCACGAAGGTCACCCCGCACAAAATATGCTACTACGTAGCCAGCCCATGGAAATGGAAAGCCTACTTGAAAACACTGGAAAAAGCAAAACACGGAGAAGCAAAAATGAACGATGTCATGAAGGAACTGGCCAAAGACGACCACATGAAAACGAATCTGGCAGAGGTCGCGAAATTCGCTGCCAAAACAGTGAAGGAAGCCAACCGAATGCCTCAGCAAAAAAGGGAAAACATCCTGCAGATGAAAAAGCTAGACGAGAAAGAGGCAATCAAATCCGCAGAGAATTTCCTAAGCGAACGGTTCAAGGCTCAAATCATGGTCTACGACGAAGAAGAAAAGGGAAGGTATGATCCCAGAAAGAGAGCTACGCTGTCTGCACCGTTTAAGCCAGCGATCTACATTGAGTAGCCAAGGCTCACAACATTCTCGTCATTGAGCCTAACGTCTTCGTGTTAACCCTGATATGGTAGTTTCTCCGCCCGCTACTCGTGGTCGTAACGTAGAAGTCCCTTTCCTCCGAAAGCCTGCTCCCGTACAGCAGCGCCAGAATGGTGCGGCACACGTTGACGGTGGTCAGCTTGTCATCGCTGATTACTTTCTCAATTTCCTCTTGAAGAATTCGCGGATTAATCGTGTAAACGGTCTCCGAGCCTATTCCAGTTCTTTGATAGTGGTTCTCCATGTCCTTCAACAGGAACGTGACTATGTCATAATAAGGTGACCTACGATTACGTATGAGGTGCACGTAATTCACTAGAGGGATGGGAACCCCGTTCACTTGGCCTTCTGACATCTGGCATCCCCCAAATAAACTATGTATAGCCACTGTTTAAAAAGCTTAAGGTACACAATTCTATAGCAGACTTCTCTGCCAAACACTCCCGAAAGCCTCTGATTTGGCAGATAAGACTATATTCGACTTCTTTTAAATTGAAGGCGTAACAGGGTCCGTGGCGCAGCATGGACACGCATTAGGCCATAAAGCGCGTCAGCCTTCTAGGGCTGAAGGCCGAGGAAAGCTGAAAGTCCTGGGTTCAAATCCCAGCGGACCCGCCA
>CAZUFK010000094.1:0-4120 GCA_964619695.1 uncultured Candidatus Bathyarchaeia archaeon
CGTGGTGGGATTTGAACCCACGACCCCCAACTTAGGAGGCTGGTGCTCTGTCCGTGGAGACTAGAATAACACCCTCTACCACCAGTTTAGACAAGTCTCCTGTCCGTACTGAGCTACACGCCCTCGCATTTCCATTAAAGAGGTCGTCATTATAGAGTTTTAGGTCAAGAAAGACCTGACCGCACTGGTCAGAACTATTGGTCTTTGAATACTTGCGAATTCCATCCAATCGTAGGAGCGGCCTTCTTTCCATAGAGAACTTACGAAGTGTTCGGACAATCCGAGCGAGTTTCAGACTTATCTATCAGAGGAGGCAAAGTGATAGTTGTGGAAATCTACAGGCATCCCCTCTATTACGAGATTGCTTTCAGCTTCTTCGATGTGAAGAGGCAAGTCGATGCCTTTGAGCTCGTCATCAAAGAGTATAGCAGGATAAAGGTGAGACGTTTTCTTGATTTAGCCTGCGGTCCAAGCCTGCAGCTGCGAGAGATTGTCAAGAGAGGTTATGAGGGTGTAGGATTGGACTCGGCGCCTGAAATGCTGAATTACCTTTCTGAGAGGGTGAAGGAAGAGGGCTGTAGAATCGAGACTGTACAAGCTGACATGTGCAACTTCAGACTTGGAAAGAAGGCGGACTTTGCGTTCATAATGATGGGTTCTCTTGTTGTAGAGTCAAACGAGAAGCTCCTAGACCATTTGGGTTCTGTGGCCTGCTCTCTGAATAGAGGAGGCCTCTACTTCATTCAAAACAAAGCCGTTGATTGGACAGCAACTGGAGAGCAAAGCTGGGAGGCAGAAAGGGATGGAATCAAAGTGAAAACCAGCTACAACACGCGCTGGAAAGACATACTCAACCAGATATTTACAGAGGATCTGTCGCTTGAAGTCGACGATCACGGGCAGAAAACGAGGCTCGAGAGCAAGAAGGATTTGAAGTTTGTTTTTCCGCAAGAATTCAAGGCATTGATAGAGCTCAATGGCAGGTTTGAGTTTTTGGGATGGTGGGAGGGAAATGAAAGCACTTGGTTCCTGGATAAGCCTCTTGAGAAGGCCAAGTCTCCAAGCAACTTCAACATGGTTCTCCTGAGAAGAAAATAGCCTGGCTAGGCATCTCTTATCGATCTTGAGATAGCGCTTTGCTACTTCTCTGAGGGGCTCCTTGTCAGAATTTTTGGTTCCTTCCATTCCTCTCTGAGAATGCTGTAGAGCAACAGGTCTCTCCATTCTCCTCGAATGAACATTGACTTGCGGACAACTCCTTCTTTTTTGAAGCCGACTTTGTCAAGCAACTTCTGAGAGGCCACGTTTCTTAGGTCAGTGAAGGCTTGGATGCGTACCAGTTCTCTTGATAGGAACAGATAGTCAATCAGGATCTGGACAGCTTCATTGCCGTAGCCTTTTCCTCTTTCGCTCGGGATCAGGGTGAAGCCTATTTCCAAGAGCCCTCCGACTGGAAAGGTGTTCACGACGCCGATTCTAGTGCCATCTTTCTTCTCTATGAAGAATTTCCTCTTCTCTGGAGGGGCACTATCATAGCTTTTTTCAATCTCTGCTTTGGATTCCTGCTCAAGAGGATTATATTCCCCATAGAATTCAGGATCGTTAATCCATTCTGCATACTGAGATATGTCCTCTTTTTCCATGATCTTCAAGCGGACGTTTCTGCCTTCAAGCAATCTTTGTCACCCTTTTGAAGTTCTTCTGTTTCACTTCTTATGCCTTGCGGCATTTCGGGCGGTGGAGAAGAGCCTCTGCTATCGTTGGAGTATATCATTGTGTCAATATGTGCGTGAAGGTTGTTTTCTTTTTCTCGCCGTGATCTAGTAATGTTTTTCTCCGCTTCTTGCGGGAGTTTGCGTAGAAGAAAAAGGGGAGTGTGTTTTTCTCCCGTGTAGGAGAGCTTGTTTAGCCTAGGTAGAATTTGTTCGCGGTGTCGCCGTCGTATTGTTGTGGCGTGTCGCCGCCGCCGTACGGGTAGACTGCGTAGGCGTAGCTGTATATGTCTTCCATTGCTGTGTGTGGGGCTGCGCTGTAGTGGCTGATCCACGTGTATTGTAGGAAGTAGTAGGTCCATGCGCCGTTCTGGTGGCTGGAGTCGTCGTAGCCGTAGCCGTTTGCAGTGCAGGTCGTGCTTAGATAAACGCGTGCCTTGTTGCCCATGGCCATTAGATCAGGTCCGAAGCCTCCACTGAAGCAGTGGTCAATGAACACAAAGATCTTGGCGGCAACTGCGTGTTCCAGTATGTCTTTTAGCTCGGTGTCGTAGAGGTTGCCGTTTTCACCGCTTTCGCCGCTGCCTGAGTCCCACATGCAGAGGTATGAGGAGCCTGCGCCGTTGCCTGAGCCGTGGCCTGACGTGATGAAGCATATCGTGTCGTCGCTGTCAGCTGAGTTGACCATGTTGGTGAGGGCTTGCTTGACCGTGTACTCCGTGGCTTTGCCATCATACTTTGGATAGTTGGCGGTGTGTCCGTCGCCGTACACGTAGACGTTGTTGAAGCCCATCGTGTTCTTGAGATGGTTGTACCAGTCCGTGGCGTCCTCGTCGCAGTACGAGAGGTCGCTGATGGCCTTGTAGTCGCTGATTCCAACGATAACAGCATACGTCACAGTGCCACCGCTAACGCTGACACTGAACGTGTGGGAGTCTATGGCGCTGTTGCCGGCCATGTCCCATGCTCGCACATCGACCGTGTGAGCGCCGTTCGCTAAGCCCGTGTAAGTGTGGCTGGTGGAAGCGCCCTTGTTATTCCATGAGCCGCTGTCGATCCTCGTCTCGTAGTAGCTGATGCCGCTTCCTGAATCTGAGCCGGTCCAAGTGACTGTCACGCTGGAACTCGTCACTGTGGCGCCGTCCGTAGGATAGGTTATGGAAATCGTGGGTGGGGTCGTGTCTGGGCCGCTGGGCGTGATTGTTACCGTGATGGTGTATGTTCCTGAGCCTCTGTAGGCGTAGCATCCGACCTTCCAAGTGCCTGTGGTCGTGGGGTTCGTCACGTTTATCCACTCTGGGTTCGTGGTGTAGCCGCTGTACACCGAGTTGGGTATGTTCGTCTTGATCGTGTGGTCGCTGCGGGTCCAGCCTCCTGTCCTTCTGCTTGAGCTGTCGTACATGGAGAAGTCGAAGTCCGCGCCGCTTGGCATGTTTAGCTTGGCTTCGATTTTGGCTGTTCCGGAGGGCACGGTGAACGAGTGGCGTGTGCTGTCCCTATTGTTGCTGACTGTGCCTGTGAAGGTTTTGACGTCTCGCGGTACAGCCAGTTGTTCTGCCTGCGCATTGCGCGTTGCCGCGGCAGGTGGCGTGTAGGCGTGTGCCAATGGCATGGTTACGATAGCTATGGAGAGGAGCAAAAACACTGCCAGTATTAGCTTTCTTGAGATCATTTTTCTCATCTCTGTTTTCTCCTCACCTGAGAGCCACTGAAGGCCCTCAGTTGACGATACGCGGTATTCCAGAAGTTGTTTATAAAGTTTAAGGGTAGTCCCGAAATGCCTCCTTCAGCCAGTGCCCAACGAGGCAGGACAGAACCAAGACCAGACACGCATCCAATGTCAGCGGAGGAGCCTGTGCCAAGGTCAGAGTGTGAAGGCAACTTTTAAGTTTGAACCCCTTCTTCTGTATGTTTCGGCGGCGAGGGTACCCGAGCCAGGTCTAAATAGGCAGAGGGCCAGAAAGCCTAAGACAAGGGGGAGGACTTAAGATCCTCTGGCGAAGGCCTACGTGGGTTCGAATCCCACCCCTCGCACCACGCAGATCGCCGAAAGCAACGAGATCCGCCGAGTTTGCGGAGTTGCCGAGGTTACGGAATTCCCTAATGCCATTACGAAATTCCGTAACGCCCAGGCCGTTTGCTTCAAGCAACGCGAGCTCTCGGTGCAGCCGTTCAGCTTTGACAGCTAGGCGATGTCGGAGAACGCGGCTGTAGTTTGCATCGAAGCGTTCAGGTGCCTCGAGAAACTCGCGCTCAATTTTGCTCAGCAAATCCGTTCGCCCCGCGCGCTCAAGCCTTCCTCAGGGTCAGGCCGCCGTCTGGGGTCCTATCGACTTTGAGCTCCATCCCCTTCGTCCAGCCGAGTTCCTCAAGCCAGCGCTTCCTAAAGTGCAAAAAGCCATACTCGT
>CAZUFK010000095.1:0-4079 GCA_964619695.1 uncultured Candidatus Bathyarchaeia archaeon
AGCTGCCAAGAAAACATACACGGATGCCGAATTAATTGATTATTCCACAAAACTTAAAACAATGTATGAAGAGATTGTAGTTCTAGTCAACACTCCTGACTCTTTAAAAATAGAAGACGATAAAAATTTGCTAAAGGAATACGGGCAAATTGTAGATATTTTAGCCAAGCATTATCCGAGTTCGCTCTCAAAACACGCTGAAGAGATAATGGAATTAAAAGAAAAATTCGGAACAATAATAAAAGAATATGATGCAAAACTGCATGAAACAGAAGAGCAGTATGAAATGAAAATAGAGGGCTTGGAATACAGGCTTAAAAATCTACAAACTGCTGAAGCTGAAGAGTCGAAACAGCCAACAAAAGAGCCAGAGCCACCAGCAGCAATAAGCTACGAAAAGTCATTTTTCGGCAAGGGCAGGGTTTATGTTGATGTAGTAAGCGGCATTAGCGGCCACTTTATACCAGAAAAAACAAGAAGTCCTTTGCTAGCCGTTGGCGATGTTACCGGAGAGTCATTTGCTCTTTTTAACGTAAAGAAGAGAGAATATTATGTTGGCAAAATAGATGAAAGAATTTTGAAGGAAATCGTTAGAGCATACACACAAGGCCAATATGGCACAAAATAGAAACGCTTATAAATTCTATATTGCAATAATTTAACTGTAATAATATATAATATGGAAATCTCGACATCCTTCAACTTAGAGTACCTGGCGGCTTTGGAGTCGCTTAGCACAGAAAAGGGCAGAAATGCTTACTCGGCAAAAATGTGCATGGAAACTGTGCTGGCACCGGGGAAATCCCCTTCTCTGCCAAGACGATTGAACCCTGTTTTAGAAAAGGATATTGTTGAACAGCTTAAAGCCGAAGGTTTGGACGAAAAAATAGGCGGATTGTTAAAAGTTTATCTAAAGGATACCCCTGCTGAAAATGTCAGTCTTCTGGATTTATACAACAGTCATTCCAGGATAAATAGCCTGCTAGAGGCTGGCGAGATAGAGCTGGATCAGGCCCAGGATGCGCAGGACTATTTGCTGGGCAAATACATCGGGGAAAAATTAAGAAACGCTTCTGAGTTTGTGTATTATTTATACCTTGATAATAAACATTTATACCTTGATAATAAATTCGAACTGAAAGCAGATGTATCTTTGGCGAATGTATTTGGGCAAAAATATATCCAATTCAAGAATTTCAAGCTGGAAGGTTGCGGAGAAGATATTGAAATTCCTGGAAAATTCAAAGATATTTGCGAAACTATAATGCTTCATACTTACCAAAACGATTTGTTTCTGCTGGAGTCAAAAGAAGACAGATTGAGACCTGCACTGCCTAGAGAAGAAGCGCAGATAGAAGACTTTATAGCGAAAGTAACGGCCAAATATTGCCAAAAGGTTTAAATAATTATCACTCTTCAGTGATTGTACAATATGGCAGAAGATACAGATAAGAAGAAAAGTTCTAAAGAAAAAATAGACTTCAGTAAGCTAGAATTGGAAGAGCTTGCTGGCGGAAAAGCAGGTGTTTTAGGCACAGGCGAAAATAGACAACTAATCGTACAGCCTGAAGGCGATAAATATTACTATAATTATACTATTAATTCTGATGCAAAAGGCAAAGGTGTTTGGTTAAAGGGCAACCAAAAATCGAAGGCATTCAAGCCAGTCTCTAACTTTTGGATGTCAGACAAAAAACGGTCGCTTCTCACGAGCTTGCACTTGCAAAAAGCAGCAATAGCAGGCATGCAAAGTACACTAGAAACTGAAGAAGTAGCGAAATACGAAATTCAGAAATGTGGTGGCTGGGGCGCAGCAGCAAAAGCTTGTGGTATTGTTATAACAGTTTCAGCAGCAGGAGCTGCAGGCGCACAATTAATGAAAATGTACGGCCCTGAAAAAACAATTACAAACAATGTTCCTGGAAATGACATACATCACTGGAACAACAACACAGTTGGTGATCATTTTAATGTTCTGCTTAAAGAAGTCAAGGAACAAGCCAAAGACGTCTGGACTCCTGCTCAAATAGACCAAAAATGGGGCAAGAACACAACTGACAATGTAAGCGCCCTTGAAAATATTTTGGCAAAAGATGGAGTTGCGGATACTCTGTGGGATAATGCTGTTTACCAAGCTGCTTTGAACGCATTAGGCCTAACTAAAGAAAAACTTTATGACAAGACATTCGGCGAGCTTGCACAATTGGTAAATGATATTGGCGTAAAGGACGGAATAAAATACGTACACTCACAAGCATTGGCAAAAGCCAAAGAAGTGACACAAGACATTGCAAACTTGACAAAGCCTTACGAAGGCGCTACACCTTCAAACATATCAGCGCTTGACGAGCTTATTGCCAAGGATAATATTATAGAATCTTTAGTTAAATTGGATAGTTCTTTGGTAAAAGAGACATTATACGCAAAGAGCTTTAGCGATTTGGCACAAATAGCATATGATCTTGGCGGAGACGCAGCCAAACAGCCAATGATAAATGCACATCTTGCAGCAATGGCAAAGGCAAAAGCTGCAGTAGGCGATGTCTTTTCAGATAAAGAACTGAGCGATAATTATTCAGGTGTAACAATCAAAAATATAACTGCCCTTGAGAATCTTGCTACAATAGACCCGCAAATAGATTCTACTTTTGCAGATTCATACATTGCAGATTACTTCAGCCACACAGGCTTGACAAAGAAAGCCGCTTATACTGATAAAGACCTGCAAGGAAAAGTGCAAGCAGGTATAGAATACAAATTTACTGCAATAGACTTTGAAAATGATCGCACAGCATCCAAATTACTAAATGAAAGCGGAAATGCTAGAGAAGCTAGCTTGAAAGCATTAAAAGATGCAGCAGCATACAGCTGGCTGACAAGCAATTATAACAAGAATATAACTGAAGACTTGACTGATAAAATAGCATTAAATAGCACATTAAAAAACAGCACAGTTGGAAAGGCGATGTTTGATTTGTCTAACTTTGATGCTGATAAAATCATGGTATACCAGACAGCGGATGGAGCTTTCATACAAGGCTACAAAGCCGGCTTACCTGTAGCAAAAGCCGGAGCAGAAGGCGGATATAAGATATCTGCTGCAGAGTATACAATACTTAAAAATCTATGAGGTGTAAAACAAAAATGAAAACAACAACTAAATTCGGAGCAGTCTTGATTGGACTGATGTTCCTGCTATCATTGATGGCAGTACCTGTAAGCGCTGGTGTTGGAGACCACAAAATAATAGTAGGACCTGCAACTGGTTCAGGAAATGCAGATCTGATAAAAATCTTTGAAGGTTCAACACAAGTAGGAGAAAGAAGTGCAGTTTCAGGTAATACCTATTTTTACTTAGCGCACGGCGACTATAAAGCCGAAGCTTACCAAGCAGGCGTTAAGAAAGTAGAAGTTTCATTTACAGTTAGCGACACCTCAAGTTCAATGGTTTTGTACAACATAGCCGGAACAGCAATTCCAGCAAAGCCAACAGACTTCATTGCAACAGCTGTTTCAACAACTGAAGTAAAGTTGAGCTGGACTTACTCAGGCCCGGCAATTGATAACTTTAAATTGTCAAGAGACGGAACTGAAATTGCAACAATCGGTAAATTAGACACTGCATACTCTGATACAAATGTGGTTGCAAACACAACTTACAACTATATTATAACAGCAGTCAATACAGCTGGAAGCACAGCTTCAGACCCAGTTTCTGTAACAACTCCTCAGAGCGGCACAACTGGAGACATATTAGTGCACGATTTCAATTTTGATGATGAAGTTGCTCCTGGAGCAACTGTTGAATTTGAACTTGAATTGAAGAACAATGCAACATATGATGTTGAAGATGTCATAGCTACTATAATAATACATGACATAGCAGCTGACAATGATGACTTGGAAACAGACATCGACTTCGGCCAAATAGATATTGGAGACAAGCAAAAAGAGTCTGTTGACATAGTTATACCTCAAGATGCTGATGACAAGACATACACAGTTTCTATTGACTTAGAGTGGAAGGATGCTGACGGCAACAAATATACAGGCTCAGCTTCAAACGCTGACTGGAAAAT
>CAZUFK010000096.1:0-3979 GCA_964619695.1 uncultured Candidatus Bathyarchaeia archaeon
TTCCTCCGATCTGATCACATATAGACTATCACATATGCCAATCCAAAAGCGATGACGATGAATAGAATCCAGAGAATGATTTGTTTAATTATCAGATTATTTCTCCTTTTTCTTTCCTGGTTTTTCTACCCCATATCCTATTCCAGGTGGTAATGTTGATATTCCTTTTGTTGGACTCGTTTCCCCCTTTAAATTCAAACCTGCAATAGTAACTGCTTTTGTAAAAAGAGATATTGCTTCTGGAGAAACAGGATCAAGTTTCAATGCCCTTGTAAGAAAAGCCTGTGATTTGGGATTCACATACATTTTTGCAATCATCCATGGAGCAACAAGCAACTTTGCAATACTTAGGGGATGACCGAGAACTGCTGCACCAACCTGGGAACCGAGTAATACTTGACCAGTTTGTGAAGCATTCTTGGCTAATGTTTCAACCCTTGCCATATTCTGTCCACCTTTCAAAAAATCTGTAACTGCATTATACGTTTGGGGAGGGAGTAATTCCTTCATAGGTGCGTCATACTGAGTCCATGCCTTCATAGAAGAAACGGGAAGATAATTTCCAGTCCCTGACATCTTAAACACTTTCTCAAGTGCCGCAGACGAAACTTCCTGTAATCTTTCTGGTGTAAGTAGTTTCTTTGCCAATTTTACATTATATGTATTATTGGGTTTGATGATTACATCGACTATTTTTGATGGGTCTGCCTTAGATAATGTTTCAATAAACTCTACCGTCTTCATCCCCGCCTGTTTAGTAGAGAAGTATTCCCCTGATTTCACAATTTTATTAAGTATAGATAACTGCTGTGGTGTCGCAAGTTCAGATAAAGTTTCTGTTCCCATTTTCTTCAAACTATTCCCAAGTTTTGTTGGGTTCAGTATTCCATTCGACGTAGATGAATCAAGCGTTTGTTTAAAGAATCCTTGTCTTAGGGGAATTAAAGCATCTTCTCCCGCTGCTGTCCTAATTTGCTTTAATAAAGTTACCTCTCCTTTATTTACAATCCTGTTTAAAATATCTTCAGGATTGCTTCTCATAATTTTCAGAATGTCTTTGTCAAAGATTTCGTGCATTTCTCTTGTAGCCTTGTTTGCACTTAAATGAGTTTTCCAAATATCTCCACCCTGTTTTTCTGCAAAGGTTTCCATATTCCTATCAATGGCTTTCTCCAATGCAGTATACATACCAGCCGCCTTTGTTGGTTCTCCTCTTGCTTTATAAATCTCACTTATTCTCTCCAAAAGATCAGAACGTGTCTCCTTCATTCCATTCCATGTTAATTCTGGTTTAATTTGAGATTCAACCATCTTCCTCAATTCAGGATCTTTTGCCATTTCCCAAGGGGTTACTCCCTGTGGTAATTTTGCTTCCCCTCCACCGAAGGCTTTCAGAATACCTAATAATTCTTTGTTTTGTAATGGAGTAGGTTTAGATGTTTCTCTTTTCACTAAATCCTTGGATAAATTTACAACTTCATCTGAAAGGGGTACAATATCATCTCCTTTCATTGGTAACATCTCTCTTTCTTTGTTAAATAGATTTTCTGCAATATCATGCCTCACTTGTCTTGCACCAATCATTGTTTCCGTGAAACGCTTGCCGACATCATATTTGCCGGATATACCCATTTTGGATGTGAAGTCGTCCACCATGTTAGCAAGTTTCTGCCCCTTGGCATCTGTATACTTGCTTAGAATGGCCTCGGCTTCTTTTCTAATCCTGTTGCCCACAATCTCAATAGTATCAGACGGATCTTTCCTATTGATTAATTGAAGTCTCGCATTGTTAAGAGCATCTATTTTCTTCAATGCATTTTTCAGCATCACATCACCAGAAACGGGTCGATATCCAAGGACACCTTCAGCAATGGAGAGGGTCTTTGAACTTGGCATAAGGTCAGAAGCAGTACCAGGAATATTAAACTCCTTATAGATTCTTGCTAACTCCTGTGATTCAGGAGACGACATTGTTGTTCCAAATGGAGCCTTAAAGAACTGTTTAATTGGAGTTGCCACTGCTGAACCAATTTTGCCTGTAACTTGTCCACCCATTTCTATCTGAGCACCTTCAAGTATACCCTTGGCGGTAGTTCCCATTGATTCAAGGGGAGTCTCTGGTTTTGTTCTATGTGCATACGGAGAAGTCTCTATCCCTAATATATCCATTAATCCCTTATGGGCTTTTTTGCCAAGTTCATATCCTGCTCCAGCCGTAACTGCACTTACAGCAGGCGTAAAAGGCCCAGCAACTGGAGCAGATAATGTTCCCAATGCACCTCCGCCAACAAGTCCTAATGTTTCCAAGGATGTTTTAACTGGCTCTGTCCATTTGGGAGGAGATTTATATATACCTCCAAATTCTTCAGTTCTTTGCTCTGGACTTAATAATCCCTCATACTTACCTTTAAAATCGTTTATTACAAACTTGACATTCTCATCAGGCTCATTATTTTGAATCATCTGATTTACAATACCATCAAGTTGTAATCTTTTTTCTTCAGTTAATGGCATCTTAATACCTCATTTTAGTAATTATATTTCTTTCTCAAATCTTCTTTTTTCCCAGAATTTCCACCTATATCTGGAAGCGTACCTTTTCTCATCTCAGCACGTTCCTTTAACCTTTTCTCTGCATTTTGGATAATTGTAGTTACCATTTCCCATTTCTTTTCTGCTTCTTCTTTGTTATCCGTAGATAATGGATCAACCCCAATCTTAGGTATCGCTTTAGAGATCCTATCAATATCCTGATTTGTTAATACCCCACGTTCAGCGGCTATTGAACGAGATAGGTTACCAAGAAAAGCATTCCTTAAATCAAGATACGTTTTGGCATTAGCGTTTAAACCTGCCTTGGCTTCTCCATATAATTGAACTCCATAACCTCGACCTAAAACTCCACCACTAACCCCTAAACTATCCCATGAAGCCTTTAATTGGTTTGTAATATCACTTGCCTGGGACATTGCCGTATAATCTTTCTTTAGGTCTTCAGACATTGGGGGAAGTACACCTGTTGATTTACCGACTGTTCCTACTCCTGGCCCTCTCGTTGTGGCTGGTGCAAAACCTCTTTCTGTTTGCAAATAAGTAACCGCAGGAGGAGTTAAATCATCTCTTGCTTGTTGAACGGCCTCCCTACCGTCAGGAGTATTTAACCATATATCAGCTTCTTTTCCCTTTATAGGATCTTGCAAGAATTCTGTACCAAATTTTCTTTTTACAGCCAAATCTACGGCATTACCAGCAGAAGGAAGTGTCTTTTCTGGTTGTTCTGTCATTTTCTTAATTGCGGCATCATAACTTGCCCTTCTTGAATCACCTGGAGGTAAAGTATCTCTCTCCGCTATTAGTTGACCAACTGGAGAAAGCGTAGGCTGTTTTGGAGTAGTTATTCCAGCAGGAAGAGTACCCCTTCGTCCTCCAGCAACCAGGGAAGGAGTTAACCCTTTTAATCCTTGTATTAATCCTGGTATTTCACTTGGTTGTTCTCTTCCTCTACCCCTTCCTAACCTCAACTCATTAGGTGTAGGGCCAAATCCCAATCCATATCCTTGTTCTCTTGTTCTTTGATCCTCAATGGATTTCATAATAGCATCTGTTAATGGTTTCATTCGTGCTGTTTCTTCATCCATCAACTTCTCTTCAGGATGCGCCTCGTAATATGATTCTTGAAATCCAGGTTGAACTCCCACCAATACTGATGGTCCAAGAATATTCTTCACTTCCTCAAGTCGTTTCTCTGGATACTCAGTAGTTCCCCACCTTTCTCTTGCCCTAAGTTCGTCGGTTTCTGGAAATGAAGTAGAAGCCAATGTTCTTCTTGCAGAGATATCACCTTTAGGGGTAGGAGGGCCTAATCTTAATAACCTACGAAGTCTATCCATTTCATCTTCTTCGACTGGGTTAATATCTTCATACTGCATGGGAATACGTGGTCCACCAGGGATAGTTGATCCACCATTTTCCCTTGAAG
>CAZUFK010000097.1:0-3940 GCA_964619695.1 uncultured Candidatus Bathyarchaeia archaeon
GTAGCTAGAGTCTTGCAACTTGTTAATATTACCTACTCTTATCCTACTGACTAGGGTGCCCCACAAGGACTTGATTATGTATAATTGTGGGAAAACTAGGAGCAAGTTTCGTCCATTGACTTATATCTTTAACATGTCATATCATCAGGAGCGTTGAAATATAGACGTGATGGGTGGTACCAACTCATTTCTGGGATTCTACCTATCATGGTAGTATTGAAGAAAGCGCAGTACATATCATAGCAACAGGCAACCAAGTCTCTTGCCTACCCTTAAAGGTAGTTGGTCGCATGACAGAATGCAATTGCTTTACTGAGCCCATTGTACAATTAAGCAACATCTCGAAGACTTTTGGAAAGATTAAGGCCTTAGACAGTGTATCACTGACGGTCAACAGAAACGAAATCTTTGGCCTGCTGGGGCCAAACGGCTCTGGGAAAACAACACTGCTACGTATTCTGGCAACACTTATCCGTCCGGACTCCATAGGCTCTCGAACAACACAAAAGGCTATCTGCAAAGTAGCTGGATATGACCTTTTTACCCAGGGTGACAATGTAAGACCTATAATTGGATATGTACCTCAGAGGGATTCTCTCTACACAGATATATCTACCGAAGATAACTTAGTCTTCTTCAGCGCGCCCTATACCATAGATGGGAGACAGGAGCGCATTGCCGAGCTCCTTCGGATGGCTGGCCTGTACGATAGAAGAAATGATCTTGTAGGAATCTTATCAGGAGGCATGTTGAAGAGGCTTTCTATTATATGTGCATTGGCTCATGAGCCTCTGTTAATGATATTCGACGAAGCTACTATTGGACTTGATGCTCAAACAAGGCGTGGTATCTGGCATCTTATTAAGGAACTTAAGGAAGGAAAGGCTATCATAGTTACAACCCATTTGATAAACGAAGCTGAGGAATATTGTGACAGAGTGGCCCTGCTATTCAAAGGTAGAGTATTAGCCTTTGGAACGCCGGCGGCTTTAGTTGCAAAGAATCCGCCAGCTCAAAATCTGGAAGAGGCAGCGCGCATTATACAAGAAGCACATTCTTACACAGGAGATGTATAGTAGGTAGTGAGAGAAGGTATAACATAGCAGGCCCTCAAAACGATGATGAAATGTACAGAATTTGGATCACCACATCAACAGAGCTGAAGAGGATTTGGTACAACAAGCGCGAAATGTTAATTCATCTCTTTGGTGCTCCAGTCGTACTAGCCATAATAATCGGCTTCGCAGCATACCAAAGTCCTCAGGAAACAAAAGTCGTGGTGTTCATCAACAAGGTATCCACAGAAGCTCACACTGAGAATGAGAATATCAGGCATCTCATCTATACCATTGATAGCTCTAGAACGTTCTCTGTGGCTGAGGTTTCAACGTTGGGAGAGGGGTTGCAGAGACTGAATGATGGAAACGCAAGAGCGCTAATTACATTGAACGAAGGCCTATCCGGTTTGGAAACCGTTGATGTCCTCATCGATGTTACCGAGCCACTTATTCAACAAAGCGTATACACCGAACTAAGCAAGATATTGGAAGACTACTCACAGGAGCTGTCCTCACAACCAATGAATATAGAAAAGAGCCCTCCCGAAGAAAACGCTGAAACCATTTTGCCATTTCAAGTTAGTTGGCGATCAAATGAACATGTTCACATCAAGTTCTTCGATTACTATGCCTCGGGTCTTATTGTTCTTATCGTTCTGGGCTTATCGGTTATGCATTCTTCTACTGCAATAACGCGTGATCGGTCAACAGGAACAATTGAAAGAGTGTTCGCAACACCCTACGGAAAGCTTGAGGTTGTTACAGGAAAACTGCTCGCCCTTGGCTTTTTCTCAACTATAGCTGCTAGTCTGTGTGTCATCACCATGGCGCTAGTGCATGATATCGCTTTAGGGAATGTCTTCCTGGCAGTGCTGACTGCTGCCCTTGTCGGATTAAATGGAGTCATGATTGGTTTGCTGCTCTCGTGCATTACCCGCACCGAAGCGGAATCGTTGCTGCTTGCAATTATTACTTTTCTGGGCATTCTAGCACTCGCAACATGGATTTGGCCCTCTGAGTCAATGCATCCTGTCGCTAGATGTATTTCGCAAGCGATACCTATTACCTACGCGATCAATGCAATGCGTCAGCTGAACCTTTTGGGTAGTGGATTCTTTGACATATGGCCTAATCTAATTATCCTAGCTGGGGCCGTGCCTATTCTTGGGGTGACAGCGACTTTACTGCTTAAACGTAAAATCACCTAGGCTTTATCTTTTTCTGTGCTAAGCTCTACTTACCGTAAGATTTGTATGGTGTACCAACAGGTGGATAATTAGAGGGCTCCTGGCAAAAAGCACGTGTGGATCACTCTAATGGTTAAGGCCGCTGAGAACAGCTGAGAACAGTATCAGAGCACAACCGGCTTCACGTATCTTACAGTATCTGCAATTGTTCTGAGCAAGGCTAATTTCGATGTTTTTCTCTATACGCATGCAGCGGCTCGACGCTAATTAGCTGGCTTCCTGTGATAAGCGCATCAACAGCAACTCGAACGGTGTCGATGGATGTAAAACAGGGGATATGTCGTTCAGTGGCCGCGCGGCGTATCTCGAAACCGTCCCTCATCGGTACACGACCTCCGGTCGGGGTGTTCAAAACGACATTCACAGTCCCATCGCGGATAACATCCAGCACATTGGGATGGCCCTCGCTGATTTTCTTGCTAATCATGGTAACCTCGAGCCCTGAGGCCTTGAGCATGGAGGAAGTCCCCTCGGTAGCATAAAGCTTATACCCTATCTGGGCAAGCCTTTTTACCATAGGAAGAGCAGTCGATTTATCCCTATCGGCGATGCTGAGTAATATCGAACCCTGAGGCGGAAGCGCCAGCCCAGCAGCCAGAAGCGCCTTGACCAAAGCTGCACTAAAATCATAGTCTATCCCCATCACCTCGCCCGTCGACTTCATCTCTGGGCCGAGGTAGGTATCCACACCGGGTAGCTTGGACATAGAGAACATGGGAGCTTTAATCGCTACCAGCTTCTGCCTCCTCCAAAGTCCTGTAGAGTAGCCTTGCTCTTTGAGGCTTGTCCCCAGCATCACCTTGGTAGCTACCCGAACCATAGGCACCCCAGTGACCTTGGAGATGAAGGGCACAGTTCGGCTGGAGCGCGGGTTGACCTCCAGCACATAAACACTGGAGCCTGAGCCATCGCCGTTGGGCATAATCACATACTGGACGTTCATCAGCCCCTTAACACCCAGCGCCAGGCCTATACGGACGGCGTAGTCAACGATAGTATCCACCTCTTTCTCGCTGAGATTAATCCCAGGATACACTGCCATTGAGTCACCGCTATGCACCCCGGCGCGCTCAATGTGTTCCATGATGCCTGGGATGAGCACTGTCTCGCCATCGCAGATAGCATCTACCTCTGCCTCTTTACCTTCTAAGTACTTATCTATGAGCACAGGTTTCCTGGGGTCGAGCTCTGCTGCTTTTTTCATGTATAAGACGAGCTCGCTGGGTTTGTAGACGATTTCCATTGCCCTGCCCCCCAGCACATAGCTGGGGCGAATCAGCACAGGGTAGCCTATATATTGTGCGGTACTGAGTGCATCCTCCTCAGTGAACACTCCTGCTCCCGGAGGCTGCGGTATACCCATCAGGCTGAGAAAGTCCTCAAAACGTTTACGGTTTTCAGCCAAATCAATGGTTTCGGCGCTCGAGCCGATTATGGGCAGCCCAGCACTAGCAATGGGCTGAGCCAGGTTTATCGCCGTCTGGCCACCGAATTGCACAATCGAGGGTGGAGGGCCTTCGCCGTTTGCCTCGTTCTCCAGCATGTCCCTGATGCTTTCCTCATCCAGAGGCTCGAAATAGAGACGG
Organism: uncultured Candidatus Bathyarchaeia archaeon; assembly: GCA_964619695.1. Classification (GTDB taxonomy): domain Archaea; phylum Thermoproteota; class Bathyarchaeia; order Bathyarchaeales; family Bathycorpusculaceae; genus DATKKK01. The sequence continues at coordinate 3,892 of CAZUFK010000097.1, forward strand.
CTGCTGGTATCGAAATCGGTGGACACCGTTTCGGGATTGGAGTTCACCA
>CAZUFK010000098.1:0-3641 GCA_964619695.1 uncultured Candidatus Bathyarchaeia archaeon
TCGCCGTCTACTGCTTCCCACAGTGGGAATATGCAAGTCTCGACTGCCAAGCGCGAGAGTTCTATGGATTTGCTTGAGTCGGTGCGCCAGCCTCTCGGACACGGCGCGTACACGTGCAAGAATGCGGGACCGTTGACCTCTATGCCTTTCCGGGCTTTCTGTATCAGATCCTTCCAGTAGTACGGCGCCGCAGTAGCCACATACGGCATTTCGTGAGCCACCATAATGTCGGCGATAGGCTTCTTGTTCTCCGTTTTTCCAGGCACGACTGAGCCTGCCTGCGAGGTTGTTGTAGACGCGCCCAGCGGTGTGCCTCCGCTTCGCTGTATCCCCGTGTTCATGTATGCCTCGTTGTCGTACAGCACATAGAGAAAGTCGTGGCCTCTTTCGACTGCGCCTGAAAGCGCCTGAATGCCAATGTCATACGTGCCACCGTCGCCTGCAAAAGCGATGACGTCCACTTGCTCGTCTTTTATTCTGCCCTTCTTTCTGAGTATTTTGAGTGCGGCTTCGATTCCTGAGGCGTTTGAGCCTGCGGTTTCGAAGGCTGTGTGCAGCCACGGCGTCGCCCACGACGTGTACGGGTAGATGGTTGAGGATACTTCCATGCAGCCTGTGGCGTTCGTGACTATCGTAGGGCCGCGTGTGGCTTTCATGACGAGTCGCAACACGGTTGGAGCGGCGCAGCCTGCGCACGCCCTGTGGCCTGACAGGAACAGCTCTGGCTTCTCAGCAACATCTTTCGCAGTGAATTTTCCTTCTGCAAATGACATACTCATCTTTCCTCCTTTTCACTCCCTCAATCCAACATACTTGATCAGCTCGTCCACGCGCTTGGTTTGCACGATCTTGCGAAGGTCTTCGTAGATGCTGCGTATTTGGCTTGGGCTTATGTCTCTTCCGCCTAGGCCGTAAATGTAGTTGACCATGTATGGGCGTGTCTGCGTATCGTAGAGTGCGTGGCGGGTTTCGTGGAAAAGTGCTCCTCCGTTTCCGCCGAAGCTCATGCTCTTGTCCATGATTGCTACGGCTTTGGCTTTTCCAAGTGCTTCAGCGATCTGCTTCGCCGGGAACGGCCTGTAAGTGCGGATTCTCAGCAGCCCTGCCTTGATGCCTTCGGCGCGCAGGTCCTCTATGACGGTCTTTACGGTTCCCGCAGTTGAACCAGCGCAAACGACAACGACTTCGGCGTCTTCAAGTCTGTACCGTTCAAGCAGTCCGTCGCCATAGCGTCTTCCGCTCAGCTCTGCGTATTCGTCGTGTACTTGCTGTATGACTCTGATTGCTTTCTGCATGGCTTCTTCCTGCTGGCGTTTGAACTCGAAGTAGTAGTTGGGCAAGGCCACGGGCCCCATAGTCATGGGGTTGGCTGGGTCAAGCCTGTAGGGCACGGTTTTTCCCTCATGCGTAACCACGTTGGGCAGTTGCCGCGTTCCCACGAACTTGCTGACGGCGTCGTCGGGCATTACTTGCACGTTTTCCAGCGTGTGGCTCAATGTGAATCCGTCCAAGCCGACCATTGCAGGCAACTGGACGTCTAAGTGCTCCGCAATCCTGAAGGCCTGAAGCATCGTGTCGTAGACCTCCTGCGCGTTCTCGACGTACAGCTGTATCCAGCCGCTGTCGCGTTCAGCCATGGCGTCCGAATGATCGCCGTGAATATTGAGGGGTGCTGAAAGCGCTCGGTTTGCCACCGCCATAACCACGGGGGCGCGGCATCCTGACGTGACGAAGAGCATTTCGTGCATTAGGGCCATGCCGGCCGAGGCCGTTGCTGTGAAGGTTCTTGCGCCTGTGGCTGACGCTGCGAGACACGCGGCCATGGCGCTGTGCTCGGATTCAGTGCAAACGTATTCCGTGTTCACTTCGCCGTTGGCCACATACTCGCTGAACTTCTCCACGATGATCGTCTGCGGCGTGATCGGGTAAGCGGCCACAACGTCCACGTCGGCCTGTTTCACGGCCAAGGCTACAGCCTCGTCGCCGTTCAACCCGTGAACTTCCTGTTTAACAACACTTTTCATCTTTTCAAGTCTCCTACTCTATCTTCATGGTTATCGCCTTTGCGGGGCATTCGTTGGCGCATATTCCGCAGCCCTTGCAGAAGTTGAGGTCGAATTCGATGTCGCCTTTGTCTTTCTTCCAGTGTATCGCTCCGTCTGGGCAGTAGATCGTGCACAGCAGGCATTTCGTGCATTTCTCGGTGTCTCTCACTGGCTTGTACGTCTTCCAGTCTCCAGTCAGGTACGTGCTGCTGGACTTCCAGCAGACACCTGCAGGCGAAATCTCTTTCCAGCTTTTGTCTTTCGAGCTCATTCGGATTTTACCTCCTCATAAGCTTGCTTCACGACGGCAAAATTCTTCTCCGCCACATCAGGCCTGAAACGCCCTTTAACCATCTTCTCAATAGTGTCCAAACCGACTATCCCCGTCACGCGGGCCACGGCTCCCAGCATGGCTGTGTTGGTTATGGACATGCCGAGTATTTTCATCGAGATCTCGGACGCGGGCACTGTCCAGAGTTTGCCTTTCGCCGAGCTGAGCTGTTTTCTGATTTCAGCAGGCGGGTCTTTTGTGTTGACTATGATATGTCCGCCTTCTTCGCTGAGGCCGTCTGCCACGTTGACTGCCTTGAGCAGCGTGGGGTCTAGGACGGCTACGACGTCTGGGTTGTAGACGGCGCAATGCAGGCTTATCGGTTCGGTGCTGATTCGCGTGAACGCGGTCACAGGTGCGCCCATGCGTTCAGGGCCGAACTCGGGGAAAGACTGAATGTACTTGCCCTCAGAAATGGCTGCTCGCGCCAGCAGCTCGCTTGCGGTCCAAGCGCCCTGTCCGCCTCTGCCGTGCCATCTGACTTCCATTATCTTCTTCAAATTGACTTTACTCTCCATGGATGTTCCAACCTAAATACTGGCTCCGCCATATACGCTTTTCTAGGCTCTTGAACAGAAAGGAACATGCGGTAGGGAAGATATTTAAGGATAAACCTTGGGTTGCTCTCCATTGAGGACTGCTTGTCTTGGCCGGCAAGATCGTTTTGACTGCCGATAGTACCTTGATGAGTAGCTATCACAATAACGAGTTTCTCGGCTTCGGAACGTGCGCGCCTTCGAACTTCATACCTGACTCCGTCTACAGATGGCTGTTCTTTCCCCCGATCAAGACGGAGAAGGGCAGACCGGTGGCTGCGCCATATGGGCTGAGGAAAGTTGAGGCGCAGCTGCTGTTGGAAGGCTTCAACGTCACGGTCGCTGCGCCTGGCCAGCTTGAACCTTATCTCGAAGAAGCCAAAGTCTTGGGCATACACGTGATGGATCCGTTCGGGCTTGGACCCGCGTCAAGCACGCTCGCGGCTGTGTTCAGAAAAGAGCCGTTTTTGGCGAGGCATTTCCGCGAACTGCTGAGCAGGCCGGAGGTCAGGCAGGCCAAAAGGCGGGGTTTGAAGATAATTGTCGGAGGTCCTGGAGCGTGGCAGTTCAGCTATCGGCCTGCGTTCGTTGAAAGGTTCGGGATAGACTGCGTGATTGAGGGAGAGGCAGAGAAGGTTGTTGGCAGAGTCTTCAAAGCTGCACTAGAGGGTGAGAAGCTTCCCAAACGCTATGCAGCCACACCGAAAGAGGCCCCTGGACTGGACGAGA
>CAZUFK010000099.1:0-3523 GCA_964619695.1 uncultured Candidatus Bathyarchaeia archaeon
TGCATTCACCACCTTCTCTTTCTTGCTGGTTCACCATTGTTGTTTCAAGTTGCATAAATAATTTAAGGAGAAATCTTCTATAATCAAGAAACAAGTCTCGCAATTTCAGGCAAATCTCTTGTAGTAAAGCCGATTTATGAGATGAAGAGTGATTACAGCACGTTCCTTAGGAGAAAAAAATTGAGGTTTCAGTTTCCACAATAACAATAATATTCTTTCGGAATTGTCCTCTATCAGTCCTTTTAAGCAACTTTGACCCGTTGCTTCTTAGGGAAGTGGATAACCGAAGCAAAAGTTCTGGTTGCGGGAGACATCGCCACTGGTCATAGGTCCGAGTCCTATCGGCGGCGCCACAACACTCCTTCTATTGAAAAAAACCTAGCTCGGGCTTCTCTTGCCGAGATGGAAAAGAGAATGGCGAAACTATCTAACGCAGGAATTCGGGGGCGTCTCCAGTTTGCGGAACTCAAAGCGCACGCTAGGCTATGATTTCTTTGTCTTGTTCTTTCCTTTCTTCTTGGAAGCTACTTTCTTGGCTTCCACGGCTTTCTTAACCAAGTTCATTCACCGCTATGTAGTTCTATGATGTTCTTTTAAGGATTGCCTTTGGCTGCCCTTCTAGGCAAGCATTGGTACCCGCGCGCGACGAATACTCCACCTAACCAGTGTAGTAGCAGAGATTATCCATTGGGAGTTTTGTAGTCAATTACTGAGTACACTTCGTATTTGTCTCGCGCGGTTGCGCGCGCGAGCTTGATACAAATGACACTCTTAAGCCTTACCCAAGGCCGCAGCACTTGCTATTGGCAGTGCCAGCAATCGAGATTATGCTGCTTCTCGGCTAGAAAGCCTCAGATCCAGATGTCTTCGGTCACGCGGTAGTCTAGAAGGCGACAAAACACAGAAAAAGGGGGAGGGAGGAGAAAGGAAGGTAAGCGCTATTCCCCAAAGACGAAGGATCCTCTGTCATTCGTCAGAATAGTATGGTCTGGCCTTTTCATCAATACCTTGTTCCCGTCTGACACAAACACCATGTTCGGCGCCCTGTAAACGATCTTAGCGTCATTAGCGACCAGAATCTCCGGCTCGTGAGTCTTGTCTGCGAAGGCGAAAACGGTGCCTCTGGACTCGCCGCAGCATCCACCGGTGTGTATTCTTCCTTTTCCGAAGAATCCATCAAACAGCTTTTCTGCATTGGCAGCGACTTCCTTCTGATTTCCGTAGCCTTTTTCGGTCAGGTTTTCATCGGTCGCCGTGGTCAGGTGTCGTTGGGTTTCTTCTGTGGCTCCCAGCATTAGAAGCGGCTCGGTTATCTCTTTTTCAACGGGTTTGCCGATGGCCCCGTCTTTCGTTTCAACTATTGTATCCAATACTAGTCTGCCGTGTCCATGGAAGACGTAGCCCTTCAGTTCCTCGTCAAGCTTTATGCCTACGGCCAGCGCACCCTTATCTATTTCAACTAGGCCTTTTTCAGACTGCCACAGCCTTAATGGGTCGGTCGTTTTGAGTATCTTGTCGTCCAGTTGATATTGCTGGCAGATCATTCGCCGTTCCTCCTTTCCAAGAATCGGGCGACTTGTCGGGCCATCTTGTAGGCGGTTCTCCCAGGTATGGTGACCAGGTAGCGTCCTCGGACTTTTTCTTGGACAACAAGTCCTGCTTCTTCAAGCACGTTCAAGTGGCTTGAGAGGGTGCTGGTGGTGATTTCTGAAAGCTTCTCCTGAAGCTCGTTGATGTATTTGCCTCCGCTCATGAGTTCATTGAGTATTTTCAGTCTGTGCTCGTGGCCGAGGGCGCTCATGGCTTCGGCGGTTTTGGCGAAATCCACTCGCTCTTGTTCCTCTTGTCTGAACGGCTGTCCTCTCAGGATTCTGACGCCTTGAGGGCCTATGAATATTGATTTTTCAAGCTCGCCATGCACGCCTTCTGCGACGCCCTGCATGATCTCGTCAACGTAGTTGCGCATGGGGTTCCCGATGTCTATGTACAGACCGCGACCTCTGCGTTCGGCTTCCGTCATGTCCTTGAGCTGGTTTTTCAGGCCTGCCATTTCCTCCTTGAGTTTTCTCATCTCTTCCTTCAGATCTTCTGTCATTCGACTTCCACAACCCTGTATTTCATTCTTGTCTGTTTTAATTCGACAATTCTCTAATAGAAAACGACGGCTATAAGCTTTTCTGTCTATGGATTAATGCGATTTCAACATCAACACCCTCGTTCGGTCCTTTCCGATAGACTGCCTGACTCGGTCTTCGATTGCAGAGGCGCACTGCCACCTAATGAGTCATGTCAATCCCTTCCAGCGCGTGACAAGAGCCATCATAGCCCCTATACGTGGGTTCGGCTGAGGCTTGCTGCAAGCAATGCGTAGACCTTCGAGGAAGCTTCTAAATATCCGAAGGGCTTAGAATGGAACTGTTTAGAGGGTAGGCGAGTTGAGGCTTCTGCTTGACGAGATGTACGCTGGCTTGAAGGAGTACTTCGAGACGCTGGGCTGGAGTGTGCTGTCCGCTCAGGATGTTGGTTTGAAGGGAGCCAAAGACAAGGACGTAGTGGAGTACGCGAGAAGTCACGATCTGTTGCTTGTGACTCAGGATCAGAAGCCAGCTGACCTCGCTGAACTCAGCGGCGTCAAGTGCGTGCTCATATCCAGCGCCATGATCGCCAAAGTAGCTGATGCCGCAATAAAAGAGAAATACCCAGACCTGAATAAACAATGACGGTGAGCCTGTATGTCGGTTGTTGAGGTCACAGTCGTGAGCCAGAAAGGCAGATGCGCAGCCGGACACAAAGTAGGTGACAGAATAGTTTTCGACGGCAAGTCAGTCAAAGGCAACATATGCTACAGCGCCTTGATGGTTCTGCTTCCAAAGGTCTACGCTATGCGCTATGGCGCCCAATTCCCGTGGGCGGAGAACAAAGACGCCATATGCAACGCCTGTCCTGACCATGAAAACCCAGTTGTGTTCGAAATCAAGCGAATCAGAAAATAACTGTAACCCTCATGGCTGAATACCAACAGATTCCATAGCTTCGCCAACGATCTTCATTCCTCGTGGTTGTGGTTCAGCACTACTCCTCAGTCTTTTCTCTTCTTCGTACCAGTGTCAACGATCAGAGCTTAGGTTTTGCTTAGTTTCACTCACGATTTTTCGTTCATAACCCTTAATGCCTTCGGAATCGGATAAAAAGAGCAGCGGTTGGGAAACCCTATGAACAAAGACATCTCGAAAGAGAGTGCGCAACAGATCGCTATCGAATTCATGAAGCAAAGGAAGAACACGGCCAAGATAGACGTGGCTGTGGTGGAGCAGGATCACGCCGACTGGGTGGTCAGAGGCACATGCCCCATTGACATGCAAGGGCACCCGTGGGCAGAGAAGTTCTCCTTCACCAGAAAAAGGCAATGTACGATAACGTCCATAGGAAGGTTCAAACCATTTCGCCATGTTGCCATCAATTACTGCCTGGCTTAGTAGCCAGTTCATTGCTCCCCTTGCATGCTCCAGGTACGTAGCGTTAC
>CAZUFK010000100.1:0-3475 GCA_964619695.1 uncultured Candidatus Bathyarchaeia archaeon
CCAAGCCTTAAGAACACTTTTCTCACTTGTATATCTGGCTTAATGAATGGAAGTCCAAGCTCTTCTGCTCTGTCCTTTGGCGCGTAGGGGTCGTAGGCGAGCACCTTCATGTTGAAGCCATTTCTCGCCCTGTACGCCACGGCTGAGCCAACGTTTCCGAGCCCTATGATTCCCAAGGTTTTTCCCCAGCGCTCGACTCCCACCTCGGGAACCCCGTAGACGCCAGTCTTCATCTCTACGTCGGCCCTCGCGATTCCACGCGCTTCGGCAACAATGAGGCCTATCGTCAGGTCAGCGACACCATGCGCGTTTCTGCCAGGCGTGTAAAGAACAGGTATTCCTTTCTTCGTCGCATATGCTGTGTCAACGTTGGCGGGACCAGTTCGGCAGCAACCGATCAGTTCAAGGTCTTTGCCTGCGTCTATCACTTCAGCAGTAACCGGGGCCACGTGCACGATAAGAATGTCAACGCCGTCGACACCTGCAACGAGCTGTTTCGGGTCTCCCCAATGCTCGGCTATGCCCTCGATCTCTCCTTGCTTCTCCAAGGAAGCCTCGAACTCACGAATCTTCATGCGCCTTACCTTCCCAATCTTGGCAATCAAGCAGTCTTTGATGATTGACGAAGAGAGAAAAGGGTCGCCAAATATGGCTACTTCTATGTCGAAGCCCCCTAGGACTCCTCATTTTGCAGATTTATAACCCTAGTGCGAAAAAACAGAGCCGTTGTCAAACAATAAGCACATTCAAGATAAGGTGACAACATTTGGTACTGCAGAAAAGAACAAAAAACGTATGATTTGATATTTGGCCTCTTGAGCTAAGCACTTCTTTTCTTCCACAATGAAGGCTGTTCACATCATGAACTAGGCCTAGTTGAATCGGCTTTAGAGGAATCTTCCTAGGCGTCAAGTCAACTCCAGGATCTTGCCTACAAAGCCGCCTGTCATAAGGTTCGCCTCACTGCCAAGTTCACATGGTTGGTTTTGAGAACATAGCGTCCGCGAAAGAGGCAGGAAAAGCCAGATAGCTCAGTTGGACTCCCTACATGAGTCCTATGTCTCTCAATTTCATGGCGAGGGCTATGCTTCCTTTGAATTTGAGCTTTCCTGTCATGAAAGCTCTCTCTCCAGCTAGTTTGCCGTTTATCATGTCTACGTAATCAGTGTCTGCCATCGTGATTGAAATAGAAGGCGAAGGATGTGTTCCCTGTTTGATGTCCAGTTTCTGGTCTTTTACGGTCACGATCCAGTCCCCGCCACTTGGCCCCGTTATGTTCATCTGAATAGTGGCCTCGAAACCTGCCACCTTGCTCGGGTCGAACTTGGCTGGCAAGACCTTGTCAAAAAACTCTTGAGGCGTCTTGATTTCCATTTGCATTCACCTCCGCCGCTGGTTCGGAATCATGTGTCGCATGAAGAGAGTTAAATACTTTTTACCGATGGGAGACATAGTGTCATCCCACAGTTTCCTCAGACGAAAGGCACGAACGCATGATTCGATAAATGCTTGAACAGAGCAAAACGGCCCTGTCTGCTCTGGCGGCGCAGTGTCTAGTCGAGGAATTCCGAGACTTCTTCAACGCTTTTTTTCAGTCGAGGCTCTGGTAAAGAGGCAGACCATCCGAGGGCCACAGCGGCAACAAGCTTCCATGATTTGCCGAGTTGCCTGGTTAGCGCTTCGCTGGCATAGTAGATGTCGCATATCCACAGTGAACCCAGACCAAGACTGTAGGCTCTTAGAAGTATGTTCTGTATAGCGGCAGCCACGCTTTGCAACGAAGATTCCTCCAGCAGCCTATTATCATTCGCGTTCCAAACCATGGTCAAAACAGGCGCCTCCTCCATCACGCTGCAAGAGCCGAAAGACGAACCCATATTTTTCATGCCGATCTTCTTTGAAATCTCCTCAAGCTCTCCCCGAAACAGCGTGGTAAGCTTCTCCTTGGCTTCGCCTGTCAGTACGGTGAAGCGCCACTGCTGGCCGTTCTTTGCCGAGGGCGCCCACGTGCCTGCCTCCAAAACCTCGCGAACGAGTTCTATTGGCACAGGCTTGTTCGCGTATTTGCGAATGCTTCTCCTACCTTTTATAGCTGCGTCAACTTCCACAAGCATCAGCCCAGACAGATTCTCGCAAGTTCGGCTTCTTAACAATTCCGCCTGCCCTGTTCAGGAGCCTCAAAGCCAGCTGGCACTGCGACCTAGTCAAAAGTTAATATATCGAATCGCAATCCATTTCGTGAGGAGGCCATCTGGCTTGAAGAGGGAAACGTCGATCCAAGAAGGGCTCAGACAACTGCCCATCAGGCCTATTTATCTGGCGTCAGCCGAGCACGAAGGCAAGAGAAGCATCATAACCATCGGCATGTTCGCCTATTTCTCGGGAAAACCCACGATAGTAGGCGTCGGCATCGCGCCCACCAGATACACCTTCGACCTGATCCGCAAAAGCAAAGAATACGTCGTCAACGTAGTGGACGAGAAGCTTATGGAAGCCGTGAAAATATGCGGCGAAAAATCAGGCCGTGACGTAGATAAGTTCAAACTTGCGAAGCTCACGCCTGTGAAAGGCGCCAAGACAAGTGCCCCTCTCATCGATGAAAGCCCTGTCAGCATCGAATGCAAACTCATCAAGGAAGTTGAGGTAGGCGACCACGTTTGGTTTATGGGAGAGGTTTTGGCGGTTCACATCCGCGAGGGCTACGACTGGAGTGAGGGCCTATTGCTGAAGTGGATAGGCGAAGACGGCTACTACTTCAAAGCAGTTCAAAAAGTCGGCACGTACTAAGATACCGGGGTAAGCGTTCAACGAGCAGCATTCTACACAGCTAGCCCTTCGGTTTTTTTGCCGCTCATGTAGTCTATGTCGATTCTGCCGAAGGCCGCTGTCTTTAGTCTTTCCTGTTTGAGCCTTGCGAGCATGGCTTCTGGGTTCTTGTCGAGTTGGCGCATCATGCATTCGACGGCTTCGCGTTTCTCTTCGAAACCGTCGAGGAAGGTCACTTTGCCTTGGAACTGGACGGTGGCGAAGTTGTGGCTGCATTGGCCTTCTACGTAGCCGTGATCCAGCATGGCTTGTCCCCAAACTGTGCTGTTTGCCTTCATGTAGTCGATCTTCTTGCCCTCCGAGGCGCAGTGGAAGTAGATACAATTGCGCTTCTCGTCGTACCCGTGGCTGAGCGTCACAAGATACGGCTCATTGTTCATGCAAAGCGCAATCGTCACATGCTTTGTTGACTTCAATATTCTCCTAAGAACACTGATGTCTGTTATCTCTAGGTCTTTCCGTCTGAGATGATAAGTCATAGCATAGGCTGGCTCCACGAACAGCTATAAGCTTTTGGCGGGGTCGCTTAGGTCAAAGCCCTCGTTTGAGCCCTCAACCTGTCGCGCCCTATTTTTCCTGTAAGCCCCATCCGGAGGGTATATGGAAACTAGGTTCGCTCTTGTAGTAGGCTCGGATTTCAGGAAATTTT
>CAZUFK010000101.1:0-3435 GCA_964619695.1 uncultured Candidatus Bathyarchaeia archaeon
CATACTGGCCGCAGTCTTCTCCGAAGAAGCAGGGAAAAACATGGGCAAAGCTGCAGCAGCATACTACAAAGAACTGAAAAACGGCGGACTGCCTGACGCAGTGGCGGTGAAGCTGACAGAGGACTACATGAGCACTTTCACGAGCTTAGGTGACATGTTGAGAGGCGCCGGAGGAAGGCATTCCAAGCCTGGGGCGGACATAGGAGAGGCGATCTCGGAAGCCCTTGACAAGAAGCGACGCGAGAAGGAAGAAGAGGAAGATGAATAGCCTGCAGCCTGCTTCGGGAGAAAACCGGAAATGAGCGCCTCTTCGATTTTTCTCACCATAATCAAGTCGTCTCCACACTTGATACGTATGTCGCTTGACCTGTCTTGGACATATCTTACGTTGGGCCGGCGTGTCAGAAAGGCTAGGAAGGCTTTCGAGAAGCAGCTTATCCTGCAGGGCATGTCAAGGGCCGATGCGGAACGGCTGAGCGTCTGTTTCGAGGAGTTGAAGAATGGCATGCTTGCCGCGATGAAACAGGGCGTGCAGCTTGGGTCTTGGCGGAGCCGTCACTGAGCACATAGGCTGACAGATGATGCGCCGCATGAGAGTGCAGATAGCCGAATACATCAGGGATGCGAGTCAGTCTTTCCATCATGTCAACTGCACTCCTTTCGGAAGGCGCGAATCAACATTCACTTAGGATAGAGGTCTAGTCATGTCACAGCCACAGATTGTGACTGCGTGTTGTGAGTTTCCTTTTATTATGTCCAGATGGCTTTTTGTGTCGGAAATGTGAGCGATATGGCTGGCAAGAGAATGATGATGCATCCAGTGATATGCGTTGGCTATTGCGCAGATTGGCTTTTGACGATGGCGCAAGTGGTCAATGGGCTGGTTACTTTTGCCCATAATGCTAATGTGAAGTGTACAGTCGTTCAGTATGGATTGGAGGAACTATGATGAGGCTAGGGGCGAGGTTGAGAAACGAGTTCTCGTTCATCAAAGGCAATTACGCTGTTCTCGTCTCAAGCTGGATTCTGATAGACTTTGCGTCCGAGATTCCTGCGGCATACTATGCTCTCTACGTGTTGGGTCTTGGTGCGACTGAGACGATTTTGGGCATGATAGGGTTGTTTCAGTTTCTGGCTTTGGCTCGATGCAGTTTCCAGGCGGGTATTTGGCGGACAAATTCGGGCGAAAATGGATTATCAGTATGATGACTTTCGGAGTAGGGTTAAGCTATGTTCTGTTTGCTTTAGCGCCTTCGTGGCATTTCATACTGATAGGCGCGGTTCTGATGGCGTTGTGCAATTCCACATATCAGCCTGCTTTGGGGGCTATGATTGCTGATTCTTTGCCTCCGGAGCGGAGAGGCATGGGGTTCGGAATAGTCACGCTCATAGGGAGCGCCTCGACTACGCCGGGGCCTGCGCTTGCGGCTTTTCTCTACACACAGTATGGCTTGATACTGGGGATGAGGATTGGATACGGGATTGTTGTGGGGCTGTTTCTGGCTGCATCCTTCCTGAGGCTGTTTCGACTGAAGGAAACAGTGACGTGTGGGCAGAAGCCCAGCATAAGTGAGTTCTTAGGAAGCTATCCGACAGCGATGAAAGAGAGCTTTCAGGTTTGGAAGAAGATGCCTAAATCCCTGCTTTACTTGTTCTTCTCGCTTGTGATAATGCAGTTCGGTTTCGCCACAGTCACCCTCTACCTTTCTGTTTACGCCGTGAATGAGCTGTTGATAGAGAAGGCGACATGGGGAGTGATCACGGCTGTCGTGCCGATTACGACGATTCTTCTGGCGATTCCTGTCGGTAAGACGGTGGATAAGACGAACAGGAAGGTGCCTATTCTCCTTTCGTATTTGCTTTTTGGGGTTTCGATGCTGATTTTCATGAATGCTAACTTGGCGTGGCTCTTTGTCTCTCTTGCCATCGTTGGAGTAGGACAGGTTATGATGAATACTGGCTTTAGCGCTTTGCAGGCTGACTTGACGCCAAAGGAGGAGAGGGGAAAAGTGAATGGATTCACGAACTTTGCCGGCTGCATATTCATGGCTGTAGGCAACTTGGTGGGAGGGGTGCTGTACGACCACGTTTCGCCCCAGTGGCCGTTCATCATCGCCATGGTCTCAATTATTCCCTCTTTCCTGCTGACGCTATTCTTTGTGCACGAGGCGCAAAAGAGAGAAGAGTAGACACGCGCTGCAGGCGAGCCGAGCACGGCGTGGCTGACTGCTAGGGATTCGAGTGCGCAACAGATATAGACGGGTGCGGGCTATTCAGAGAGCGCGGCAGTGGGCTTGTCTTGTTTGGGGGCCCGTAGTCTAGGCTGGATTAGGATGCTGGCCTGCGGAGCCGGAGATCCAGGGTTCAAATCCCTGCGGGCCCGCCACAAGAAATCAACATGCTATTGCGCGGAAATTCGCGAATACGAGACCTACCCCCTAGGTATTTTGCCGTCGTGTTTTCTGACCCTTGGTAGGCACCCTACCTTTTCGATACCCCCCTACCATTTTTGTATATCTAATGCGCTGATTCTCTGTCAATAGACAGTACCCCTCCCCCTGTTTTTTGCTGTTTAGCGGCGTAATGGCTTTATGCAGTTGTCTGTTGATCTGGTGGCTGGCGGTTGGTGTCTTTGCGGGGCAGGGTTGCGGCGGCGTTTGCGGCTGTCTACGTCATTTGGGGTTCAACGTATCTGGCGATTCGTTTCGTGATTGAGTCGTTGCCTTCTTTTTTCATGGCGGGCACGCGGTTCTTGGTTGCAGGGCTGATCTTGTATGCTTGGACGCGGCTGCGTGGTGCCTCTCGGCCTTCGCGTAGGCACTGGTTAGGAGCTTTTGTGGTTGGCGGTTTGATGCTGATGGGCGGTCACGGAGCGGTTGTTTGGGCGGAGAAGTGGGTGCCTTCGGGACTCACGTCAGTGCTGATCGCTACGGTGCCGTTGGGGATGGTGCTTGTGGATTCGCTGCGTAGCCGTTCAAGGCCGGGCGTGCGGGTGGTGGCTGGGCTTGCGCTGGGGTTTGCTGGTGTCGCGTTGCTCGTGGACCCGGTGAGAACGCTGGGCGGAGGAGGAGTGGATGCACTTGGCGCAGGCATAATAGTTGGAGGCGCCTTCCTCTGGGCCTGCGGATCACTCTACTCTCGTTCGGGAAAGCTTCCGTCTTCGCCGTTGCAGGCCACGTCGCTGGAAATGCTCGCAGGCGGAACACTTCTGCTCGCTGCAAGTGGGATGGTCGGCGAGTGGACAAGAATAAGGCTGGACCAAGTGTCCACGGTTTCGATGGTTTCGTGGCTTTACCTGATCGTGTTCGGCTCGCTTGTGGCCTTCACGTCGTACATCTGGCTGCTCAAACAAACCACGCCAGAACGCGTATCAACATACGCATACGTCAACCCCATAGTAGCCATGATCCTCGGCGCGACACTGGCAAACGAAGC
>CAZUFK010000102.1:0-3369 GCA_964619695.1 uncultured Candidatus Bathyarchaeia archaeon
AGACGTCATACGTCCCGAGCGAACGGAATATCGTGTCGCGCGTGGTGGGGCCGGGGCCGGGATTTGAACCCGGGCGCTAGGCTCCACAGGCCTATAGGCTACCAAGCTACCTCACCCCGGCCACTTTTCGGTGATTTGGTACCCCGAATGACGTTGCTTTTGAGGCTATTTACGCTTTCTCAGAAAGACTAGGTTGTCTTTTTGGCAAACGTATTCAAAACCTGTTCCAAGCACTGTAGACTTTGTCAGGTTTCTGGGCGCGAGCTAAAGGTTTTTTAGCTTGAACCTAGAGTTATCTATGAAGATGTTGTCGGAGGCTGATCGAGTTGGAAAGCTGGCATCCGATGTGGATAATCCTGCTGACGGCTCTGTCGGGTGTGTTCATATACGGCTACTTGTGGGTTCTCTATGCATCCGACACGCTTCTAAAAGTGCTCACTATTCTTACACTCCCACCGATGCTCGCGTTCTATCCGTCGATTAATGCAATACGTGGGTATTTCAAGGAAAAGCGGATAAGAAGGCTGGTAGCCGTTGCCGTCTTCTTGGGCCTGTTGGTTTCGTTGCCTTTCGCGACGCGCGCGCTCGACGTTTCAATAAGCCCTGGCGCTTCCCTTGAGAGATCTCTCACCTAGATTGGTCCAAACACAGTCGGCAACTAGATATCTGCAGAAGTCTACGGCTATTTCTATACGCCACATTTCTACGGCAATTTGACAGTGACCATTTCTCCATAGCCGGGTCGCATCGAAGAGAAACAATCTATTCCTCAACCAGACCCATCAGAAAAAAGGGATTTCAGGGTTACGGTTTTGGAAGTTCTCCTTCTCTGGGTTCGCATTCCTCGTGGTAGTGGAAGGCTTTGTCAGGTGATTGCTTTGCGTTTCTTCCGTGCACCCACTTGCCGCAGTAGAAGCATTTCCGCGGGATTATCTTCAGATCCGCTATGCGAAACGCTGCTGCAGAGAACACTGCGGTCAAGGCTACAGGCGGAATGAGTTTCATTTCCTCGTCGTTGACGACGTGCAGAGCCTTGACAACTGCATCGTAGCCTTGCGCTTTTGTTTCTGAACTGGCCCAGACGTTTATTGCGTCTACGACTTTCGCTGACTGGTACGCTAGATACAAGATTGAAACGGTGAGCATAACAAGGCTGGCTATCAATGCAGCTTTCGCCCTGAGCAAAGACCGCGTTCTCGCGGCAAAACTCTTTCCTCGTTCCCTTCTTTGGTTGGGTTTTTGCATGACAACCTCACCCAATGGCTATTAGGGTTCTCCGACGGATAATGCCACGTTTCAGAACAAGGTGTTCTACTTTCTGAACGCACACGCGGCCACATACGTGCGGTCCTGCCTATGCTTCGATTTGGAAGCGAGTGGTCATCTAGGCCGTTTTGCGTTTCTTGAGTCTGGGAAGGAACCTGCCGGTGGCCTGTTGATACTGGGTGTAGGCTTCGCCGAACCTTCTGGTGAGCAGCTCCTCTTCGCTTCTGGTTATGGCTGCGTATCCTGGGATCGCTAGGAGGGGAATGGCGGCCGCCATGTTCAGGAGTGTCAGGAACAGTCCGGCGAATAGTATGAAGTAGGCCGCGTAGGCTGGGTGCCGAATGCAGTGGTATGGTCCCCAGGTTACGAGCTTGTGGTTTTCGCGCATTTCCCAAGACGTGGAGAACCTGCCTCTGGCAACGACGCTCCAGGCGAAGAGAAAGTAGCCCGTCGCCGTCAGGAAAAGGCCTGCAGTCTGCACTACTGAATCATAGGGAAAGTGAAGCTGGAGTAGCGAGTCGCCCAGTAGACCCTGCGGGCCTAGAAGAACAAGCAGCACGTAGACGGTTGATTCCGCGAAAAAGAGCAACGTGCCAAAGGCAGCCAGGGCAAAGATGGGGCCGCTCGGAGTCTTCACTTCTGCCTCTTGAATGGGGCCTCGTTCCGCTCTGTGGGATTTCGCAAGGTTGTACAGGTTCACTACATAGAAGGCGCTGAGACACGAGCCCAGAAAGGCGGCTACGGCTGTGTCGGGAAGCATGTATCAGGAAGTGTGGCAGGTCAGATAATATTCTTTGCGGGGCGCCAGCCCTCATTGAAAGTGATCGGTGGCGGGTCAAGCTTTTATTGGATATATCGTCTCTCTTAGCTTCAAGGACGCAGACACATGGACCAGGAGCGAACGAAGAACAGTCACCTTGCACTGCTGGGCGCTGCCCACTCGCTTAACCATTCGCTCTTCGTTGTCGCGCCGCCTCTGCTGGCCTTGATTATGAGTGATCTGGGCGTCTCGAACTTCGAGATAAGCGCGGTGGCCACGGTTGCCTCTTTCATCTACGGCTTCGGGGCCCTCGCAGGCGGGCCACTTGGCGATAAGATCGGAGAAACAAGAACGATCACGCTGTGCTTGGGCTTGTCGGGGCTTTCCACTTTCATCATGATAGCCGCTGGAGTTCTGAGGAGCATTTACGTTTATGGTTTGGCGTTGGTTTTGATGGCTGTATGGGCTAGTTTTTATCATCCTACGGCGAACTCGCTTATCTCGAAGGTCTTTCAGAGGAAGGTTGCTGAGTCGATGGGTTTGCACGGCGTGGGCGGAACGGCGGGAGTGGTGCTGACGCCTACCGTAGCCTATTTGATAGGCGTGACGTTTGGGTGGCCTTACGCTTTCGTGGCTTTCGGGCTGCTGTGCACACTGCTGGCTCTGGTATTTAGTCGGCATTTCAAGAGTTCCGGAAGAACCGGAGAAAGAAGAGGCTCTATTCTTGCTGCCTTCAGGATTCGGGAGCTTTGGGTGCTTCTCGTTCTCAACGTGGCTATTGGGCTTTTCATGAAGGGTGTTGAGCTTTTCTTTCCCACGTATCTTAGGGACAACCGGATGGTTGACAGTTGGTGGGCATCGGTGGCGTTTACTCTTGTTCTGGCCGTTGGGGTTCTTGGGCAGTGGCTCGGGGGCAGGGCCTCGGATGCGGTTGGCTCAAAGAAGGTGCTGATCGCCACGATGGGAGGAGTCTGCCTAGGCCTCATCTCGCTGCTGCTCATGCCTGTCTACATCGTGGGAATCGCGCTGTTCATACTGCTCTACGGCCTGTGCTTCTACGCCCACCAGCCTGCCTTGAACTATCTGACGGGCTTATTGTCGCCGCAGAACCAGCGGGGAGCCGTGTACGGCATATTCTTCTTCACGTCGTTCGGCATAGGCTCGCTCTCGCAGGTCATGGCAGGCTACATAGCCGACGCCTACGGCCTGGACGCTTCATTCGCACTGCTGACGGCCTTCGCGCTCGCAGCCTTAATCCTGTCACTCAAACTCACAGACAAACGAGAAAACAAGCAAACCAACACATCACTGTGACACCTGCATAAAAATCATCAATGTAGGCC
>CAZUFK010000103.1:0-3359 GCA_964619695.1 uncultured Candidatus Bathyarchaeia archaeon
TTGCCCTAACAATGGTTGCATATCAGCAATATTACCTAGAATATTAATTGCAATCCAGAGTATAATTGCACCTATTAAAAATCCCTGTCTCATATTTTAACCTCGCTCACGTGTTTGCCAACCGCCGAGTGCCATAAAAAATACTATGACTATCATATACATACCCAAAATATGTAACATTATTAATAAGGACATTACTATCGCCATCGCAAACAGAGCAAAAGAAGCCGAACTAAATTTAATATATAAACCTACTCCAATTACTAAAACAAGAAATAAACTTAAAGCCAACCAAGCGTTCCCTCTCGGCATACCGAATGAATCAGCTAATCCGTTTATAACACTGTAAATAGGTTGTAAATGAACTAAAAATGTTTCATCAGGGTTTTGCATCCAATTACCAGGTATGCCACTGGCAGGTAAACCAGAAACAGTTAAACTAGAAGTCGTAGTCATAACCAAACTCAATTCGTTGGTACTATAAGTCGCTCCTGATTTTCCCCAAGCTGAAAAATAGTAAGTAGTTCCTTCTGTTAATCCTGATAGAATGTAAGATGTTCCTGAATCCAAATACGCTTGAGTGCCATCAGCGATAGTCGATGGATAAGTGTCTGTAGCATATCTAATTAAAGTCTGAGAAGCACCTATAGCTTTTCCCCAACTTAAACTAATGTTATCATCATCGGGGATTCCTACCAATGTAGTCATATCATCTACCGTAGCCGTTGCGGTGAAAGTTTGCTCGTCGGTACTCACAATACTTGCTAGTTCATTCGTGATTTTCACTCGATAAAAGTAAGTTGTGCCAGCTATCAATCCTGAAACATCTAAATAAGGATTATCGGCAGTTTTATAATCGGAAACTGGAACGGTAACTGAAGTATGATTGGTGTATGCTGCGTAATTTACGGCTGTTTTTGACACCGTTCCCCAACCAAATTCAATTTGGCAGGTAGTATCGCCACCATCGTAAGTAACTGTGGAATTTAACCTTGCGGTTGTCGCTCCTACAGCACTTGCGGCAACTGAGATTACAGATGGTGTTAAAGCTGTAAAGGTAATGACCATTGTTGGTTCATACGGGTCGCCCTGCTCTGTGGTAGTAATCCAAATAGCGTTATTTCCAGTCGGTTGATTATTATTTATATCATCTGAGGTTCTTAAACAAAACTTACTTGTTCCAGCAGTATTTATTGCCGCTATTCCTCCAGCGTTGAAAGACAACGTATTATAAGAACTGTCAGTCCAAGTAGCAAATGATTTACTGGCGTAATTACCTGCATAATTCGATTCGTCGAAATCCCCGACTACTAATGGGTCGTGAGGATATGTTGGCATACCATCTTGAACCACTAACGTATCTGTATCAATATCATCACCCACCGTACCCCATAGTTTTAGATCGGCAGCAGTAACCACATATCCATTTAAAGATGACGTATCAAAGTACAAATACCCCCTATAAACCATCCACCATCCACCACTTGAAGAATTTTGAATCAACAACCATCCGCCAGTATCATCCTTTCCATCTGCGCTTGCGGCAGTTCGTGCAGTATTATAAACTCCACCATTTTGTAGATTATATAAATAACCGTCGCTGGTAGTCGAATGAATATCAGGATGGATAACTGCTTGGTAAATAGGTTGTTTATTCTTAAAACCGACTATCGTAGCTTCCATGCCGTTGATATTAACTTTAGAGCCAACTTCTAATTCCGCCGCTTTTGCCGGAATAGCGGTAAGAATCATCAACAAAAACAATACGAGTACAAGCAGTTTTTTCATTTCGTAAACCACATCTTTATAACGAATCCTAATACCATAACAGCAGCAGCAATTAGAATTATCTGAGATTCAATAATTCTAAATTGCCAACCGATAAATAATATCGGGATACAGATAATTACTGCGAATACCGTTTCTGCGCCACTTTTATTTACAAATATAAATAACATGGCGAAAAGATATGCCAACCAAATCGCTAAAGATAGAAATTGTTTAGCTGAAATTCCTAAGACTGACCCCCAAGCGTTAGCATCTGCGGCGATGGTACTCCCTACTTGTATTTGCCACCCATTTGCACCATATAGATTATCATAAGCGTTAGTGGCTGTTCCTTTATCATAAATAGGTTTAGCAGTTGAAGTCTCAAATAAATCAGGTCTAATATCCATTAGATTTGGTATCCCACCAGCGAATACGCTGTTAACTTCAGTGGTTAAAATCTCTTTCCCCGTAGTGCTTGATTTTGTTGTATATTGATTTGTAGTATTGCCATCATAAGTATTTATGAGCTTAGCAGTAGTTATACACCATTGGTCTAAATGTCTTAGGTCGCTACCCTGCCAGTCCTCATTACTAGCGGTGTGTTGCAAAGTATAATTAACTGAGGGAGTTCCGGCAAAAGAACCTATCATCCTTATAATGTAAGCCGAACCAGAGGTTAAGGCACTTACAGATGTTGGGGATAAGTAGATTGCACAAACTGAATCTCCATAACTTTTCAAGGTCGTTGCGGCTAAAACATTGGCTCCGGCTACATCTAATAATTTAACACTGAAATATTGTTCTGGATTGGTAGTCCCCGAATAGCCAGGATAATCGTTTATTGTATTTACAGTAATCAGCCAATCTCCAGTCACCGCATAACTTTCAAATACATTAGCACTTACGACTTGGAATATCGAAGTCCCCCATACTTCAAATAAATAGTCCGTCGGGCTGTCGTCTACCCAAGTTATACCCCCATCTGCTGAATGTAAACCGAAACTATCAGCACTTCCGTCGCCACCAGAATCTTGCCACCAAGATATATAATCTGTGGCAGCTTCCCCACCGATAAGCTGAACTACAATCGCATAATATGTATTGGGCAAAATATTATAATCTGAAATATCAAAGTTGTAGATATTGTAAGAAGATGAAAAGGTGTCAGCATCAAGGATTGCATAAGTTAAATCATCGTAAATCGGTTCTCCGGCAAGAGTGGCACGTAAAGATACTTTCACATCCCCAGGCGAACCAGTCCTTTTTAGCCACAGACTTATCATTGTAGCAGTAGAGGCTTCATTAGATAAAAATATTTCAGCAGAGTATTCTGAACCATATATATCATTGCTATCTCCATCGCCACCACCCCATACATAAGCTAACAATTCTGGAACAACAGCATGGACGGGCAATGCTAAAACCATTGTTAAAATGATTCCTATAATTAATGAGAATCTAAAAATCTTCATAGTTTTTTCTCTGGAATTTGTTTTCCACAATTATTACATAGATGGTATTGTACTCGACGTTTGTGTCCGGCTTTCCACCGAACTCTAGTGCCATCTTTCACGATGTTCTTTGAATGA
>CAZUFK010000104.1:0-3312 GCA_964619695.1 uncultured Candidatus Bathyarchaeia archaeon
CCAAAGCCATCTCAATCTGAAGAGCCTGACCCATGTTTGAGCCTTTGTTCTTCTTAGCATCAATCAATGCCTTGGTAGCAGCACCTTTGGCATCAAACATCTTGCCAATCATTGGGGCAAGAGAACCTAAATCATTGGCTACCTTACTAGCCTTTTTCACCATCGAAATAGCGCTTTGAAGGCTATTTAGGGCGCTCAACGGGTCTAACGGAATCATTCTTTCTCTCCCACTTAATGCACACAACCCTTCGGTTGTAAACATCACCAGTCCAAGTCCATTTAATACATCGGTACTCTATGGTTGCCGCCAAGAGAAAGGCGATCACGGAAATGCCCAAACAATAATATAACTACAAAAGATTACAAAACCAAGAAGAAGGACTGCTACCAAGATGGCAAACAGCCCGTCTTTCATTACCTTCTCTCAGAAAGGTTGTACTGACCAACAGCACTTGGTGCAACAACACTACCAAGCGGAGCAGATTGTTGAGAAAGCATACCGCCTACACGTTGCAATAACTCTGGTCGGCTACGCAACAACGCATCAATTAGCTTTTGTCCACCAGGGCTATAGGCGGGTGGAATAATGCCTACCGCTGGAATAGCAACTTGTGGTTGTGAGAATAATCCTAGTCCACCAACAGTAGAAGCCGCAATGCGACCCTCTAAAGTTGACCTAGCGGTGTCACCAAGAACTTGAACTGCCGCATCAGAGATTTCTTGCCCTTTGGCACGACCTTTAGCAAACGATGTTTTACGTCTGGTTTGGTCTTGTTGGCGAACAGCAGTAGAGAACTGTTTTGGCGTAAACACACCATTATCAGCACCAGAATTAGCCGCAGCCACATTGATAACAGACAAATCACTATAAGCACTATCTATTCTGCGTAACTTAGATGTTTGTTTAGGATTTTGGAAGTAAAGTTCTTTCTTGATAGCGCCAAGGACGTCAGTTAAAGCCTCTCCAACCTCACGCTCAGAGGCAGTTGCACTATTTGCATAGTTACTTGCTTTCTTGCGTAAATCAGACTCAATACCTTTGTAGGTCTGACCATCAATCTTCTGCCCAGAAAACTTGCCAAACACAATGTCATTCAAAGTTTCGCTAACCTGCTGTCTTTGATCTGGAGACAAACTTTTAGCCTTTGATAAAGCACCAAGAATATTGCTTGTGGTTGCAAAGTCCAAGTCAAACGACATCTTTGATAAAACATCATCGTACTTTTTAGACACTTCATCTGAAGCATAAGCAATGGCATCACGACCAACCACATCAGCAGGCAATTTGTCATCAACCTTCTGAAGAGCCTTATTGATTACACCTTTGTTAAAATCAAACAATACCCGTTGTCTAGCGTTTTCAATGCTTGAGCCAATCAAAGGTAAGTTCTGAGCAAACTCTTCGATAGTCTTAAATTGTCCACCAAGGGTTTGACCAGTAGTAGGCATAATGCCAAGGTCTCGCATGGTTTTCTCTGCTTTGGAGACCAATGGATTAAGAACTCGTCCCGTACCCGCAACCACCTTTTCACCAATAGGGCCAGTAACTCCACCTAAAATAACTTGCTCTGCCTTTTGTTCACCAAATTCACCTTCTCCGACTACTGGTTGCATAGCACCGCCTACAGCACCACCAGCAACTGCTTGTCCAACATTAGACAAGCCTTTAGCCCTAGCCAACTGAGCTACACGAGCCGCAGGAACAAGACTAGCAGGATTAAGAATATTGCCACCCAAACGAGCGACATCAAAGCCAGATTCACCTTCTTTTGCCCGTTGTGCTTGATAACTTTGCTCTTCAGCTTTAGCCATCTCATCTACACGTTTTGCTTCTCTGTAAAGCAAGTCACTCAGAGCATTAGGTTTAGTTCCACCTAAACTGGCTACTGCACCCAAAGCACGAGGAATCATCTGTGCGCCTGCGGTGATAGGGTCTTTTAAACCCATCATAAAACCAGAGGAAGGAGCTTTTGCTTGAGGAGTATTGCCAGCAATAGCTTGTTCTATTTCAGCATCAGACATCCCATCTGGAAACTCAATTACATCTTTTCCTACTTGAACATAGATAGCCATATCAATCCCCTTTTATGTTCTCAATTTTGCCAGTTTGTGGGTTCAAACGTTTTGTTGGCGTTTGTGTTGGTGTAACAACAGGGCTAATTGGCAATTTAGTACCACCTTCAGCCGCTTGTGTTTGTAAAGCCAAACGTTTGATGTTGTTTTGCACTTTCTTTTCTGCACTCTTTAGAATACGCTTCATTGACTCAGGTTCAAGTCTTTGATTGCCAGCAACAACGTTTTGCAAGTATTTAAGTTCTTCATTAGAGTCATTGCCACCAAACTGCACCAAACGAGGAATAACAATCTCACCAATGTTAGCCATAAATACTTCAGTATTTTGTACTTTTTGTGGGCTACCAATACCAGTATATTTAGCTATGAATTGTCTTTCAGGGCCAATAGCGCCACCATAGATTCCCTGATCTAACAAGGCAATAGCATCTGTATAGGCGGTTTGCAAAGAGAATTGATTTTCAATGTTGGCTACATTTTCACCAACAATTTTGCCAGCCGCTTTAGCTGCCGCACCTGTATCAACATTGATACCACCAATAGTCACGTTACCAGTGCCTTTTCCAGCGCCTTCAACTTTCTTAGTTGCGTACTCAAGCATACGTTTTTGGAAAGGATCAGTGCCTGGTGTTAGTCCCGCATCAATCAATGTTTTGGCAAACTCAGAGTACTTCTGAGCATCAGGGCCTTTATATAACTCAAAACCAGTAACAGCATCAACCAAAGAATTTCCAACAACAACTGTTTTATTTGGTTTTTCAACCTGTTGCTCAAGGGCTTGAAGTTTTCTAGTTGTAAGATTTAGTTTTGCATCTCTTTCTGGAGATGATGGCTGTTGAGTTAAGACATCTAACTCAGTGTTTAATTGAGCAAGTTGATTAGCAATCAAAATCTTTTCTGGAGTTGATTGAACACGCTCACGATTAGCCGCAGCAGTACGCTGTTGAGCCAAAGCAGTTTCGCTTTGAGCCTTGCGGTAGTATTCTGCAAGAACCATAGCACCTTGTTGGTCGCCCATTTGACTTAGCATCTTGATGCCTTGCAATATAGATTCAGGGTTAGATTGATCTATCTGTTGAAAAACAGAGTTTCTCGCACTAATTAGCTTCAACTGAGGGTCTTCTATTCCAAAAGCACCACCAATGGCAGTTCCAAGACCTTTAGCACCCGCATAGGTCATTGCTGCACCACGAGCCGCAGGGTCTAGTTGAGCAAGGGTAATACCCTCTTGCAAAGCAC
>CAZUFK010000105.1:0-3248 GCA_964619695.1 uncultured Candidatus Bathyarchaeia archaeon
AGTGAAGCCCTTCCAAGCTGCAAAGTAAATCTCAGCTTGCGCAGCCGTTCTGCTCAAAATAGGCAAGAATCTTCCTGAAAAGGCATTCTTGAGTGGTCGGGCGGGCAGGATTTGAACCTGCGACGCTCCGGTATCTGCTTGTACGCCCAGCAGGCTGGATGACGCCCACCGTGGGTAGACATCTACAGCGTCTCCGTCTAATAGTCCAAGCTAGTAGACTCGGAAGCTCTGCCAGGCTGAGCTACCGCCCGAACGAAATCTCTAAAATGATAAAAGCGAATTTATGTGTTTCGTAGCCTTCGTAAAGCTTCAGAACCCCTATTCAGGCTCCGCTACTGCTTCTTGATCGAGCGCGTCCAAAGAGCACCCCAGATAATGATGGAGGCTAACATAAGCCAGAAAAGTAGCACTAACATCTGAACAGCGTCGAGGCTAATGTCCTGAAACATTTTCGCTCAACAAATAACCAGCTCAAAGACGCCTAAAAGCAACGTTTCCAAACCGAAATGAGGTCAACGAAAGGCATATTTTAGAAAACGATATATGCTGGCCCCGACAACAACCGTTTAATAACGAATCAACCTCATACTGATTCAGTCCGAGGAGGAGAAAGGAGAAGGCTTCCGTCATCTCCTCAACTTTTCTCTGCAAGAAAATCGAAAAACCGTTCATGTTTTGCGCGGCTTGACTCGCGGATCATAGCCATAATACCATGCTGTCCAGCCTGCGTAGAACGAGGCTTTGTTCTCCTTCCTTCTCCTGTAATACCAGAAAAGCAGCAAGAACAACAATATCAGCAGAAGCAACAGCAACAGGAACCAGCAAAGCCAGTCCGGCACAAACAAGCCTCCTGGAGTAACGCCAAACCTAACCGGACCGTCAACAAAAGCATTGTCCCCCACAAGCGTCTCGCCCTGAACAGGCTTCGCGTAAGCACTCAAAGTGTGATTGCCAGCTGAAACGCCATTCGTCTGCCAGTGGAAGACCACCACGCGCTCAGCGCCAGACACCAAGCCCTCAACATGCAGAGTTCCAGCCACACTCCTCTCATCATAATAAAGAACGAGGTCAAAAGACTCAGTCTCAGTCCCCTTATTCCTAACAGTCACGTTGACGTCAAGATAGTCGCCAATGTACACGAACCGAGACAGCGGAACAACATTCACCACGACAACATCGTGAACCGGCGTACTCGGAGTGCGAGCCTTCACCTGAACCAAACCATCAACGTACACGTTGTTCAGAAGGTTCTTTTCACCCGTAACGTTGCTTGCCCTAGCACTGACCGTGTAGTTGCCAGCCGCCACGCCCTGCGTGTCCCACTCGAAAGGCACCACCTTCTGCAAACCAGAACCCAAACCCTCAACCAGCCACACCGCTACTGTGCCAGAATTGTAGAACGCCGTGACATTGAAGGACTCAGCCACATCGCCGAGGTTCTGGGCAACCACCAGTATTTCCAGAATATCTCCCTCGATCACAAGGTTTTGAGAGGGATGAACCGTGAAGATCGCAACATCATGTACTGGCGGAATTGGAGGCCTAGTTTTGACCTGCACAAAGCCGTCGACGAAAGCATTGTCCGAAGGATTAACGTCCTTGGCCAGAGGTGCTGAAGCACTGATCTGGTAATCGCCCTCCTTCGCCGCCGTCGTGTTCCACGAATAGGCCAAAGTGACCTGAGTTGAGGGTGCTAAGCCACTGACTAGACGAGTCTGAATCAGGGAAGAGTTGTAGTACGTGCTTACCTCGAACGTTTCCGTTTCAGTGCCTTTGTTGACTACGGTGACATTGATCAGTTCTGTCTCGCCGACGAACACGCTGTTGTTGGACAGCTTGATGCCGGTTGTAGCGATGTCATGGATCTTGGCAGTAGGTTTAGGTCTTACCTCAACGATGCCCGTGAAATCGTTGTCTGTCAAATCAGCTTCTTCAGCCACAGGTGGAATGTAAGCGCTTATGGTGTGGTTTCCGACTGTGAGCAAGGAGGTCTTGACGTTGAAGTTGAAAGCCGCTGCGGAATATGGTGCCAAATTTCCCACGTCGAAGGTTCCGAGGAGTGTGCTGTCGAAGTACGTGCTTACAATGAAGTTCTGCGTTACCGTGCCTTCGTTGCTGACCAGCGTTTTCAGGCTGAGGCTTTGGCCTACTTCGATCGAATCAGCCGAAGGAATGACAGCCACCACGGATGCGTCGTGAAAATGGATACTGAACGGATCAACATTGTTAACTAGGAAACTGGTCGATATGGATGGGCAGTAAGGAACCCCATCGTTGGCCACAAGGTCGGTGAGGGCAGACACGAAAACGGTTGCATTTCCGACCACCGCCCACTTTGGAAGCGTAGACCTGCAATAGAAGCGGACCACCTTCTCATTCGGAGTCACTGCAAGATTGGGGATTATGGAGAAATTGACTGGAACGCTCAACTCATCCTCAATCACAAACGCTATAGTGGCATTCTTCACGGTCAGGGCGATGCTTCTGAGAGTGACCTCCAACCCGATATCGCTTTCTCTGCCGAAATTGTCCCTATAAGTCAGATTCTCATCGATCGTCCTCACCGAAAGGAGCTTCACGATCCAATCAACCTTAAAAGTCAAAGTGTCCTGAAAAACGCCGCCATCCATCAAAACGTTACCCAACACAAACCAGTCCCCGAACACGTCGCCCTCGCTGACGTTTATCGGAGGTGTCAAAATCGCGAATTCGACCGTGGCCATTCCGCTAGCGTTGGTTCGAGCGGAAATGGTGAAGTGTGCCCCGCTGGGGACTCTAATGTTGAAGGCCACCAGAACACTGCCTACTGGAGCATCATTGTATGCCACCAGAGCATACAAAATGACAACGTCCTCGGGCCCGAACGCATCGCTCGGCTTGTCGGCTCCCCTGCCGCTGTACGGTTCTTTCTGGGTGAACACGTCCACCTCAACAGAATCAGGCTCCACAGAGGCAACGCTCAAGCTGGGCAGCAAGGCGCTGAGCAGAACACCAGCTAAGACAAGCGCTGCAGCTAGCTTTTGAAGCCTAGTCCTCATCGTCATCGCTCAATAAGACTAATGCTGAATACTTTAACAAATATTCCGCAATCATGAATATTACTAAAAAAGATGCCTCCATGAAAAAGGCACGTCTAGTTTGTACGCGAACATGTCAAAAAATAGACATTTTCGCTCATGGTGAATGCTGGTGGCGGGCCCGCCGGGAATTGAACCCGGGACCCCCGGATTTCTTTGCGGCGCTTTTCG
>CAZUFK010000106.1:0-3234 GCA_964619695.1 uncultured Candidatus Bathyarchaeia archaeon
GTT
This sequence comes from uncultured Candidatus Bathyarchaeia archaeon, assembly GCA_964619695.1. Classification (GTDB taxonomy): domain Archaea; phylum Thermoproteota; class Bathyarchaeia; order Bathyarchaeales; family Bathycorpusculaceae; genus DATKKK01. Next base: position 4 of record CAZUFK010000106.1, read on the forward strand.
TGCTGTGGAAGCCAAACATATCCGCCTAGAATCTCAAGAGTGTTGTTCCAATATGCTAATAGCTGTAGGTCCTCCTTTTCAACAATTTTTAGATTAACACTATTTCCTTCAAGCAAACCTAATCGCCAATTCGATAATCGAGTCAGTCCAGCTATAACTTTTCCGCAATGCCTACTCATCGTAGTTTTGGTTGGTTGGGTAAAACTTTGCCCCTGAACCCAAACACACAAAGACAAAGTCTTATCCAAACCACAACTGGAAGATGATGACATCAGCCTCCGCCGCCGGTCATCATCTTTCAACCCGAGACGACTCGCCTCGGCAGCAACAGCCACCTCCGTCTTCGAAAGCCCCGCAGCAATCCCGAAAAAGGCACCCAGCCTCAAAAGGCTCCTTAAGTCTCAACTCCTCCTCAACCGTCCAAGCCTACTAATCAGACTTCCTCGTTCCCAAATCAGCGACCACCCAAACCAAACAAAAAACAGAAGATACACGCACTCACATAAAAACAAAACTGAACTAGACAGCCAAGAAAGCCCGGGGGAGTGGGTCTCGTATTGGCGCGCGCTCAGGCACTAAGTCTGGAGCTTCTGCTTGATCGCATTGCGCTTCTCTTCTGCAAGCGGGCCGAACTTCTTGATTCTGTCCGTGAACATGGTGAACAGTTCCGCAGCCTTCTTGTAGACAGGCAAAGGCACATAGCTGTAGCGCACACGCATGTTCTCAATCGCGTATTTGCCAAGCTCACGGTTCATGTCGATCATGCGCTTCTTCGTGAAATGCTCGTCAATAGCCTCCTGACCCTCAATGACCAGCACACCATCAGCACCATACGCAAAAGCATACAGCAAATGCTTCAAACCCAAAATAGCCGTCGTAGGCACCGTGACTATGCGAATGTTCTCAGGGTAGCTCGTCCGATCCAAGCCCAGAAAGTCCATGCCTGTGTAGCCGACGTTCTTGTCCACGAACGCCACCACGCGAATCTCGCCCGAGGCCTTGTCCGCAAGCACGCCACGTAAAGTCGCCAGAATCTGCCTCGACGTCGCATTCTTAAAGTCAATGGCCTCCTTCGGACAGACAGGCAAACACGCACCGCAACCGTTACACTGAAATGCGCTGATCGTTGCCTTCCCATCAACCATGGTTATCGCGTTGACAGGACAAACAGGCACACAAACGCCGCAACCGTTGCACAAATCGGCAATCACGAAAGCCTTCTCAGGACTTGTAGTAATGTAGTCGCTTTTCAGGAACAAGGCAGCCTTCGCCGAAGCGCCCAAACCATCCGAAACCGTGTCTCGCACATCTTTCGGACTCAAAGCGCAGCCACACGCATAAACGCCTGTGACCAGCGTGTCAACTGGATCAAGCTTCGGATGCTTCTCCGTAACAAACCCGTCCTCGCCGATGCTTACCTTCATCTTGTCCGCAAGCTCCTTCAGCCCAGCGGGAGGAACCATCGGAGTGGCCAAACCAATCATGTCAAACTCCTGCTCAATCAACTCGCCCGTAATTGTGTCCTCGGCGACAGCCACAAGCTTGCCGTTCTTATTCTGATAGACCTCCGCCACCTTGCCGCGGATGAACGAGACACCAGCCTCCTGATCACGCCAATACAAATCCTCATAACCCTTACCCGTAGCACGAATATCCGTGTAGTAGATGCTGACGTCAATGCCCAGCATCTTCTTCAACACGAAAGCCTGCTTCAAAGCATACATGCAGCAAATCCTGCTGCAATACGGAATGTAGTTCTTGTCTCGTGAACCCGCGCAAAGCACAATCGCCATGCTCTTCACGTCACTGCCATCTGCACGCTTCACATAGCCGCCAGTCGGACCAGTCGCCGAAACAAGCCTCTCCAACTCCATCATCGTAATAACGTCCTTGTACGTGCCATAACCATAGGTGTCAAGCTTCCTAGCATCATACAGCTGAAAACCCGTAGCCATAATGATGCCACCCACGTGCAAGTCAACCGTACTTCCCTGATCCGCCAGACTAACCGCCTTGGCAGGACAAAGCTGCTCGCACTTGCCGCATTTCGTGCACGAGCCGAAATCAATCACGTAGGCCGAAGGCACAGCCTGCGGAAACTCGACGTAAGCCGCCTTCCGCTTTGCCAAACCCTCATTAAACTCATCCGCAACCGTAACGGGGCAAACCTTCGAGCACACACCGCAACTGCGACACTTCTGGACATCCACGCCCCGTGGCTTCATGAAAACCTTAACGTCAAAATTGCCGGGCCTGCCCGAAACCTCCTTGACCTCAGCGTAAGTGTACAGCGTCACGTTCGGGTTCCTGCCCACCTCAGCCATCCTTGGTGTAAGAATACACTGCGCACAATCCAACGTCGGAAAAACCTTCGTCAACTTCGCCATGTTGCCACCGATGCTCGGCTTACGCTCCACAACATGAACCTTGTAACCCAGATAACCAAGCTCAAGCGCCGCAGTAATCCCGGAGATACCTCCGCCTATTATCAGAATCTCACGCGAACCCTTCTCGCTAATCGTCTCCAGAGGCTCAAGTTCGCGACTTCGCTCGTATCCGCCTCTGATCAGGCTTATCGCCTTCTTCGTGGCCTCATGCGACGGATGCGGACCCAAAATCCAAGAATCCTGCTCCCTAATGTTCACAAACTCTAGCATGTACGGGTTCAACCCAGTACGTTCCAGCACGCTTTGAAACGTGCCCAAATGCATCCTCGGTGTGCAGCTGGCAACCACAACCCGGTCAAGACTCTCCTTCTTGATAGCCTCCGCAATTATCTCCTGCGCAGGCTTAGAACACAGATACTTGTGAAACTTGGCCACGGCAACGTCAGGCCAGCTCTTAACCGTGTCCACCACAGCCTTGACATCCACCACTTCGCCTATGTTTCCGCCACATTCACAGACGAAAATCCCGATTCTCGGCGCCTTCTTCTCCATGCTCGAAATCCCCGGCCACGTTGATTTGTTTTGAATGATACGGAGGAAAACACTTTAATAACCTTACGCTCCCACTTCAAATAAAAGTGATGGACAGCATGAACGCCCAAGAACTCACCCAAAAACACAAGCTTCTCGAATGCATCCAATGCGGAACCTGCACAGGAAGCTGCCCCGTCGCCAGAAAAGCCAACCTAAACGTAAGACGCTACATGCGCGAAGTCGCCACACTAGGCAAGCTAAGCATTCACTCGCAGAACGAGCTGTGGAGCTGCACCACATGCTCAACATG
>CAZUFK010000107.1:0-3135 GCA_964619695.1 uncultured Candidatus Bathyarchaeia archaeon
CCTTTAAGTTGTACCCGATGTGCGAGTATACGTATTTGTGGTCGTATCCATACGGCAACTCTCCGAACTGCTGCGTAAACCGGTGCTTACAGGTATTGTCCTGCCCCGACCCACACCAGCAGTCCCGGCCCCAGTCCCGGAATGAGAGGACAATCTTTTTGAGTTCCGGGTCGTTTGTTAAAACTGCTCCTCCTTCTCCCATAGTAATATGATGGGGAGGATAGAAACTACAAGTTGATAAATGCCCGAATGTCCCGGTATATTTTCCGTTATAGGTTGACCCTAACGAATCACAGTTGTCTTCAATCAACCATAAATCATATCTCTTAACAATTTTCATGATTGCGTCCATATTCGCCGGGTTGCCTAACGTATGCGGAATCATAATCGCTTTCGTCTCGTCAGTAATGGCGTCGTCAATCCCGTCGGTTTTTATCGTATAGGTCCCTAACTCAATATCCAGAAAGACAGGAACTAAGTTGTTCTGCAGGATAGGATTAAGTGTCGTTGGAAACCCACACGCCGTTGTAATAACTTCGTCGCCCGGCTCTAATCTCCTGTCACCAAGTTTCTGGGACGTTAACGCCGACAGAGCTAACAGGTTTGCTGACGACCCGGAATTGGTTAACATACAATATTTCATCCCGAGATATTCAGCTAAGTCGTGTTCAAACCTATCGGCATATCTGCCAGTCGTTAACCAGAAGTCCAGGGATGCGTCTACCAGACTGACAACTTCTTTCTCGTCGTAAACCCGGCCGCCGTAATTAATATAGGTTTCTCCCGGAACAAAATGTGACCCGCCGTTATACCGGGCAAACCTTCCGACCTCTGCTAAAATCTCCGACCGTAATTCCTGTTCAAAACTCATGTAATCCACCGTTTAATTACATTACATTGGGCTGCATACACATCTTCCTGGATTGCTGTCCGATTAATGGTCGGAAGGATTGCCGTATAATAATCAATCAGTTCTTGTATCGACGATTCCATTGACGTAAACGGCATACCGTTAATATATTCTTTTAACCGTGCGTTATTCCCGCTGTATTCAAAATTCCATCCTTCGTTCTCGGTTATGATTTCAGATTCGTATCCTGATAACCGGTTAATCGTCTGGGCAATCGTAATCAGGTCAATTGGGGGAGATAACGTAATATTATATGCCGTGTAATGCGGAGTGCGGGTCAGGAATAAATCCAGTATCTTCAGGAAATCACTAATATAAACCCAACTGAACTTTACGTTCTGCCGGATAATAATCGGTAAATGTAACAGGTTCTTGACAATCGCATTTGAAATAAACTTATATTCATAATCTTCATATTTCCCGAAAATCCCGAATAACCGTAACGAGTACATATTACAGGTCTTCTCAATATGTTTGGAAACGAGATATTTTGAAAACCCGTAATCTTCCGGCGGGATGCTCTGTCCGAACTCCGATTCGCTGACTTTGGTTAACGGTCGGTATTTGTTATATTCTGCACCTGACCCGAGATTGATTAACCGGCGATACTGTTCCTGGTTTTCTACCAGATTAAAGAACATCCGGGTATTCTGTTCCAGTACCCGGCCGGGAGGCAGATTGGATTTGCGGGTTCCTCCCGCATTTGCACAATGAACAACAGTATCAATATTGTTGCTGATAAAATAATTCCGCACGTCTTTCTGGTTTAATAGATCGAGTTCTTTGTGTGTTGGAGTTAGTAACATATAGTTGTGTTTAAACTTCTCAACAATGTTCTTTCCGATAAACCCGGTTGATCCGGTTATTAAAACGGTTCTCATTTCAATCACACCTGTTCTCTTCAATTTCTTCCCTGCTAAGGAAAGGATACATATCTTCTAACGGTCGGGAAACCATTGTCCCGTCTTCTTGTCTCTGGGAAGATACTGTCGGGATAATCTCCATGTCGGACGGTAACATAACTTCACAGATAACTGGTTCCGGCCAGTCTAAGATTAACGGATTAAATTCCGAAATTTTAGATACCCGGTAAAAGCGAATGCCATACGCAAACGCTATCTTCTCAGTGTCCGGGAAGGATACACCGGACGAAGGTCCTTCTCCAATTAACCTGCCGTTAAACAGTTTCTTCTGCGTTAACCGTATTGAAACATATCCTCCGTTATTCAACACAAATATCTTAACTGGTAATTTATAATGGACGACTGTCTGGAGTTCCTGAATGTTCTGCATAAACGAGCCGTCCCCCACCAGACAGATTACCCGTTGTTTGTTTCTCGCTATACTGGCACCGATACTTGCCGGTAACGAGAATCCCATTGTCGCTAATCCTCCAGAAGTAATATACCGCATACCTTGTTTGATGGTTATTGCCTGCGACCCGGCAAACAATTGTGACCCGGAATCCGTAACAAGTATATCGTTCTTGGTGAGATGTTGGCACAGAACGTCAATAAACGCATAAATATTAACGTTCTGTTCAAGACAGGTATATTCCGGGATACAAACGGGATATTTCTTTCTCCACGCAATACACCGGTTCAACCATTTTGTTGAATGGCGTATATCGTGTTCTTTACAAAGGATAGTAATCCGGTCAAGAAACGTTTTCGCATCTGATTCAAGAAACAAGTCAATGGCAACGGTATTCTTTTTGTGAGCGGTGCGGTCAATATCAACTACAATCTTTTTGGCTTTTGGTGCGAACAGGTCGTGTTCATATCCCGTCTCAGCTATCGGTAAACTTGACCCGATAACCATCAGAAGGTCGGCGTTCTGGACGGCAATGTTTCCAGCCCGTGTTCCTTTAATTCCAATCCGACCAACATATCTGGGAGAAGTGCTGTCGATAATATCGACACCCAGATATGTTGTCACTATCGGGACGTTCTGTTCCCTGGCGAACGTTAACAATTGGTTAATCGCACCAGAGATCCTGATACCGTGTCCGGCAAGGATTACTGGTCGTTTGGATTCTTTTAATAAGAATAATAGTTTTGTATAGAATGGTTCCGGGACATCATCTTTTTTCTTTGGTGGAGTATATCCTAACAAAGTATCCGTATCAATTATCGCACCCTGGACATCTAACGGGATATCCAACCAGACAGGGCCGGGTCTGCCTTCTTTCGCTTTATATAATGCCTGTTCAAGATGGAACCGGA
>CAZUFK010000108.1:0-3129 GCA_964619695.1 uncultured Candidatus Bathyarchaeia archaeon
CGAGTGTTTGAAGCTATACGAAACTGCGTTGATAAGACAATTTTACCGGTAAACGTGTGTTCAATTCTTAACCCCCGCACAGGCCTGCTGAAAACGCCATAAATTGGGTTCGGTTAGCTACAATAAGCTCGAAATATGGCGGAAATTGTGGTGCGGGGGATGGGGTTTGAACCCATGCAGCCCTTCGGCATCAGGTCCTAAGCCTGACTCTTTTGACCAAGCTCAGACACCCCCGCACAGTGGCGGCTTACGTGTTGAGAGTGGTTTTTCGATTATATTTGTTTGGCCATAGACCGACGGGAAACGCTTAAAGCATAAAAACGTGGCTGTTACTGTTGTCTAGCCGGATATGTGCCTCGGTAGCCTAGCCCGGTGGGGCTCCGCCTTGGTAAGGCGGGGGTCGCGGGTCCGAATCCCGCCCGAGGCTCCAGTTTTGCCGAGTTTCTTGGTGGTTTTGTGCTTGATTTTTTCGTGAAAGTGTGGTTAAAATGATTTATATATGCATTGTTGACAATGGAGTTAGCGAGGAAATCCTCAGTGGCTTGGGACGACCCCTCAGTTTACGCGCTTATTGTGCTAGTCGTGGCTCTCGCCGGCGTGCTTGTGTTCTTCGTTCTGAGGGGTCGCCGTAGGAAGGGGCAGAAGCCTGCTGAGATGGAGGAGGAGAGGCCGCAGGCAGACCTGCGAGGTCTGCCGTTCAAAGTCGTCAAAAGCGTACCACGTGAAGACGCTTCGCAGGCCAAGAATGAGCTGCGCATGCTTGATCTTGAGAGGGAGATTCTTAGTGATGCGATTCGTCGGCTTTATGAGGCTCAGGCTGAGGGCAAGATCACCGAGGAAGAGCGCGAGAGGCTTGCACAGAGTTACAAGGCCCGTATGATGGCCGTTAAGGATGCGATCACGAAAGACGAGTCAGTCGTGGCCCTCCATGAGCTTGAAACCGTGCAAGAAGACCTCATAAAACTGTTCAGCGAACGCTTCGACGAACTCGCCGGAAAAATCGACGAGCTCCGCACAAGAGTGGACATGAAACCGATAAAGGAGATAGCGATACCGACCGAGAAGCCGACGTTCCCAGAGGATCTTGAAGAGAAACCTTCAGAAGAGGAGAAGACCAAAAGGAAGAGAAGACAGGCGCCAGCGAAAACCACTCCGAGAACCGAGGCCGAGAAAAGAATAGACGAAATCAGAGCTGAAGTGGAAAAAGTGCTGGACAGGCTGGGGCAGATGGAAGTTGAAGGCTAAAGCAGACTGGGTCGAAACCGCGAAGAAGAACGCGGCACTGGAGGCTGTCAAGCTTGTCGAAGACGGCTTCGTCGTAGGCCTCGGAAGCGGAAGCACAGCCGCCTACGCCATCGAAGAAATCGGAAAAAAGATGAAACGCGAAAGCCTGCACATTCTGGCGATTCCAACGTCCTACCAAGCATTCAGCCTCGCCGTTAGACACAAAATCCCCGCAACAACGCTGGAAGAACACCCAACGCTTGATCTCACCATAGACGGCGCAGACCAGATAGACGGTCAGCTGAACCTCATCAAGGGCATGGGCGGAGCACTTGCCCGCGAAAAAACCGTAGCCTCAGCATCAAAGAAACTGGCAATCATCGCCGATGAAAACAAGAAAGTCAAAACCTTGGGAGAGAACAATCACCCAGTTCCCATCGAGGTGCTGCCGTTTGCCACTGCGTTTGTGTTGCGCAGGATTGGGGAGAGCGGCGGAAGGCCTGTTTTGAGAGATGGGAAGGGCAAAGTTGGGCCAGTAGTAACGGACAATGGTAACGTAATTATAGACGCGGTTTTCGGTCTTCTGCACAGGCCAGAGAAGCTTGAACACGAACTAAGAAGCATACCGGGCGTCGTGGAAACAGGGCTTTTCATCGGAATGGCGGACATCGTATACGTTGGAAGACGCTCCGGCGTAGAGAAGCTGGTTGGAAAGCCTGACTCTGGCTTGAGCAAACGATAAATCCGTCTTGGGGCCTAGTCTAGGGTGGAGAGAAAGTTGAAGACTAGCATCTTGTATGCTGCGTTCTTGGCCTCTGTAGTAGCTGTTCTGCTCAGTTCAAGCCTCGCCAGTGCTGACAGGTTCGGCTGCCAAATCATGATCAACCCTCAAAACCCGACAGAATCCGACGAAGTGAATGTCTCGGTCAACTTCCTGTTCCGCACCGCGCCCCCGTCCGTCATCGACTTCGGCCCCATTGCCCAGAACGGCGACACATACTCAGTCAGCGTTACGATTCTAATACCTGACAAAGACTGGGCCGTACTACAGGTAATCCACCTTGACAACCAGACTTACCACTTGGGGAAGCTGAAGGCCGGAGACTACCGTTTCGAAGTTTATGGAAAAGCCCAAGGCAACGTGCAGCCTTGGCTTGAGCAAGAAGCCGAGTTCACCGTCGGGCCCTCGTTGAGGACTCTGCCCGAGTTCCCAGCCAGCGCCTACTTCCTGCTACTGCCCTTGCTTGCAGCGGCCTGTGCCCTAGTTACGAGGAAAACCGCTCGAAAATAAACAACAGAGCCAAGGTTGCAGAAACGCTTCGCTCTTTGCCCCAAGGAGCAGACAGAGCGTAAGAAGACTACAACCTGCCGTGTTGTCTGTAACAGGTGACGAAGCCGTAGATGCTCATGCGATCCCATTTGGGTGCTACGCCGTCGGCATTACTCCAGCGATGACCTTCTGGTTTAGTTCCATAGGTCGGTGCAGGCAGAGCCTTGGTAATGCTAGCCTGTCATGATTCTTCCGACTAGCCCTCCGATAGAGGCTGCTATGATTCCTAGAACCCATAGAAGAAGCGCAATCTGCGCTATTGCCACGCTGATAAATTCTAAGCTTACGAACCCCTCAGCCACAAGCGCGGACAGGGCTACTTCGCCCGAAAGCCCTGCGAGAAAGCCTGCTAGCGCTCCTATTCTCCACGTGCCCCTAGTCAGCAGACCTGCAACCAACCCAAAGAGAAAATGGGCGAATATTGGCAGTATCCAACCGAAGAGGACGATACCCAAGAAACCTGCGAATGCACTAGGCAACAGATTGTCCGACTTGCTAACTTGCCTTCTTGCGGTTGCAGTCAATGTCCAAGCTAGCAGTAGGGCAAATCCCAAGCCACACATGACATGTCCATT
>CAZUFK010000109.1:0-3059 GCA_964619695.1 uncultured Candidatus Bathyarchaeia archaeon
CCGAACAAGTAGAAACAGCAATAGCCCGATACATCAAGAAAGACGGACACCCCGCAAGCAACAATTACAAAGCGAAACTATGCGACAACTACGATGCCTACTGCAAACGCATCCTAAACATTATCTGGGAAAAACCGATCTACACACCAGAATACAAAGCCATATCGCCACCAAGCACAGAACGAGTATCAATGTTTGTAGCATCAGCAAGAAACGAGCTATCAATACGCATAGACCTAATGCAACAAACAGGATACAGACCTTGCGAAATACAGGGCGAAAAAGGCATATCAGTACGCGACTTACACCCCGACACAAACACAATCGTAACAAGAATACACAAAGGATGTAACCCAAGACCACCGCAAAAAGTGAAACCCGAACTTATGACTAGAATCCTAGACTACGTACACAAAAAGAACCTTTCAGGCGACGACATACTATTCTACGGACACCCCAAAGGATTTGGCGAAGCCTTCAGAAAATTCAGAAACAAACTAGCCAACAAACTCCAAGACCCCACCATACGCAACGTGCGACTCTACGACCTAAGACACTACTACTGCACCAAACAACTCAAACGCACCCAAAACTGCGAGATAGTACGCCAAATAATGGGACACAAAAAACTAGACACCACACAAAAATACATGCACCTACTCGCAGGAACAGACGGAGAATGGATAGTCGAAGGAACAACCGACAAGAAACGAGCACAAGAACTGTTAGCTGCAGACTTCACCTATCAACTAACAACACCAGACGGAACAATGCTATTCCGCAAACCCAAATAGCCACTGTTGGGCGCTCCCGCGCCCAACGATCCGCGAAAAGCCGTGAGAACCGCCAAACTTCACCAGAAATGGACAAAGTCGTAAATCACGCCCGTAATAGCTACAAGAGTACTGATAAAGCCGCGCGCGCTAAAGCTTTATTAATTCCGAGTCTGAACATTTGTTTGCTACGGAGGAAAATTATAAAATGATGAGGAAAATAGCGTTTTCCACCATCGCTTTAACACTGCTGCTGACTCTTGGAACGGTGGCGCAGATGGCGTACGCGCTGTACCAAACCGCTGACCCATGGCCCATGTGGAGATACAACAACACACGGTCTGGGTACACAACCTCCACTGCCCCTAGCAATAACAAAACGTTATGGACAACAGCGCAGTTCTATCCATCCAGTGTACCGATTGTCGTAGACGGCAAAGTGATAGTCACGGGCACCGGCCCGATGATGTACGCCTTAGACGAAACCACAGGCGTGGAAATTTGGAGGTCATTCACCTTCACCGGTTCGCCCGCAGGAGATCCAACTTACTCGAACGGCATAATCTACATAGGCACAACGAGCGGATATCTCTATTCCATCAACGCAACAACAGGTCAAAAAATCCATGAAGCCAGCCTAAGCCCTGACCAGATAACCACAAGTCCAGCTGTCACGAATGGGAAAGTCTTCTTTGGGACGTATCAGAATCGTCTCTACGCGTACAACGCAACAAACCTGCAGTTTATATGGTATTACGGAACAGGTGGGTCAGTCTATTCTTCACCAGCGATTGCTGGCAACATACTCTACTTCGGAAGTGATGATGACAAGATTTATGCACTGGACATATCCAATGACTTGGGCGCCTCTGTGGTGTGGACATACACCACAAAAGGCAATGTACGCTCCACACCGTGCCTTGCCGGAGACAAACTGTTCATAGGCTCTTCCAGCACAGACGCTTCGATTTTTGCATTGAACGCGACAACAACAAACCCCTATGGCCAGCTCATCTGGAAATGGACAACACAATATTATGCTATCGACACGACTCCAGTGTTCCTAAACAATATTGTTTACGTGACTGGTGGATATAACAAAGCTTATGCTCTGTTCGCTAACGCACCTGCAGGAAATTACAGTGAGAACGATGTGGCAATTAAAAAGTGGAGTCAAACCCTGGTGGGGGGCCATTATCCGACTACGCCAACAATTGCCGACGGCAAGATGTTCTTCGGCGCAGGTGACTACAAGCTATACGCATTGGACATCAACGATGGCAGCATAATATGGACTTACAAGTTTAGCTACACCGCATATGAACCGGTAATTGCGGATGGACGACTTTTCGTCAGCAGTCACTACAGTCTCACTGCCTTCGGAAACTACTATCAGCCACAAACCTACTACTACACGGTCACCCCCGTTACTGGACTCACATACACCATTAAGTTGGTAATAGCCAACGCAACGCCCAGCCAAACGATTCAGGCAAACCTATTGGCAACTCAAAAGAAGATGAACTTCACTGTCACAGGAATAGACACAACACGGGGTATGACAAACATTACGATTCCGAACGAGATGCTAGGCGGACCCTACACGGTCAGAATCGACGGAGGATTACCATCGCCAAGCCCAATCGTGGTAAACAACAGCACCCACTCATCCATATACTTCACGTACGCCCAAAGCAAACGCAACATTGAAATCACAGGCACCACAGTGGTACCAGAGTTCTCTCCAGCCTTGATGCTACCGTTGCTAATAGCCATGTCTCTAGCAGCAGTGATACTCGCAAGGAAGAAACTACGCCGAAACTAATCTTCACACCTTTTTTCTTTATCAAAACAGCCAAGAGCAGAATCATTTTTTCTGGCATGACAGACACTACAAAGAGTGTTCGCGCGCTAATAGCGAAAAAACGCTAGGTGCTACCTAGCTCAGGGAAAAAAATATACCTTTATAAGGGTTCAGTGATATTCAGAGAGGTTAAATCGAAATATAGAGGTATATTGTTTTAGACCCATACTTTTCAGTAAAAAGTATACCCGCGCGCACTAGCGTGTTGCTAAATCCGGGGAATTCACATGAACTTGTTTGATCACCCTTGAGCTTGGATAGATACCTATGATGTGGTATGGGGAAGTGTGATGAGCACACACGAGTGCTTGGAGGGTACGCGGAAATTGACACAAACAATTCGATTTAGCAACGCCCTAGCGCGCGCAACGCAAATTGTCAAAGAAACGGGGAACACCGTTGACACTCCTAGCCAAACGCAA
>CAZUFK010000110.1:0-2985 GCA_964619695.1 uncultured Candidatus Bathyarchaeia archaeon
TTTCTTTCTGACCGCCAGCAGTTGCTCCACGCTTTTCAAAGATTTCTGCAGCACGTTTGTAAACAAGTTCAGCGTGTTGTCTTTCGTCGATGTTACGTGCAGCAAGTTGCGCTTCTTTGCGGAAGGACGGGTTCTTATTCATCCAGTCCATAATCTTTATTATGGCTTCTTCTCTACCCTTTGGAGTATTGCTAAGGTTAGCAACTGCAATGGCACCTAATTCATCGTTTGCATAGTATCGAATACGCATAAGCCAAGTAAGCATTGCTGCTTCATCCTGTGGTGCTAATGCTCTACCCTTGTAAGTTGCATCATCTCTGGCGCGACCAAACTTCTCTGCTCTTGGTTCATTAACAATCAGTGCTTCACTGCGTACACCGTGTGAACGAGTAAAGATAGTAGCACGAGTGATGAAATCTCCACCGGTAGCAAAGTTAAAGCCACCTTCTGATACAAGAGCAAGTGTGTTATCTAAATTTCCGTAGATTAAATGCTCTGCAAGAATCTCTGCTTCTTCTTCAAACATAGGCTTAAGGCCCATACGCTCACGCAGGCGGTTGACACGACCTGATGTAAGAGATGTTGCCATAATACGACGTGTTTGCTCTACCGCACTGGTACCAGCAACTTCTCTTAGAGTCTCAATTTCTGCAGCAAGAGATGCTTTGATAGCAGGATCTGATGTAACCTTAATTGCATCTCTCTTTAATTTTATTTCATCGCGTGCTTTGGCTATGTTGCCGTCAACTGCAAGGATTTCTGCTTCATATTTAGCAGCTTCTTTTTTATTAAGGATACGAAGAAATGATCCAAGCATATTATCTGCAGCATTAGTAGATGTTCTTGCACCTTCTAGTGCAGTGTTTAAGCGAGTTGCTAGGTAACGATTCTTTGCAAGACCCCAAGGGGTGCCACCGATAGCAAGGTGTACCATTAGGTCTTCTGTTGCGTTACGGATAGCATAGCGAGGACCAGCAAGTGTAAGGAATGACCAGTATCCAGTCATACTATCTACCCAAGATTTGTTGGCAGTACCCATAATTGTATTAACAAGACCAGATCGTGCTGCTGCACGGTCAATATCTACAAGGCTAGGTGTTGACATTATTGATGTATAGTCAGATGGGATTGCACCGATGTCTTGAAAGTCATCACCGAAATTACCTACAGAAAACTTAGCGTCATCTTTACCAACTGTGGTCTTAACAATCTTTTGTCCTGCTTCAGTAAGGTTAAGTCCACGGGCTTCAGCAATACTACCCCAGATACCTTTAACCATTTCTTTACGCTTGCCGATGTCATCTATTGCTTCAAATGTTTCACCGATCATACGTGCATCTTGCTTTGTCATTACTAGACGTGCAAGGCGATATACCTGAGTTGAAGCATCTTTAGCCATCACATCAAACTGGTCGTTTTTGAACATTGGAGCAATATTAAACTTAGCCTTAAATCTATCTAGGCGAGCAGCAACAGTTGCTGATGAGAAACGAAGTTCTTGGCTTTCTTTTACTTTAGCACCGATTGTAGTTCCCTCTTTAGAAAGAGACTCAACGATTCCATCGGTTGTAGCTGGAGCACCAAAAATAGCATCCATAATCTTAGGAGCAAATCTATCAATGTTGATTACTTTATCAGCACCTGTAACAATAGCAATTCTAGCTTTACGTTGTGCATCTAAGCGTGGAAGAATCACGCGCTTGCGACCAACAGAACCGTTAATCATTTTGAGAGCTTCGTCTGTGTTTTCAAGAAAGGCACGTGTAGAGATTGCGTCTGTAACATTATTCTTTTGAAGTAGACGGATAACCTCTGGGCCAAATTCTGGTGCAAGAACTTTAAGTTCATCTCGTAGAGTGACTAACGTTGAAGCCTTGGTGCCTGGAGTCTTTTGAGCCTTTGTATAGGCATCTAACTTTGCACCATAATCGTCCCAAAATCTAGTTGCTGCAGGATTTGCAAAGTAGTCAATTACTTTTTCACCCTTAGTAATTACATCAAGTGAGTACTTGCCAACAACATATAGGCTACGTATTTTTGATGCTACAACGATTGGATCTGCAAACAAACGGTAGGCAGCATCTGCTGTACCTGATACTAGTCCGTAGACTAAGCCATTCTTTTCTAATGACTCAGGAAGGATAGCGGTAGCAAATTGGCGACCTGGAGAGAATTTAGCCTGGTCTACCTCTAGTAAAGTATCACTAAACAGCGCACGTGCGCTTTCAATATCTGTAACGTTAGGTATAACTTTATTTCGCGGATCTGCCAACATAATGTACTTCTGTTGTTCAGGAGTTGCAGTAGCAAATAACTTACCTACATCTTCACCAGATTTAATACGCATAGCAATATCTACAGCATCTTTGCCGTACTTTGACTTTGCTTTTTCAATACGATTCTGATTAAAAATTTGATCGCCTTTATCATTTGCTTTATCCCAAGCAAAACCAATATCACCTTGTGATAGTGGGATAGCAACAGCACGATAAGCGCGAGTCATTGCATCAGATACTTCAATAGCACCTTTGAATGCAAGAGTTAATGGGTTGTAATTAGCCGTGTAGTGCCAAGCAGTACCTAGCCAACCACGAGAAGGTTTAGTATCTGGGTCTTCTTGTCCATACTTACTAATGAGGTCTTGACGTTGATCTGGTGGCAGTGCAGCGTACTTAGCTGCTGCTACATCTTTAGGAAGATTAGATAGTTCTCTGTGTACAAAGAGTGACTTAACTAAATCGTCAACTTGTTTTTTAGACTGACCTTGTAGGTTTGCAGCAAGTGCTGCTGCTTTAAGATTATCAGCCATTAGTTACCTTGCGATAATGCTGTCTGGTACAGAACCGCAATTTCGCCAGTAGTGTCATAAGGAAGCAATTGTGCTAAAGAATCTGATAGCTTAACTGTTGATTTCTGCATCATTAGTGAATTAGCACCAGGGCCTGCACCCATATCAATACCTGCGGTAATTGGTTCATTAGGACG
>CAZUFK010000111.1:0-2949 GCA_964619695.1 uncultured Candidatus Bathyarchaeia archaeon
TCTTTGGATGTTTTTGTTCCGATTGTAGATTTACATCAAGATAGCGCCTGGGAACCTAATCCAGATATAAAGTACGGCATTTTTTATCAATACTATATGTATTTTCACATTTTAGCCGGCTGGTTCTTTACAACGCTGGCGGTTGCAGCTGTGACGGGATTGGTACGAAGCGATTAGGGGCGACTCCCTGTTCATACGGCTAAAGCCGCTGCTCAGAACATGAAAGTCCTACGGGCTGTATTCTTTAGCCCCGCAGGGGCTTCTATGAACTGAGCCAGGGCTTTAGCCCTCGGCGTAGCGACCATCACCTGAGATTGAAATCTCGTCTACGTAGTTCACGAAGCCCCACCTTCGTGGGCCCAACCCTAACCCCGCGCAGGCGGGGTTAGGGTTCTTTGTAGCCGACGTTTCTAACGTCCCGGGTATCAGGGGATTGCTTCGCCGCCTGCGGCGGCTCGCAATGACGAAACACTAATAAAGAGGGGCTGTCCAAAAAGTAATGGGCAGCCCCTTTACTTTTTTAAAAATTCGTGATTCAATGGGGGGCATGAAGAAAAAACCAGCCGCGCCCGTATTCAAGCCGTATGTGATGAACCAGGCAGCCCTGCTGCCGCCCAGTTATGAAGAACTGATACCTACCAACCACCTGGTGAGGGTGGTGAATGAGGCTGTGGAGAAGGTGGATGTGAGTGCACTGATTGGGCAGTATAGGGGGGGAGGGACATCGAGTTACCATCCGAAGATGATGCTGAAGGTGTTGGTGTATGCGTATGCGGAGCGGATCTATTCATCGCGGCGGATCGCCAAAGGGCTGCGGGAGAATATATATTTCATGTGGATCAGCGGGGGCAACCGGCCGGATTTTCGTACGATCAATGCGTTTCGGGGCAGCCGGATGAAGGGAGTGATCGATGAGGTCTTCACGGGGGTATTGGAGTATCTGGTAGGAGCGGGGCAAGTGAAGCTGGAGCATTATTTTCTGGATGGGACGAAGATCGAAGCGGATGCGAACAAGCACAAGGTGGTGTGGGCCAAGAAGCGGGAGAACTATCAGCGGCGAGTGAAAGAGCAAATCCGGGAGCTGCTCAAGCACATCGAGGAGGTCAACGCCGAAGAGCAGGAGGAATATGGAGACGAGGACCTGGAAGAAATGGGAGGCAGCGGGAAGGAGGATATCCACAGCGAGGCGCTGAAGAGAAAGATTGAGGAGATCAACCAGAAGCTGAGGGAGCGGATACAGCCGAAGAAAGACACCCGAGCGGTGCGCCAGGCCTTGAAGAAACTGGAAGGAGACTGCCTGGTGCGGCTGGAGAAGTATGAGCAGCAGGAGAAGATATTGCGGGGACGCAGCAGTTACTCGCACACCGATCCAGATGCCAGCAGCATGCGCATGAAGGAAGACCGGGGAGCGGAAAAGCCCTGGCCGAAACCGGCCTATAACGTGCAAATCGGCACGGAGAACCAGTTTGTGGTGGGGTTCAGTGTACACCCACGAGCAGGGGACACCAGCTGTCTCATTCCCCATTTGGAGACCCTGCGGACGCACCTGGGCCGCTTACCCGAAAATGTGGTGGCGGATGCTGGTTATGGCAGCGAAGAAAACTATGCCTACCTGGAGCAGCACCAGGTGGGCCGATACGTCAAATACAACACTTTCTATCAGGATACCCACCATTACCGCAAACCCGAAATCCTGCGCCAACACCAGTTCCGGGTGGAGAACTTGGGCTATGATGCGGACAAAGATGAATTCATCTGCCCAGCTCAGCAGCGGCTGCGCTTTCAATATACCTCTCGCTACACCACGGACAACGGGTATATCACCCACCGGCGCTATTACCAGTGCGACCAGTGTCCGGGGTGCCCGCTCAAGCCACAATGCACTCGCGCCAAAGACAACCGCAAGATCCAGGTCAGCTTCCGCTTATTGGAATATCGGCGCCAGGCCAGGACCCTCCTCACCACAGAGCAAGGTCAGCGCCTGCGTGCACAACGCTCCATCGAAGTGGAGACCGTGTTCGGCAACATCAAACACAACCTGGGCTTCCGCAGGTTTCATCTGAGAGGTCTGGAAAAGGTGAAAACCGAGTGGGGATTGGTGAGCATTGCCCACAATATGCGAAAACTGGCGGGTTGATTCCCGCCAGTTTTTTTTGCTTTCGCCAAGTTGGCCCCTTAGGGCTTGTTTTGGCGCTGCCTGGAGTTTGTTTCTAGACAGCCCCAGCTTTTTTTCAGGTACATGTCACAGGACTATGCTTGGGTTATGCGTCGAATTCTCCGAGTAATTCCTCGTTGATATAGATCGAATAGTGCCCTGCAGGGAAACTCCCCAGCGGGATTTCCACAACAAAGTTCTGAATCACATCCGTGCACAACTCGCCTGGTTTTGATACGGAGTAAACTTCTACCTGGATGTGTTTCTGATCGTCAGGTTGAGAAGGGTTGACCCGCAGGTGGTAGCATGGATTGGGCAGCGTGCCTACCAAGTGTAATTTTACCTGCTTCGGGTTCGACTCCAGCAACACCACACTGCTGGAATCGATCTCCACGGATGCGTTCCCGCGGTCCATGTTCTCATCGCCGGCGGAAGGGGCATACTCGTTGATCACAGCGGCAGACCCGGCTGATGTACTCGGCTCCGGATAAGCATCGCCAGGTGCAATGGCACTCGCCGCGCTATTGTCCTGAGGAGCAGGATAGACCTGGTTGGCCTGACCGGCGTCCACCGGGCTTTCACTTTTTGGCACTGGATATACTGCTGGTGGGATATTATGCGCCGGCGCTGCTGGCGTGTCCGTCTTCTTCGACGCGCTCTGGCAGCCGGTCAATAGAATGGCACACAGAACCATACCACATAAAAATGTTCGCATTTTTAGTCTCCTTTTGGTTTCTTCCCGGAACCGTAACGCGCCTCTGGGAAGTTTATTGTAGACGCTTCTTCTCGCCAAA
>CAZUFK010000112.1:0-2925 GCA_964619695.1 uncultured Candidatus Bathyarchaeia archaeon
GTTTATGCTAAAATATTCAATTATTAGAAAAGGTTGTAAAAATTTTATATTTTTAAATTTGTCATAATTATTATGGAAAAAATTGGCATCGTTACCGATGAGGCAGCCGACCTGCCAAAAGACATTATTGAAAAATACAAAATAGCAATTGTCTCGGTTAAACTGGATTGGCCGGAATTAGAAATCCTACCCGGCGAAAATACTTTCCAAAAAATGAGAGAATTAGGGAAAAGGGGAATCAAAAGTTTTGGCAAAACTTCTCAGCCATCGCCAAAAGATTTCTTAGATAAATACAATTACCAACTCGAAAGATTTGATAAAATTATTTGCGTTACCATCACTTCTAAACTCTCTGGAACTTACAATTCGGCGGTTCAGGCAAAAAACTTTTTAACGCCAGAAAAGCAGGAAAAAGTCTTTGTTGTTGACTCTTTGAGCGCTAGCTGCGGCCAGGCCCTTATTATTTTAAAAGCGATTGATTTAATCGAAAATGACAAGGGGATTAAAGAAATTGTTGGAGAATTAGAAAAATTTGTCCCTCAAGCTCGTTTCTTTGTAATGCTTGAGAACCCCAAGTGGTTAGAAGCTTCGGGTAGAATATCTCATTTGGTAGCTAGTTTGCTGAGAAGAATGGCTCAGGCTGGAATCCGTCCTTTATTAGCTTTTAAAAAAGGATTACTGGTGCCGGCCGGTTTAAAAGCTGATGCGAAAGACATACCAACCGCTCTTTTTAAGCAATTTGAAGCAAAGACCAGAGAACCAAGAAAAGAAGGCAAAAGATTCAGAGCAGTTATTACTCACGGAGATGACCCTGAAGGAGCTAAAAGATTAAAAGAAATGATTGAAAATGAATTCAAAAATACGGAAGTGGCTTTTTTGAACATTATTAACGATATTGTTGGCGCCGTGACCGGCCCCAACACTTTAGCTCTCGCCTGGTGCGAGATTTAAAAATAATATTGAGAAAATCAAAAAATCGCCCCATTCCTGACGGCTGGGCGATTTTTTGATAGAATAGAGTAATCTTTTATGCCCAGTAATACAACTTCCAGTGTATTCTTCCATTATGTCTATGTTTTAGAAAGTCTTAAAGATGGAGAAAGATATATTGGCTATACTAAAAATCTGAAGAAAAGATTGGAAGAACACAGAAAAGGTCTATCTTTTTCAACAAAACCTAGATTACCATTTAAACTAATTTATTTTGAAGGTTGTCTCAATCAAGAAGATGCCAAACGCCGAGAGCATTATTTTAAAACAACCCAAGGTCGAAGATTTTTAGGATTACGACTTCAAGAACACAAACGCCAAAATAAAACGGCGTTTGGCGCTGGAAGTTGATATACTGGGTATGAAATTTTCTGAATATACAACCAAAAATATTGAAGATGTTTTTGAGATTTTGAAGACTTCTAAAAATGGGCTTTCGGAAAAAGAGTCAGAAAATCGGCTAAAAATTTATGGACCAAACGAAGTAAAAGGAAGAGAAGTTGGCCTGTTTGATACATTTTTAAAGCAGTTTAAATCGCCGTTTTTTTATCTTCTTTTTATTGCCGCCACTGTTGCTTTTTTAATTGACGAAGAGATAAACGGGTTTTTAATTTTATTTTTTGTTTTAATCAATGTTCTTTTAGGATTTTTTCAGGAAGCAAGAGCTGAAAAAGCCATTTTACTTTTAAAAAAATACATTCCCTCAAAAACAAGAATTTTAAGAGATGAAAAAGAAAAAAATATTGATAAAAATCTTTTGGTTCCCGGAGACATAGTTTTACTTGAGCCGGGAAACATTATTCCGGCTGATTTGAGAGTTTTTAAAATTGAAAATTTTTTAGTAGATGAATCAATTTTAAGCGGAGAATCAGTTCCAGTTCCAAAAGTTGTTACCCCTCTCTTAAAAGAAACTGAAGAGATTTTTGAAGCTAAAAATATTCTTTTTGCCGGGACTTCGGTGATTTCCGGAGAAGCCGAGGGAATAGTAATCGGAACCGGCAAAGGAACAGTTCTCGGTGAAATTACAAAATTAGTTTCAGGCATCTCCCGGGAAAGTGTTTATGAAAAAGAGTTAATTAGATTTTCCAGAATTATTTTAAGAATAGTATTAACAACGATTGTATTCGTTTTTTTAGCTAATTTAATAATCAAGGGAACTGCAAATTTCTCTGATTTTTTAATCTTCTCCATTGCTTTAATAGTAAGTATAATTCCTGAAGCCCTGCCAGTAGTTGTTACTTTTTCGCTTTCTCGAGGTGCATTGAGACTAGCCAAAGAGAAAGTGGTTGTTAAAAGATTATCGGCAGTGGAAGACTTGGGAGATATTGAAATTTTATGCACTGACAAAACCGGTACTTTGACTGAAAATAAGTTATCACTGGAAAAAATTTCAGCCGTGGACAAAGAAAAATGTTTACTCTACGGTCTCTTGGCTTCCTCTTATATCAAAGAGGAAATAGAGTCAGCTCTCAGTCCGTTTGATTTTGCCCTTTTAAAAGAGGCTAATTATGAAATCCGTCAATCTCTTAAAAAATTCAAAGAAATTTCAGAGACGCCGTTTGACCCTTTTAGATTAAGAAACACCGCCCTTTTAGAGGATGAAAACGGAAATTTGATTTTAGTCGTTAAGGGAGCGCCGGAAACAATTTTAAAAATATCTTCAAAATTTGAAGGAGATTTCCAACGTGAAGATATTGAAAAAGAAGTAGAGAAAGAAGGAAGAGAAGGGAAGAGAATTTTAGCAGTTGGTTTCAAAAAATTTGACAAGAGAGTTATTTCGGAAGGAGACGAAAAGGACCTTAATTTTTTAGGATATTTTTCTTTTCTCGACCCCTTAAAAAAGACAGCTAAAGAGGCAATTAAACTGACCCGGAAATCCGGTCTTGAGATAAAAATTTTAACGGGAGACAGTAAAGAAGTGGCCGGGTTTGTGGC
>CAZUFK010000113.1:0-2915 GCA_964619695.1 uncultured Candidatus Bathyarchaeia archaeon
AAGCTATATATGGATGTTGTTTAAAATTGCTGTGGGTAGACTGAAGTGGGCGTGTAGTGTATGAGCAAACCAGTTGACGTTGGAAGTTTACGTGTCGGCGGCTATATGATTATTGACGGCGAACCATGCCACATTCTTGATATTCAGAAGTCGAAGCCTGGAAAGCATGGCTCAGCGAAGTTCAGAATAACTGCTATTGGTGTATTCGACGGCGCAAAGCGAAGCTTCGTGAAACCAGTTGACCTCGGCGCAGAAGTGCCCATAATCGACAAAAGAATGGGACAGGTTTTTGCAGTCAACCCCAACGGCATTCAAATAATGGATTTGGAAACCTACCAATACTTGGACGCTCCGTATCCTGACGATCCTGAATTGAAGACCAAGATGGTTGCTGGCGCCGAAATCGAGTACTGGCAGATCCTCGGCAAAGTAAAAATCATGAGAGCCAAGTAGACCGAAAGACTGGAACGGAGCCTCTTTATCGTGGCTCAGGTGCTCTTTAGAGGTTTTGCCCAATGGTCAACGTTGTCGTTAAGCTGAAGGACGGCAGGCCGGTTCTTGTGAGGAGTTTTCAACTCGATGACAAGGAAGGGCTCATCAGGTTCTACGAGTCTCTTCCGGATTCGGCCTTACGTTGGGCGTTGCCGCCCTACACAAGAGAAAGGCTTGAAAGCGGATGGCTAAGCAACCTGCAAAACCTCATAATCCTAGTGGCCTTGCACGAAAACCAGATAGTAGGACACGCCCAGGTCTTCAAGTTCCCCAACCCTCGAAGAAAAGGCGTCGGCGATCTGGTGATCTATCTTCATCAAGACTTCCACAACCAAGGCTTAGGTGCGGCGATGCTTTCTGAGCTGATAAAGCTGGCGAAGACCGAAGGCCTTCACAGGCTGGGGCTGCATGTCGTCGCCGACAATAAGCCTGCAGTTCATCTTTATGAGAAGTTCGGCTTCAAAGCCGAGGGTGTGCTGAAGGGTTCCTATTTCGGTGAGGATGGCAGGTATCATGATGAGCTTGCGATGGGTTTGATTCTGGCTAGCTCCACCAATCCCAGCCAAGCGCCCTGAAGCCCACGTAGAGAACGAGAAGGGTTACTCCCCAGCTTAAGGCCACGGCGGCTATCTGTAGGACTAGCTCGTGCAGGTATGCGTAGCTTATCCATGCGCTTAACGCGCATAAGCCTACTAGAAGCAAGATGAATGTGGTTACTTGGATTGCTCGTTCTCCCGGCATCTACTTCCCGCCTTGCTTGCTTCAAGTGTTTAGAGTCTGTTTGCGTTAAAAGATTTGTTGTCAACGTTTATTTCAACGAGCCACGTATGGGTTGTTCTTGGAGCCGATGACGAAAGAAGAGCCGTCTGAAACGTGACGAAACCTTTGTCCGAGGCTTCAGCAGCGCGTTTCTTGATTTTCGGTTTCCGGTATTCGGCCTCTCGAAATGGCGAAACGAGGCTGTCGTGGTTTTGGGGTTGGATTCATCGTGGGCTTGTACATAACTGGGAGGAAGTGAAGCACCGTTCTGAGGATGCTAAGAGGGCGATTGAGGTCTTGGATTGGCATTTGGCAAATGATTTGATTTAAACATCGTCTTGACAGACTGCACAAGTCTGAGTTGAGAGTATGATGCTAGAATCGCGCGCTAGAATCAGACTCCAGAGGATATGGAGATGGCAAAAGCAAATGGATGCTTCCTATTCTGGTCTATCCTGGAGAAGATGGAGAGAAAGAGAGTGAGTTTGCAGGACAGCTTGTGAATACTGTGGCTTTCGATATCCTTAAGAGGGGAATGATAACATCAAGAAGGACTGGATCTTATGCCTAGACTGTTCTTCATAGATGCTCTCAGAATAGTTGGAGTAGTCAGCGTCTTAATTCATCATTTGTAAGGTCATGGATTGGAAGTCAATCTTCAATGGTTCTTTTTCTTCTATGTTATTACTCCCCCTTTTTACGTCGATATCAGTCGGATAGGAGTGTGGTTGTTCATATTCGCGAGCGGTGCTTCGCTTACATTAAACAATAGTTCTTTTGGTTCTTTGACGGATGTAGGTCGCTTCTATGGAAAGAGGTTGTTGAGAATTTATCCTATCTATTGGGTTGGTGTTGTTTTCAGTCTTCTGTTTTTGGGTCCTGGAAAAGCGGTATTAACACTAACCGATTACGTAAAGAACTTTGCTGGGTTTCAAATGGTCTTCATTACAAATGATGATTGGGGAAAAATCAACGGTACTTACTGGTTTATTGGACTTATAATAATGCTCTATTTCTTGTTTCCGATAGTCTATCTTGCCATAAAGAAGCATCCACACGTCTCTCTTTTGCCATTGTTTTTGATGTATGTTTCAAGTAGATTGATTATGCATTATGTATTTCCTCAGTTTACAGGGTGGGTTCGAATGGTTTCCATTGTGCCATATCTTTGAATTCGGTCTCGGAATCCATATGATACAAAGAGGATTATATCTCAAGTTTAATTCAACAAAAACTCTGGCATTCCTAGGAGAACTGGGCTTCTATATTTATCTGGTTCATTCTCCACTCTGTCGGTTATATACTACATTGAATATCCACTAACATGGTGCATTGCCCTCAATTTGATATTTGGATGTGTTCTTTATTCATTTGATAATACTATTCAAAATCTAATAAAGAAGGTGAAAATTCGTTAGCGCGCGCGTTCTACTTTACTGCGATGGGGGATGTGCAAGCGAAGGCGGTAGGCGATTGGCGTGTGGAGTTTTTATTCGTAGAATATGAGGTTTTGTTCCTCCAATATTCCGTGAAGCTTCTGTACTGCGTCATAAACGTCCTGTTCTTTCTTCGCTCCGGTGCAAACAAGGTTCCCGCTTGCGAATATCAATATGACCACCTTAGGCTCGTCCATCCTGTAGATCAATCCTGGAAACTGCTCCGGC
>CAZUFK010000114.1:0-2871 GCA_964619695.1 uncultured Candidatus Bathyarchaeia archaeon
GCATCGATCCCACCCGGCCTTTGGCCCCCCCCTTGAAATAAAACTGGGGGATAGAAGCGAGCTCCTTGTTAGGGGCGGATCGGGGTTCTCTGGGTACTATAAAAATCCGGAGGCATCTAAAGCGAAGATGGTAGATGGGTGGATTCAAACGGGGGATGCCGTCCACATCAGGGAGGATGGAGAGCTTGTCTTCTTGGATCGTGTATCTGATCTGAGGACTCTTTCAACAGGACACTTTTTCCCTCCACAATTTGTTGAGATCAGACTTCGTTTTTCTCCCTACATTAAAGATGCGATCATTATCGGAGATGAAACAAAGCCCTTTGTCTCTACCTTGATCAATATCGACGGGGAGATTGTAGGACGGTGGGCTGAAAAGAATGGGCTTGCTTATTCAACCTTCCCCGACCTTTCCCAAATGCCTCAAGTATGTGAGCTCATTCGACAGGAGATAGAGAAGATTAACAGGAACTTAGAAGAACAATCGAGGGTGAGAAAATTTATCAACTTGCCGAAAGAACTGGATCCTGATGAGGCTGAGCTGACTCGTACAAGAAAACTGAGGCGGGATTTTATAGAAAACCGTTACAGTGATTTTATCAAAGCCATTTATGGAGATCAACAAGAGGTGATTGCCGAAGTCCCTGTAAAATATCGGGATGGTCGAACGGGGAATGTTAAAACCTCCACCCGCATTATCTATGTCTGAAATGGGGTGATGCTATGTCGGTTTTTTGGATAGATTTTCTTCAATGTACCATTGAAGGAATACTGACGGGAATCCTTTATGGGTTGATTTGCGTCTCCTTTATTATCATATTCAGAACCGGAAAAATCTTTAATTTTGCGCAAGGGGAAATCCTTATTTTTGGTGGCTATTTCGTTTTAACTTTCTATTCTTTATTCTCTTTTCCATTGTGGCTTAGCCTTCTTGCAGCTTTCCTTTGCATGGGTATTATCGGGCTCGTCATAGAACGAACCATCATGCGTCCCCTTATCGGCCAGGAATTATTTACCACCATGATGTCTACGATAGCCCTGATTTTCATACTTCAGGGATTGACGATTGTGATATGGGGGGGGATCGAGAGGCCTTTCCCTGTCATTTTTAAAAGAGGAGCTATATCGCTTGGTCCACTTTTCTTAAAAAGGTCCTTATTCATGGGAGGCGTCCTTTCTGTTGTATTGATGGGCCTGCTTTTTTTCCTTTTTGAGCGAACCCGACAAGGCCTCAAACTAACGGCTGTTTCCGAAGACCATAAGATTGCACAATCCCTTGGTATCTCCGTGAAAAAGTCGATTGCCGCCGGTTGGGTCGTCAGTTGTCTCTTTTCATCCTTTGCGGCTATTGTTTTCCTAAATGATCAAGCCATTAACTTTACAGCCTCCGTGATTGGTCTACAGGCACTTCCGGTCGTCCTGTTAGGAGGCGTTGAATCGATATGGGGAGCACCTCTGGCCGGCTTGTTAGTGGGGGTCGGTGGGGCATGGGCGGCATTTTTTCTTGATCCCTACACAGGGGGAACGATGTCCAAGGTGTTTCCATTCATACTGATGTTAGTGATCCTTTTAATCAGACCGCATGGTCTCTTTGGGTGGAAGATCATAGAGAGGGTGTAAGAATGGCTCTATTACCATCGGGTATTTATTTCGAGACTTATAACGAGAGAAAGACTTATATCCATACCAGGCCGCAATGGGCTTGCTTCATCATTTTTTTGCTTCTCCTTGCGTTTTTGCCTTACCTCGTTAGTTTACGATTCTTAGGGTTTATCAGCACAACCTACATTATCCTGATAGCCGTCGTTGGTTTGCAACTCACTACTGGATATGCTGGACAAATGAATTTAGGTCAGTCGGCCTTCATGGGGATGGGGGCCTATGTGACCGCTTCACTGGCACTCAATCTTCATTTACCTATCTGGATCACGATCCCTTGCGGCGGGATAGGAGGAGCCATCTTGGGGATTATTTTTGGGCTCCCCGTCTTAAGGATAAAGGGATTTTATGCGGCCCTATCCACCCTCGCCGGGCAAATCATCTTTCCCTTGATCATCTTCAGTTTACCTCTAAAGATGTTTGGAGGAGCACTTGGTTTAAGGATTGAACCCGCCAAATTCTTAGGGATAACCTTTGCTTCAGATGTAAGCCTTTACTATTTCAATATGATTATTTCTTTGATCATGATCTTTTTTGCATTTAATCTTTTGAGAAGTCGGACGAGCAGGGCCTTCGTTGCTGTTCGCGATAATGACATTGTGGCTGAATTGATAGGGATTAATATTTCTTATTATAAGATATTGGCCTTTTTTGTCGGTGCCTTTTATGCAGGAGTGGCGGGTTCCCTGTGGGCTTATAACCTCCGTTATGTCGGAGTCGATCAATTTACCCTATTTTTTTCAATCTGGTATCTGGGCATGATCATTGTAGGAGGAACCGGCAACCTTTTCGGGGCTATCCTGGGGACCCTATTTCTTCGGAGCATCCAGGAGGTGATGAATCATCTCGGCCCATTTTTGGTAAGGGCCTTTCCTAAGATCGGAGGACCTGAGGCGTGGTTTGGAGGGATGAACATTCTTTTAGGATTAATGATTGTGCTATTTTTGATTTATGAGCCGAGAGGGTTGGCACATGTTTGGAATACCCTTAAGCTTTCCTATCGGATCTGGCCGTTTCCATATACGAAATAAAAGGGGGAAAGGTCATCTTTGGAAAGAAGGGATGTCGGGGAAAAATCCTTCACATGCTGTAAAAGAGACGGTAACTTCATTGGCAATAACTAAATATTCAAGAAGGAGGGAGCTATGAAAACAATATTTAAGATTGTTTGTTTGTTGGCTATGGTTTCTATATTAAGCTTTTTCCCAGGTT
>CAZUFK010000115.1:0-2758 GCA_964619695.1 uncultured Candidatus Bathyarchaeia archaeon
CAGGCGGTCAACATCATGGTTACTAGAAAGAGGCTTAACGTTTTTCCTGATTTCATGTTGTTTCACCCTAAAGATACGGTGCTGATAATGACCATTCAATGATTTAAGCTTTGCCAAGTTCAGCTGCTTCCGACGAGGATCAGTAGCCTACCAGCTCTCGCAGCATAGCCCCGGCAATCACTCCCAGCAGACTGAGTAGGATGACCTGTGGGAATATTATCTTCCCGACGTTGAGTATTGAGTAGAATACCGCCCATTCCCAGTCAAACGCGAAATAGGAAAACGATTCCGCCAATCCCAGTTCAAACCACATGTAAGAAATTACATAAGCAAAGCTTACGACAAACGTGAGGAGGAGCCCCATGATGTAGCCGTAGAAAAGAAACTTAGCGTCCGATATCAGCGACCCTACAATTAGGCTGGCCAGCAATACAAGAACCAAGTCCAGAAACACTGGCTGAGGTGTCTCATGCCAACCGTAAGGCACCTTATAAACGCGAAGCCATCTGATCTCTTGGTAACCAGTCCAGTAAACTTTGATCACAATCAACCCCAGCACGATGCCCCACAATACGATAAGGAAAAACTGCTTCCTTCTGTGTGAGAGAAGACTGGTGATTCCCTGAGGCCTGAATGCCATGAACTCACGAACCTGGAGTAAAATCATGTGGCACTGTTAATTAAGCTTTAACAGCCCGAGACCAGGCCAAGCCAATCAAGCTCGTCCAGCCTGCAGTACAGCATTGCCGTCCGAGGCACGGCAAAGAGAAAGGCGTCGATCGTTCCGTCTATGCTGGCTGCCATGAAAGAAGCGATCTTAAAGAAGACACGGCAAAAGGAAATTGTCTAGGAGGGATCGCTGGACCGAAGGCCTCTCGCGATTCTGATCAGTTCAGGCGCTGGCCTAGGCAAAGAGGCTTTGCACACAATTCGCATCGCTTAATATGCCTTATGACGACAAAAGTAAGCCGAGGAAGGAAAACCTCACGTGCTCGCAGACAGGCTCTTTGCCCGCTTCCCTGAACGCCTGGGTTTGCTAATTATGAGGCACACGCCAACTGCAGCAACGACACCTACGACTATCATGTTTGCCTGAGTGCGTTCCAGCAAAGTGCGAGAATATGATTCAAAGTACTGTTCTTCAGCATTCACGGACACGGTCTGAGTTGCCTCAACGAAGCTCAAGAGCAAGAGACAGTACGTGCCGTTGTGGTCAAAGTCTGCCAGCTCGAATTGCCTTCGGGATGTAACGTTTATCTCTTTTGCATACGCTTTTACCGAATCATACGGTTTCTTGTTTGGATATTCTGGCCTGAAAACGTCGCCGTAGCTTAAAATCGCAGTCAACATTTCGAAGCCTGTCTCATTCACGACCCAAAAATCCACCTGAATAGAAGCGTTGACGGGAGATATCTCAACTCTGACACGATAGTCCGCAACGTTCTCTGGAACCTGCAGAGTAAGATTGTAGAAATTCTGGATCCCCTCCCCAACCATGCTATCCACTTCGATCGGGTTGGTTATCTGGAATCTGTTAGTCGTGACGACCGGCATCTCCACAAGCATCAATGCTGTTAGAACCAAACAAAAGAGCAGAATTGAAAGACCCAAGATTCGCGTCCGTCTCATGTCAGGAAAAATGCTGAAACCATTACTTTAGTCTTACTGCGATGGATCCGGCGTCTGCTTGAGATCGTGATCATCTTCGGCTTTGTCGGAATTAGAAAAAAGGAGGTGGGAGAGGGGGGATCCCGGTTTCTAGTTGTGGGCGCGTGTCCATCCGTTGGAGTAGCTGTTGCAGGACATGCGAGGTCGCATCACGGTTATCCACCATTGAAGCCACCTTTTAGCAGCAGCCTTTCGAAGCTCGCTCATTGGCTGGCTGTCTGGGAGCGGGGGTGGAGCTTCGAGGGCTTGACCACTTAGTGGTATCATCTTGCCAAGGTTGTCCACCAGAATGGCATGGCCGAAGCTGAAAGCGTCCTCAGCTGGCTGGCGAAGGACAAAGGTGACGGTGAAGATGACACCATCCTCGTTGAATGGCTCTGCCGGCAGCATGGAAGCATATGCAAGCGAGTAGACGCCATCTGAGGCAGACACTTCATTCGTTATCTCAAGAACTGGCTGATGCAGCACGCCGCCTGAAATGGTCTCCACGGGTATTTTCGTTTCGTGGCTGATGTATTCAAGGGCGTTTGCGTTCCATTCGAAGCTAATGTCGAAGCCATAGAGATTCTTGTTAGCCAGATTGGAAATTGTAGCGGTCACGGTGAAGACTTCGCCTACATTCATGCCTTCCAGGCTCGACGGAGTTGCCTGCAACAGTGGGTAGTCGTCTGACGGTTTGCTTGTGGACTTGACGATGACGATGGAGCCGAAAACAAGCATGGACAGAAACAGCAACACAGAAGCAGCACACATTTTCCTAAACATCATGTAAACCTCAATCCAAACAAGCTCTAGTGCTTGATTTAAGCTTTGGCGACATTGGGGAGTATTGCGTCGAGTGGAAAGAAGGGACCGCCAAAACCGAAAACGTCCGTGTCGTGAACGGTAGCTTCGAAGAGTTTGCCGGCATGACGAAGAATGTGAGACTAAAAAAAATTGTAGGGGCGTCGTTTAGACGCCGTGTCACGGCTAGCCTGTGTAGTGAGACACTACGGTTAAGATGTCGTAAATGTTGATTACGCCGTCATATGGAGCTGCGAGGTCAGCCCGTCCGACGATGGTTGCATTGTAGCTGGGATTCGCAGGTGTG
>CAZUFK010000116.1:0-2752 GCA_964619695.1 uncultured Candidatus Bathyarchaeia archaeon
GACATCGAACGTTGCGTGCCGCTATCAATCTGGTAGACCACCGTGCTAAACGTGCCTGTGACTTGAGCAACTATCAACACAGTGCTGTACACGTAGTCGCCAGATCGAATGTTCCTAATGTTGACCGTGGCCGTGGCCAAAGGCTGAAAGCCACCCGACTCGCTGGTCTCGAACTGGAATACTGAGCGCATCAGCTTAGGTCCAGGTGTGGCCAATGCGGGAGCTGCAAGAGATGCAATGAAGCACAGGAGCATTGCTACGCACGTTATCTTTTTCAGCATTTTTCCTTTTTTCCTCCAAAAAGCAAACTACACCATGCGCCAGAAGATAAAACTTGCGGAAGAATCCGACATGCGTTTCCTCGGCAGACGAACCTTGCCTACGGAATCTGGTCTTTAGGGTTCGAGCTGCTTTCTGAGAGTTACAATGGCCTTCTTGACCGCATCCGAAAGCTTGTCAACCTGTGTTCCTCCACCTTGGGCGAAAGCAGGCTTTCCCCCGCCTCCACCTCCAACCGTCGCGGCAGCCTCTCTTACCATGCTGCCTGAGTTGACTCCTTTATGAAGCGCCATCTTACCTGCCATGACCATGATCCTCGCGTTCCTTCCGTCTGACCCATAAAATAGCGCAACCGTGGCTTCGTCCCGTCTGATCATTTCGCTTGCAGTCTGCACCATTCGATCAACACTGATCTCTTCCTTGAAGTCGCGCTTGACTAGCTTGATTCCGTGAATCTCCTCGGTTTCTTCAGCAATTTTGGGTCCAAGGCCTGCGCTTTCACGTTCAGCCAGTTCCTTGACGAGCTTGCGCCGCTCCACGTTGGCCTCTTTCAGTTCCTTCGTGAGCCGATCCACAGTCTTGTCCAGCTTCTCCAGCGGCGCACTCAACATCTCAGCCACCTTCATAAGTAGCTCCTCGTTCTTCTGCACAGCCTTCACCGCCGGGATGCCTATCGAGTACGTGAGCCTCTCCACGCCGTCCTGCACCCGCTCCGTGTGAGTCACCTTGATGAACCCTATTTCACGCGTGTTTTTCAGGTGCGTGCCCGCGCAAGCCTCAACGTCCCAGTCGCCCACCTTGACCACGCGAATCTCCTTGCCCGGAATCGCGCCACCCTGGTAGAGCCTGAACCCGTAGCGGCTCTCCGCCTCGTTCCGCGGCAGCCAAGCCGTCTCAACCTCGATGCCGCGCAACACCGCCTCGTTGGCCAACTGCTCGATCCGGTGCATCTCCTCAAGCGTCAACCGCCTGTAATGCGAGATGTCCAGCCTGCTGCTCTCGACGCCCTTCTGCGTGCCGTACTGCCAAACGTGCAGGCCCAGCACGCGTCTGGCCGCACCGCCGATCACGTGCGTGGCCGTGTGGTTCTTCATGAGGCCGTACCGCTTCTCCCAGTCGATGCTGCCTTTGACCTTGCTGCCTGCCTTCGGAACCGCGCCCTTCACCCTGTGCAGGATGACCCGGCCGACCTTCTGAACGTCCACGACCTTCGCTTTGTTGCTGCCGAAGGCTAGATGACCTCCATCTGCAGGCTGCCCTCCGCCCTCAGGAAAGAAGCACGTGCGATCAAGCACAACGCAGTCCTCGCCCACTACTTTGAGGGTTTTTGCTTCGAACTCGCGCATGTACTGGTCCTCGTAGTAGAGCATCTCAGTCGGCGGCAGGCCTTCGACCGCCTTTTCCAGCCACGCCTCGTGCTTGGCCTCTTCCTCCTCCACGGGCTTCGAAAGCTGCATGTGCCTCTGAGCAATCAACGCATAGAAATTGTCAGGCACCTCAACGCGCAGGTCCTCCTTCTCAGCCGCCTGCCTCACGATCTCAGGCGGAAGCCCATGCGAATCATAGAGCTCAGTCAGCGTTTCAATCGGAATCTCGCTCTTCTTCTTCGCCTTAAGTTCAGCGGATATGCGTTTGACCATGCCCTCGCCACGAGCGATAGTCTCCTCGAACTTGGTCTCCTCGCTCTTGAGCATGTCCATGATCTCGTTCTGCATTTCCTTCAGCTGCGGAAAGTCGCGTGACCAGTGGGCGATCTGCATGTCCATGATGTCGTACAGCTTGTCCTGGATGCCAAGCATTTTGAGCAGTCGGTAGACTCTGCGGAAGATGAGCCTCGCGAGGTAGCCTTCCTGAATGTTCGAAGGCACCACACCTTCAGAGAGGATGAAGCCAAGGCACTTCGTGTGATCAGCAACCGCAAACGCGTTCTCGATAGGCACCAGAAAACGGTCCAGCTCCGCCACGCTTACGCCTGCAAGCTCCGCCTCGCGCTTCCTAGTCTCAAGCCTGCTGGCCGTCTTGTCCAAACTAACGAGACCCGAAACCCTCGCGATCCTCGTCAGCAACTTACCGTCGATCTTGGTGAGTCCCGCCATTTTGAATATCTCATCCAGCAGGTCGCCATATATTGCGTGGAAGCCGCTGGGCACGCCCTGACTGAGCCACGCGTACCGATCAATACCGTAACCTGTGTCCACCGTGCGAATCGGCAGCTTCACAAACTGCTCGTTGACGACTTTGAACTGCATGAACACGAGCGTGGCCACCTCCAAACCTCGGATGATGCACTCCACATCAGGCCCCGCGTTCCCGCCGCCAACCCACACGCCCTCCTTATAGATGATCTCCTCGCCCTTCACGCCCAAGTCGCGAGTAACCCAGTCATGATGATACCGCACCGTCTGGTCTTTCCAGTAAACCTCCTTGTCAGGATAATTGAACGCATGTGCGCCGCCCATCTCGAAAATCGTCA
>CAZUFK010000117.1:0-1518 GCA_964619695.1 uncultured Candidatus Bathyarchaeia archaeon
CGGCGCTCGGTACTGACCCGTATCGCGTGTACGACACCGGCATCGGTCGCATCGGGATGTTGATCTGCTACGACTTGCGCTTCCCGGAGGCGGCGCGCTGCCTGGCGCTGGAAGGCGCGGACATTATCGCGCTGCCGACGAACTGGCCGCAGGGCGCAGACACTGCGCCGGATTTCATCGTGCCGACACGCGCGGTGGAGAATCGCGCGTTCCTCGTTGCCGTCAACCGCGCAGGTGAGGAACGCGGCGCCAGGTTCATCGGCAAGAGCCAAATTGTAGATCCCGGCGGTCGGCGGCTGGCCCTGGCCGACACCATCGAAGAGACGATCATCACCGCCAGCTTCGACCCGGCGCTCGCGCGGCAAAAGCGGCTCATCATCGTTCCTGGCGTGTTCGAGATGGACACCGTGGGCGACCGGCGGCCCGAGCTGTATCACCGGATCGTAGAAGACTGAAAGTTCCAGCATTTGTGGTATTGACAAATAGACAAACTTCGATTATAATCTCTGTTACATAGACGGTTATCTATATGAGTCGGAAAGCTGTGCGTGCTAATCCAGTCGAATTTGCCAAGGCCTTGGCCGACGACACCCGCCAACAGATCATGGTGTTCTGTTGTTGCCAGGAGCGCGGCGTCAGCGAAATTGTCGAGCATGTCGGCGTAGCGCAGCCGACCGTCTCGCATCACCTGGCGATCCTGCGGGACGCCGGACTGGTCAAAGTTCGGCATGAAGGCAAGCAGACGTTTTATGCACTCAACCAAGACCGCGTGATCTCTTGTTGCGGACAACTCTTGGAATATTTCGCGCCGGAAACCGAGGCTACTGAGGCCGTCAAGAAAACCATCGTCGAGACCTAAACATCGGGACGTGAGTCGTGCACTTCGCGTCCCGATCTTTTTGTCAAATTGTATAGACGTTTGTCTATGCGTTCGAACACCCAATATCCTGTGGAGGTTGTCATGACCAAATCATCCGATGCAATCCATACCACTGTGCGTGAGCACTATGCCGACATCGCTCGCTCGCGCGATACATCCAGCGAATGTTGTGAGCCGAGCGCGTGCAGTTGCAGTGACTCTTTGTACTCGGCGGACATGCTCGTCAATCTGCCCGCCGACGTGACCGGCCTCTCGCTTGGTTGCGGTGATCCCATCACACTGGCCGACCTGCGTCCTGGCGACACGGTGGTTGATCTTGGCTCCGGTGGTGGGATTGATTGTTTTCTCGCCGCAAAGCGCGTGGGCGGAGAAGGCCGTATCATCGGCGTGGACATGACGCCGGAGATGATCGAGCGCGCCCGTGCGAACGCGGTCAAGGTCGGCGTGGGGAACGTCGAGTTCCGCATGGGCCAGATCGAGGCATTGCCGATTGAAGACGCAACAGCCGACGCGATCATTTCCAACTGCGTCATCAATCTCTCGCCCGACAAGCCGCAAGTCTTTCGCGAAATGTTCCGTGCCCTCAAGCCTGGCGGGCGCGTGGCCGTTTCGGACGTTGTCACGAGCGGGCCGATGCC
>CAZUFK010000117.1:1528-2738 GCA_964619695.1 uncultured Candidatus Bathyarchaeia archaeon
CGCTCCACGAGCCGATGCCGGAGGCGCTCCAGAACAACCTGGAAGCCTGGAGTGCGTGTGTCTCTGGCGCGATTCCTGCGGAAGAGTATGCGGAGGGCCTGCGCGATGCTGGTTTTGTGGATGTGCAGGTCAAGCCCAAAGGAAGTGCCGATACCACGCTGTCCCTCATTCCAGTCGGGACGCCCTTTTCGGCCCTCATCACGGCGCGCAAGCCGAGGTCTTTATGATGTCACCAGCCGACACTCAGCTTGTACGATCTACTACCAGCGCCATTACTCCTGCAAACCGTTGGGATCATTTTTTGGCGCGCTGGGGCGTTGACCGCAGCGGGCATCGGGTGGAGCCGGGCCTGTACGCCCTGGGCAATCCTACAAAGGATTCGCCTGTTTTTGTGACCGCCAATTACACGCTCAGTTTTGACGCGCTGCGGTCGGCGCTGGCCGGGATTGACGGCTATGTCTTGGTGCTCGATACGCAGGGCATCAACGTTTGGTGCGCCGCTGGCAAGGGCACCTTTGGCACTGACGAGTTAGTGCGCCGGATCGAGGCGACGCAGCTTGGCAACGTCGTCCGCCATCGCGTGGTGATCTTGCCGCAACTGGGCGCGCCCGGAGTCGCCGCGCACGAGGTCAAGAGCCGCTCCGGGTTCAAAGTTGAGTACGGCCCGGTGCGGGCGAAGGACCTGCCGGAATATCTCAAGACCCATACCGCTACACCAGAGATGCGCGAGGCGCGCTTTGCCTTGACGGACCGGCTAGTCTTGATCCCGGTCGAACTGGTTTTCGTCCTGCTGCCGATGCTGGCCGCAGCGGCCGCGCTGTTCTTTTTCAACGGCTGGCTGTCGGCTGCGGGCGCGGCCACGGCCATCTTGTCCGGTGTGGTTTTGTTCCCTATCCTGCTTCCCTGGCTGCCAACATCCGACTTGAGCACAAAGGGATTCATCCTGGGCGGAGTGATGGCGCTTCCCTTCGCCGTAGCTGCGTTCTTGGGCGGGCTGGACGCGACGTGGTGGTCGCGAGTGGGCGGGGCGCTGACCTATCTGCTCGCTATGCCACCCGTGACCGCTTACCTGGCGCTGAACTTTACCGGCTCGACGCCATTCACATCCAAGAGTGGAGTCAGACGTGAGATCTATGCCTACATTCCCATCATGGCCTGGTCGTTTGGGATAGGCATCGCGTTGACAATAGCCCTTCCCTTGATCCGGTTG
>CAZUFK010000118.1:0-2723 GCA_964619695.1 uncultured Candidatus Bathyarchaeia archaeon
ACGCACCGACTCTATTTGCAGTTCCACTTTGCCGGCCATGAGCCTGGATAGATCCAGGATGTTGTTGATCAACTCTAGCAGGCGCTGTCCGCTCTCTTCTATTGCCCGCATTGATTTGAGTTGTTTCTCGTTCAGTGGCCCATACGCCTGCTCCAGCAATGCTCCCGACATGCCCAGTACCGCGTTCAACGGTGTGCGCAGCTCGTGGGTCATCGCCGCCAGGAATTCATCTTTCATCCGGGAGGCGCGCGCCAGTTCCACATTGGCCGCGCTCAGTTCGGCGGTGCGTTCCTGCACGCGCTGCTCCAGGAGAGTGGTGTGTTTGGCCAGCGCTGCGTCCAGGCGCGCTTTTTCAAAGACTGTGGCGAGCTGCCCGGCCAGCGTCGTCAGCAGGCGCAGATCGTCGCCCGAGAAAGCGTCCAAGTGAGGGCTTTCGACGTTGACGACGCCGAGGACGCGCTCGCCCGCCACCAGCGGCGCGGCCATCTCGGATCGGATACCGGGCACGTGACTGATATAGTGCGGGTCAACCGTGACATCGCCCACCCGGATCGGCTGTCGTTCCCGCATGACCCGGCCCGTGATGCCCTGACCCAAGGAGAGGCGCAGGCTGGCGAGGGCCTCTGGCGTGAGGCCGTAGTAAGAAGAGTGCGGGCGGAGCGATCCCTCTGCCTCATCCAGAAATAGAAAGCCGAGAGTTGCATCCGGCCACAGCCGGCTCAGGGCTTTTGTGGCGTGCGCGACGGTCTCGTCGAAGGGACGCCCGGCCGCGCCCACGAGTGCTACGTTCGACACGACGGCCATCTCGTCGAGCCGGCGGCGTGCCTCTTCAAATAGGCGGGCGTTTTCAAACGCCATAGCGGCCTGATTGGCAAAGGCTTGCAGCCGTTCGGCGTGCGCCTCAGCGAAAAAGTCCGCGATGGTGCTATTGAGGTTGAGAAAGCCGACGACTTGGCCCTTGATGCGAAGCGGCGCGCCGAGGTGCGAGCGGATCCAACTGGTCTCCGATACTTCTACCCAGCCTGGATAGGCTTCCACATCGGGAATCACAATCGGCTGCCCCGTGTCCATCATATAGCGCAGGTTTGACACATCGGCGACTCGAAAGCGGAGACCCAAAATCACGTCCTCCAGCCCGCGCTCCGCATACCCCCGGCACTTGACGATGCGGGCCACGCCCGATTCGATGAGCATAAGGGTGGCTGCGTCATGAGGCACCACGCGGCCGATCTGATCCAGAATGCGATCCAGCACAGCGCCTGCGTCCAGCGTAGAGACCAGCACCGCGCTGACCTCACGCAGCGTCTCGGCGAATTCTCGCTGATCCTGCTCGGCCCCATACAGCCGCGCGTTCTCCAGCGCGATGGCGGCCTGGTCGGCAAACAAGCTGACCAGTCGGACCTCATCTTCGCTGAACACGCCCAGCTTGTTATCATTGATGATGATGACCCCGAGTATTCTGTTGCCCACTTTGAGAGGCACGCCCAAGACACGATGGAACAGGGGTTCAACAAAGGCTTTCGCCCGTCCTTCCCAGGCAAAATAGTCTTCGACCATGAGAGGTTGGCCGGTCTGCGCCACACGGCCGGCCACCCCCTCTCCCAGGTGGAGCGTGATGCCGACGTACTCCTTCGGCAGGTTGTGGCTGACGACCACTTCCAACGTCCCGCCGTCCGGCTTCATCAAGTACAACCCGCCCATCGGCACGTTCAACAATCCGGTTGCCCGCTCGACAATGGTCCGAAGCAGCGTGGGGATGTCTGGCTGCGCATTGATCTCTAACGAGGTCTCGTACAGTGCCTCCATCTCGCGGGCGTCGCGCTGGAGCGCCTCCTCGGCCCGCTTGCGCTCGGTGATGTCCTTTACAGCACCCACTAGAGCAATGACCCTTTGCTTCTCTTGGTCTAGCACCGGCTGGACGAATATATGCACCCATCGCGACTTGCCCCCCTGCACATAGGTGCGACAGTCAATTTCGCCTGACTGTTGTCTGAAGATGGCCGTCTGGAGCAGTTGCATGGCCTTTCCCAAATCGTCAGGATGAAACATGTCGGTCCACAGGTCAGGCGTTTTGGCTTCCTCTAATGTGCGTCCTGTTATGGAATAAAAGTTTTCAGTTACGAAGCTCATCATTGCATGTCCGTCAGCGGCGACGTCAAGTTTGAAGGCATAGTCTGACGTCAGTTCGGAAACCATCTTGTAGCGATTCTCGCTTTCCTGCAGTGCCTCTTCCGCTCGCTTGCGCTCGGTGATGTCGGCGATCAAGCCATCATAGGCCACCAGACGTCCTTGGTCGTCGTGGCGCGGTACGGGCGTGTTCTTCACCCACCGGATGGAACCATCTTTATGAATCAGGCGGTGTTCGAGAGGCAACGCCGTTTCTCCTGAAAGCACCTTGGCCGCCTGTTCCGTCACCGCCGGCCGGTCTTCCTCGTAGACCATTCGATACCAGAGGTGTGGGTCGGCTGCGTATTCCTCCGGCGTATAGCCGGTCACCGTTACGCAGCCCGGACCGTGGGCAGTGGCAACCGGATGACCAGCCTCGATCTTTACGGTATAAATATAGTCGGTTGCCGACTCGACCAGTCGTCGGAAGCGCTCCTCACTTGCGCGCAGCGCCTCCTCGGCCCGCTTGCGCTCGGCTTCGGCAGTTTCCAACTCGGTGACGCGCTGGCGCAACTCGGCCAGTTCGCTCAAGAGTTGTGCTTTGGTCCTGCGGTTGT
>CAZUFK010000119.1:0-2703 GCA_964619695.1 uncultured Candidatus Bathyarchaeia archaeon
AAACAGCGTCAACAGACCTACCCTTGAGGCAGAACCTTGTGTTGAACCTATATATAGGGGGGCAAAAAACGCCGCCCACGCCGAGAGCAAACGAGAAGCCACTCAGCTTATCTGCCGCGTTTGCACAGCTCAGCCGCAAGCCGAGCTCTCCAGCGTCACCGAAAACCCTTAAAAACGATCCTCCAGTCTATACTAATGCCAGCATCCGTGGGGCCGGTAGCTCAGCTTGGCTTGAGCGTTCGGCTGATAACCGAAAGGTCGAGAGTTCAAATCTCTCCCGGCCCACCATCCACATTCTCCGAATGAAAACAAGCCCAGCTGAAGCAAGCAGGAAAAAAAGAACAGCTGAGGCTTCAGAAGGCTCTGCGTTTAGTAACCCGGAATGCCCCGAACGCCGCAAGGCATCCTGCCAAACCCACTATGGCGCCCATCGGATATTCCGGAATCACAAGGAATCCGCCTGTAATCTGCACGTCGTCGCTGTCCAAGGCATCAATCCCGCTGTCGTATTTGCCGTTGCCGTTCACGTCAACCACAATGTCGTACTTGCCAGGCATCAGAGGCGCACTCCAAACAGCCACAGGACCAACCGTCCCCGCACCGTTCGAAGCAACCGTCGTCGCAGTTCCAGCCATGCGAGCAGGTATAAACATGCCATCCACCCACGTGACAACGTCCTCAACCACGTAGATTGCGTAGCTGGCAGACGAACCATAGTTGTCGCCCTTCACATAAACCGTCTCGCTCGGGTTGAATGTGTCAACCTTAACTCCAGCCGAGTCACAGCTTTCAATCGTTGGATGAGGCACAGTGACTTCTGGTAACGGGAGCTGAATCGACTTGGCCACGCCCTCCCAATCCGAATAGTCCACAACAGCCGCAACGTTCGTCGGAATCTCGCCACACGTGATCATCTTAACCGTGTAGGTCAATCTTCTGGCCTCGTTGTACTTGATATCGCCCAGATTCCATTTCAACGTGACTGTACCGTCAGGATTCGCAGTTTGACTTGCAGGAGGCAAGTTGAAAGAGCCAGCCACGAGCTCCACCCGAGAGCTGACGGTATCAGTGACGACGATGCTGTGGCCTGCGGTCTCCTTCTGCTCTCCCTGAACGACTTCAGTGATCGTGTTGTTTATCACCTTGACAAAATCCTCAGCCTGAGCATGTGAAAAATCATAGTATAAGCCCTCAGTCACACCCGCAACCTTCTTCAGCTGCGTCGTGGTCAAGCCAGCGCCGCTGTCTATTGCGATGTATCTTATCCGCTTCTTGATTGCAGACGAAACCTCATTCCACAACAAAGAGCCATCGTAGTCATAACCAAAAGTCGTGGAAAGAGGACCAGGCACTCTTCTCCCCTGATCGCAAGGCTCATCTGTTACGAGAATCGCGATCCTGTAAGCGTCTGGGCGCCACGTGATCCACTGGTTTCCCAGCCAGATTGCGTCACCCCATGGCTCCCAAGTGCCCCACGCTCTGAGGCCGTTGACGTAACTGACTATGCTGGCTGTGTCCGTGGTCAGCTGTCTTACTCCCGCCACGTTCACGGAGCCATCAGTGTTTATAGGGCACTCGCCAATCGACCAGCTGTTTCCGAAAGATATAAAACCCACAGTCAAGTTCAAGCCTGCTGCGCTCAAACTTGAAAGAAGACCAGAAAGCTTGGCCTGCATAGTGCCGATCTCATACGAGTAACTGTCTGAACAATCCATCATAATGACTATGTCGACCGGGTGAGCGATCACCTTCATTGTCGGAACTGGCGTTCCAGAGCCGTTCACGTCAATCGTAACGGTAACTAGATCGCCTATCCTGGCACTTGCATTACTTGCCTTCTTGTTTCCACCAAGAACCGGATGATCGAGAGCATAGTTGAGTTTCGGCAATAAGGCAAGCGCAAGAAAACACAGCAACATGATCACTAAGACTAATGGCAACCGTTTAGGAATCGACATAACCACCAGTGTCCTTCTCCCATCTATCCACAGCAACCCATGGCATTTAAGCCTATTGAATTATTCTTATAGAACATTTTTCGCAGCGTCTAGCGACCGCCAGACCTAATCAGAAGGAATCCTGTGCTCAATCTGCTTTTGCGCGGGTACACAGGGTCTTTGGGAAAAAACCGATGTAACAAATCTTATAAAGCGTATGCCCCGATAACTGACATCAGGTGTCGTTTTGGCGAAAGATGATGAAATGCTAGAGGAATTGAAGCAGATCCGAGCACTTCTAGAACCTAAGCCTGCTCTGCCGCCTCCAGCGCCGAAAGGCCTATGGGCCGAGTTCACGGACTTCCTATCGAAATACAAGGTGATGGGTCTTGCGGTAGCTTTCATCCTCGGTGTGTACCTTGGGCAGCTCGTACAGGCGCTCGTCACTGACCTGATCATGCCGATAATGACTCTTGCCATGCCAGGCGTCCAGTGGGATCTGTACAAGATGGGCCCTTTTACCATAGGCCATTTCATAGGCGCGCTGATAACCTTTGTCATCGTGGCTTTCGTGATCTTCATTCTGGTGAAGGTCACTAAGAAATGGGGAATAGAATAGGAAACCGAAGACGGAAGCTCTGTTTTCAATGGGACTCCTTTTTCTCAGGTTCTGACAGGCTTGTTTTCGGCCTTATAGTTCCTGGGCCCGAACTCTATCAGGTATTCTATGAAGGAGCTTCGCTTTCCTCTTCCTCGGATGCTTTCG
>CAZUFK010000120.1:0-2643 GCA_964619695.1 uncultured Candidatus Bathyarchaeia archaeon
AATGGGGAACCCGAGGATGTGGCGAAGGTGATCCTCTTCCTGGCATCGCCGGATGCGGAATACATCACGGGCCAGGCTATCAACGTCACCGGCGGCTTGATCATGATCACCCATTAGGCTGCCTACACAGCAGGCCGGGGAACCTACAGCATAATAAAGGCACTGCGGCTGATATAAAACAGATGAGGCAATTTATAGCGCTGTAAAGGCTCAATATTTTGAGCCCCTATGTTTGCGTCGATTTCGTCAACTTATGGGTAGGTTGGAGCGTCTGCTCCAACCTTGTCTTAGAAGACAGAATCCCAGGATTTTGTCCGTTACGGTACGGGCAGTCTTCACAATCAGGTGCGGCGTGTTTATCGTCAGGTCAAAGCTAAAAGAAAGAGATGGCGCATTTCCTACGAGTCGATGCGAGAATCCGTGACTAATGCATTCGACGAGGAAACATGGCCTACATAGACAGACTTAAAACACTATTCCACCGCCCGTCTGAATCTTTTCAAGAGATTATTAGTAAACCCTCTTTTTTAAAGACTTCTATTTTACTTATCGCTGCTAGCATTATTTATTCCACGATTGCAGAGCTCGGTATGTTTCATAGTGTCAGGCCTCATTTTACCTCAGCCTATGCTCTTATGTTCACCATTATCTGGTTTCTACCGACGCTTTTATCAATGGTGTTTTTCAAAATCATGGGCAAAAAATTCAATACTGAATCATATATGGAAGCAAACGCCTTGTCATTCTTCTCAGTTTTAACCCTGCTGTTCATATTTCTGTCGGTATTCATGATATACAGCAACCTATTCGCAGACCCGAGGCGAACGGCCTACTTCGCTATGGTGTACTATAACCAGTGGCTCCCGCTGGCAATTGTTGGCTTGCCTCTAGCAATTATGGTTGTTCACAGGGTCTTAAAGATTGGCAGGTTTATTGTTGACGCAAAAATCTACCAGATACTGCTTGTATGGTTAATCGCAGCGGCGATTTCCATTTATGTAGGCTACTTATTATTCAGGGGCTGGCTATGAAAACAAGCAGTTTAAAACCCTATGTGCCCCTCCTGGTATTCATAGTTGTTTTGATCATAACAATGTGGCTAACTTATGTGCCATTCCCGAACATTGTAAGACTAATTGATTCTGACTATCCCAATCAACACGTCCCCACCATAGTGACTCCCGGAGGGAATTTTGAGCTCTCTCCAAACGCTGAAAGGGTCTGGTTAGGGGGGCAGGAGTTAGAAATCGAGCAAGGAATTATCAAAATACCACAGGATTTCCCCCCAGGATGGTACCATCTCACTCTGCAGCTCAATGGAGCAAATAGCACGAGATATAACTCAATATATGTGACACCGCTTAGTTTACAGGATTTCACCTTTGTTCAAATAACAGATATGCATACACCTTGCTACGGTGGACAGGATGTAGAGGAACGAAAAAGAGTTATCGATTTAATCAATGATATAGGATCAGCTTTTGTCGTGGATACCGGAGATATGACAGACTATGGACTGGAGGAACAATACATCTGGTACGACCATATTATATCGGGACTTGAATTGCCCCTATATACCATACCGGGTAACATGGAAACATACTCTGACCCGAATCTGGAGAGATATGCGAAACATTTAGGCCCGGGTAACTACTATTTCTACTTCGGTGAAACGCTCTTTGTAGCAGGTGCAGCCCTTCATTCACCCAGGTCATGGGGAGGATTTGACGATGCTCAGCTTGAATGGCTAGATGCCACTTTATCCAGAGAGGCAAATCTAAAGTTCTTATTACATCACATCCCCATAGTATCTGAGGAAGGACGTGATTATAAGTATGTGCCCTGGGGTTGGAAAGATGACCATTTCAGTCAGATTGAGCAAGGGTATGAACAGATAGTTAATATCCTCACAAGAGAAGAGGTTATCACCCTCTCGGGACACTGGCACGGCTATTCAAACAAATTTGAATATGAAGGAGCGACTTTTTACAACACACCCAGTGTAACAAGGATGTCAGGGATTAA
Source organism: uncultured Candidatus Bathyarchaeia archaeon (assembly GCA_964619695.1). Taxonomy (GTDB): domain Archaea; phylum Thermoproteota; class Bathyarchaeia; order Bathyarchaeales; family Bathycorpusculaceae; genus DATKKK01. The sequence continues at coordinate 2,026 of CAZUFK010000120.1, forward strand.
GGAAGGACCGAGGTTCAGACTCTTTCGCATACAAAACGGTACAATAATCTACGATAAAGTAATAGAATACGAGAAACTGGATATAACAAGTGAATACACGACAGACAATACACAGGTTAAGATAGAAATCAAAAATGAACATGCATTCCCTGTGCCCTTAAACGTATATGTGAAACTCTCACCGTCAACATCTCCCTATAAAACAGACCTCGGAGAGATTGCAGCATCAACAGCATCCGGGGATATCTGGGTTAGATACGATGCGCCCGTTGGAGAAAGCGAAATACAGTTGGCGCCACTACCTGAACAATAGAAATTCGCTTCACCCCACTCTTATATCTCGTGAATGATGGCATCCACGAGGAGCGATAAATTGGCGGGCGAGGACAACTCACCCCTGAATTTTCCAATTTCATAAGGAAGGAGATATTTGTAAATGACACCATATTGAGCTAAACTGTAGCCGTCCCGGCGCAACTCCATACCTATCTGACCAAGTGTCCGATTTCAACGGAATAAGCTATCACACTCAACAGGAGGACCGACGTGATTGATGCTAAGGTTTGCACAAATGTCCTGCGGGCGGTTGACAGCCTGAAGGATGAGCTGGTGCAGTTG
>CAZUFK010000121.1:0-2618 GCA_964619695.1 uncultured Candidatus Bathyarchaeia archaeon
AGACATTCCGCAAATATGGGCAAGGTCGAGTCAATAAGAACCGGTGTTGACAGAGCTTTAGGCGGCTTGATAGCCGTCGTGGACGCTGACTCATGGTGGCTCCCAGACACGCTGGCAAAGCTTGCGGACCACATGCTCTCAAACGGCAAAAAGGCAGTAACAGGGTACATACACCCATCAGACGGCGTTTCGGAACTTGACAGTTACGTGATCATGCAGCAGCTCGAATACAGCCAAGGACAAGGCATAACCCGCCATGCACAGTCCCTAGGCAATAACGTGGTTGTCATTCCCGGCGCTCTAAGCCTGTACGACGCCGAAGCCCTCAGATCAGTCCTAAGTCAGAAGCGAATTCTCTCTGTCACAGAGGACTTAGAGATCGCGCTGGAAATGCACAAAAGAGGCGCGAAAATCGGCTACGTCAACACGGCCACAGGCACAACCGTTGCCCCTGTTTCCTTCAGCGCTTTATGGAATCAACGCCTAAGATGGTTCACAGGCTGGCTTCACAACACTCTCAACATACACCGCGACATGATGCTAAAAAGGTCAAGGCTAACCCTCTTCCTATGGTACTGCTACATATTCGAGTACGGTGGAGCATTCATTGACCTGCTGGGGCTGATGGCTTTTCCGCTTCTTTTCTGGCTTGCTCCTGACCGCATCTACTTCGCCGTCAACCTACTGATGTTCATGCCCTACGGGCTACTTATAGGCATCGCAAACCAAGCGATAGCCCTGAAATACGCCTACAACCAGCACAACTATCGCTCTCTCCTTTTCTACACGCCGTTCTACCCAATCCTAAGACTGATCAACGTCCTTGCAAGACTGACAAGCTCAGTCAAGTACGTCTTCGGCTATCGTGGCAGCTGGAACTCCGCCGGGAAATGAGGCTACTTTTTCTGTTCCGTGAGCTTCAGGTATCTCCAGACTATGAACCCGAAGAACGAAAGCCCGAAGCTAACCATCACGAACGTATCTAGCGTGAGCCAAGGCAGATTCCTGTCAACATGCCAGTCGCCGAACCACGTTTTGGTCACGTGGATCGCCAATATACCGTATCCCACAATGATCAGGCCGTAAATCATGAAAGCCTCAGCCACAGCCGAAACAAGCTTACTGTTATTCATCCCATGAAATCCTCCACACTTAAATCATTGATGAAAGGCTGCACATATGTTTTGCTGAACTCCAGTGCAAAATCCTCTTATGTCTGGCGCAGAGTACGTTGCGGGGGAGCAAGATTGCATATTGAAGCCGTCCTGTTTGACCTGTTCGATACGTTGCTGCTGATAGAAGGCAGCGAAGATGATGACAATGAGAGTTTCTATAAGCCTTCTCTCAGGAAGCTTCACGAAGTTCTGGTTAGGAACAGGGTAGGCGTGTCCCTTGAAGAGTTCAGCCGAGCCTACTTTGACGTCAGGAATCGGTTCTACGCTGAAACCCGCCAAAGCCTTGAAGAGCCACACATGACCGTACGCCTAGCCCAAACAATGTGCAGTCTCGGATACAGATTTGACGCTTCAGACAGAGTCATAGTCGCCGCCTCCGAGGCCTTCGCGGAGGAATTCATGCGTTACGTTCGTTTGGACCAAGATGCACATGACGTTCTACAGAGGTTGCAGGGCAAGTACAAGCTAGGCATCGTCTCGAACGCCTTTGTTCCTGAAACCGTGTGGAAACTGCTGGAGAGATATGAGCTTCGTAGATTCTTTGATGTGGTCATGATAAGCGGTGAGATCAACAGGCGCAAACCGCACGCTGAGATATTCGAAAGAGCTCTAGAAGCCATAGGCGTGCCTGCCTTTGACGCTGTTTTCGTGGGAGACATGGTAAGCCTTGATGTTGTTGGAGCCAAGAACGTCGGCATGAAGGCAATTCTGATTGAGCGCAGACCAACAGATGAAGCGGCAAACGCCAAGCCAGACTACACTATCAAGAGACTGAAGGAGCTTCCAATGGTGCTCGAGGATTGTTGATGCTGAATCAGTATTATAGCTAGGCTTTGAAAGAAACGTTTATATCGACTAAGATGCCTTTTGATACGTTTTGGCGATTGATATAGCCCCGCAATTTTTCGGCGGCGGCTCAACCCTGACGGTTAAGGCGCACAGTCGCCCTTGGATGAAGATGGTTGGCCTCCAGTTGCGGGGACAGGTATGTGGACCTGACATGCTAACGCGTTAGGTCTGAATTGGGCTTTGGCGTATATAGTGGTTGTTTCCCTCCAAATCCAGTCGACTTTGCGGACGTACATACATAAACAATCATAACAGTCTGGCGTGTGGTCAACTCCGGTTGATCCTGCCGGACCCTACCGCTATCGGGATGGGATTAAGACATGTTAGTCGTGCGCTTCCTAGCCATGATGGAGGCGCGGCGCACAGCTCAGTAGCACGTGGCTAACCTACCCTTAGGACAGAAATATCCCCGGGAAACTGGGGCCAATGTCCGATAGGTGAAGAACCCTGGAATGGGTCTTCGCTAAAAGGGCGCTTAGATCATGCTTCTAGGCGTTGCCTAAGGATGGGGCCGCGGCCGATCAGGTTGTTGGTGAGGTAACGGCTCACCAAGCCTTTAACCGGTGCGGGCCGTGGGAGCGGGAGCCCGGAGAT
>CAZUFK010000122.1:0-2616 GCA_964619695.1 uncultured Candidatus Bathyarchaeia archaeon
TGGTATCCCACAAACAGCAAGTAACAAACCTCCTATATATCCAATTCCCTTCATTTCTTAATTTTTGGTGGTTCATAATTTTCTTTAAGCCATTTAGAAAATAACTTAGCAGTAGTAAATCCCACTTTCCCATATTCCCTAATTATATCATCCCACGTCTTGTTTTTGGCTTCACTTCTTCCCTTCAAAATATCATCACATAAATTAACCAAACCATCTAACTCTGGATATTCATACTGCTTCATTACTTAAATTTTAATTTAAAAAAATATCATCGTTATTATCAATTCTTTTAGCTCTTAAAATATAATATACACTACAAGAAATAGACGCAACGATAAAAATAGAAATAAATAATAATGCTTTCATGTTATTTTGATTTTAATTGTTCTCTATACCATTTAGCACCCATAATCCATTTATAATCTAAATCTACACCTTGTTTTGATAATTCAATTCCTGCTTTCTCTATCTCTTCATCTGATATTTCTGTTTGGGAAGTTATCGTTTTGTTGGTGTCAACAATACGTTCATCATTTCCCTTACTTCCATAAGTTTCATTGTAATATTGTTCGCCAATAATAAATCGCTTTTTTTCTATAACCACATCAACACCAGCTATATTTGCATTTATTATCTGCTCTTTCTCCATTTGTTTGGCTTGTTGAACAATATCTCTAATCATATCCCATTTGTCTATTGGTATAAAATCTATCTTTTGATTTAGTTCACTAACTAACCATTCTACCGCTGTTTGTTTCATCTTATTTTTTTTTAATGATAATAAGATATTGTACCACAATATTTACAAACTTCATGTTTTAGATTTTCAGGTATATAACCTTCATATCCTGGACAACCTTGTATAGTAAATAAATAATTATCTTTACCATAATTTTTAGGTGGTGATTGAAGCATTGCTTCTTTAACTTCTTTTTCTTGTTTTTTAGTAAATGCCATAATTATTTCTTTTTTAATTGTTCTCTATACCATTTAGCACCCATAATCCATTTATAATCTAAATCTACACCTTGTTTTGATAATTCAATTCCTGCTTTCTCTATCTCTTCATCTGATATTTCTGTTTGGGAAGTTATCGTTTTGTTGGTGTCAACAATACGTTCATCATTTCCCTTACTTCCATAAGTTTCATTGTAATATTGTTCGCCAATAATAAATCGCTTTTTTTCTATAACCACATCAACACCAGCTATATTTGCATTTATTATCTGCTCTTTCTCCATTTGTTTGGCTTGTTCAATTTCCTTTTGTAGAGAGTTTAATACTCTTATAGGTAATTGTTCTATCAGATATTCTACTGCTGTCATAATTAATTGTTTTTATTTTGTTATCGGACATGTCCAATATATATCAGACATTTTAGGTACTAATAGTACTGTTATAGTGTTGTTTTTAAACTTTTTACGTTTCCGTAAACGCTTTTAATTATTAAACAAAGCTCTTTTGTCAGACTAAACCTTACATCTTCCCTATAAAACATAATTATTTTCCACTACACCACATTTTCCCATAAATATTTTCCAAGCTGTAGGAGAAGGATTCGAACCTTCATAGGTGAACAGTTATCCCATTCGCCCGCCTTCGAGACCAGAAGGTGTGTCTGCCAATTTCACCACCCTACAATTTGTCCAGTTTTTTAATCAAAAAACTCAAAGTTTTTCATGCATTCAACTTGACATTTTCCCCCTTGCTAATTTAATAACATCGTCAGTAAATGATTCTTTTTTAGATACATCCAAACCATTAAGTACTTTTCTTTCATAATCTACTTTAACAATGGTATCATTAACGCACCATTCTTGTTCTTTAAAAATAATGCCATCAATATCATATTTGTATTCAAATAAACGCAACCCAACATACCCTGAAATTATTTGCAAATTATATTTAAAAGAGGACGCTATAAGAATAATATCAATTTCAATATTTTTAATGTGTTTATATTTTTCCGAAAGCAAAAAAAATAAATCATATTTATAATTAAAAACTTGCCAAAACGCAGATTCGTCAGCACAATCCTTTTTAAGCTCTATAATTCTACAATGCAAAACATCATCCACCTCTTCCCATGTAAATATATCAAATATATTACTGCTAAATTGTGTTTGATTGGCAGTATTTTTATAAAACACGTCAAGACCCTTTGAAGGCATTTTGTCTATATTACACATAATTATATCTTCTAATGTTTTTTCTAAAAAAATACTCATATTTATATTGTTTTAATTTTTATTTAAAATTCTCCGTTCTCTTTCATCATTTTAAATATTTCGGCTTTTGTCATTTCTTTTTTTATGGGAACTTCTGAAATAGCTTTTTCTTTTTTAACTATTTCTTTTTTTTCATTTTTATTTAAAACCACTTTTGCATTTTCCCTATTATAATAAACACGACATTTAGCCGAACAAAATCTTTTATTCCTGTATATGGCTTCCATCTTTTCTTCGCAATATTCGCAGTACTCTTTTTTATCAAACTTGCCCATTGTTACTATTTATTTCGTTTTGTATTGCAATATTACGAAACGTTTCGCAATAATCCAAATTTATTTTTTCATTTTGCATAAAATTTTTGGAAAAATTCATGCACTTTGTT
>CAZUFK010000123.1:0-2613 GCA_964619695.1 uncultured Candidatus Bathyarchaeia archaeon
TTCTCTATGAACGGTGGAAGTCCAGGCGAATACGTTACTTTCCCAGTCGATATGGTTTCGTGATTCAGCGAGAAATACAGTTGCTGCATGGCGCTTCCTAGGTGGCTGGCTGCGTCTTGAAGTGCGATGGTTCTGCGCGAATCAACCCAGATATTCATCAGCAAGTTTGCTGCCAGCGGAAATAGGAAGATCTGCAGGATCAATACTGGCATCATTATCATGTATTCGATAGTTATGTGTGTCATCCCAATAATCCCTCAAACAAGAGCTAGGCGTGTAGCCCTAGCGAAACAATCACCTCACCGGTATAGAACTGCATGATAGAGCCTTCTGGAACATCGATTTCCTCTACGAGTCTGTCAAAATGGAAGAAGCTTTGATCAAATCCTAGGCTCGCCTTCGGAGTAGAAACCTGAATCCTGATTCTGTTAATCCCACCTTCCGTCTTTACCGAGACAGTGTTTCCTACCAGAGTTATGGATTGTGAATAGCGAGGATGAGTGCCGGCAGAGAGAATGGGAAGATAGAGCTTGAAATAGTTCTTCACTTCTCCGCTCGTAGAAATGGTTGAGTTGAGCATTCTGACTGACGGTGCAGCCACTACTCTAATGTAGTTGCCGTCGTTCATCGGCAACTTCTCAATCACGTATACGTGACACACAGGTGCCGAAGTGCCTTTCTGAAGGAAAGAGCGATCTGACGAAGGCATAATGCGCTCGTAATAGTTATTCCCAACTGAATACCTGCTGACAGGCATGTTGAACAGAACAATGCCAGTACTGTAGTTCACAAGGAAAACGTACCCTGCGCCTCTATCCACGTCAACACTGTAGTTCAAAGCTAAAGACTCGAAATTGACAAAGCCATCCCTGCTTGTATAACGAACTGTCTGGGTTCGCCCGATAGTCCAGGCAACATCATCCATCTGAAGAGCAGTTGTCTGCATGAACTGTTTCATAGCGCTAAACTCGTTCTCAGCCATTCGCGCGTTCAGGAAATTGCTGGCAAAGACAATCGTAACGAGCAGGAGAACTACGACAGCGCTTGTAAGAATGACTGAAGAGATGGCAGGACTGATTGCCTTTCTATCGCTTTTCAGATTGTGCAGTTGGATTCTTATCTTCGTCATTTTTTCCTCCTGCTAGAATTTTATGAAAATCGGCACAAGTTTCGCGGCGATTACAGCAATGACCACCAGTAGAGCTGCATGCTTGAAACCTGCTGCAACAGACTCTTCGCTGATTTTGCCTGCAACCAGTCCGATCAGGTAGCTGTGGAAAATGCATGATGTGACGAAGATGGTTATCATTGGGCCCAGATCTTTTGGCGTGCCTGTCTCGGCCACGCCAAGTGTGCCTGACGTAAAACCGATCATCATCGTCGTCGTCGCCACAAGGAGAATTGCAGCGAAGTAAGGCATCAATATGTAAGGACGCACTGACATTTTCTTCTCCTTCTCAACTTCCTGAGTCAAATTGTTGAACCTCGCCAGCGACTCAATCATGGCAATCGTTCCGCCTCCAACGTCAATCGTCTCAACCAGCAGGAACATGATGATCTGCGTCATCCAACTTCGCGTTCGTTTGAGAAAGTCCATTATCACCTTTCTGACAGGGACTCCCCACGAAATCTCCGAACTGATCTTGCGAAGCTCCTTCGTAAACTCTCCATAATCACGGTGCGCAAGGCTTTCGATACATTTCTCAGGGGATAGGCCAGTCTTTCTGACTTCGGTTAAGTCTCTCAGGAAGCTGTTGATGCCTGCCTCTGTGCTTGTTTTCTTGGCCGATAGCCTAGCATGTACGACGGCAGCTGGCGCAGTTGCCACGAACAATGCTACCGCAATAGCTATAGGCAAATCAACGTACGTCTGGATCGGGTTAAGGAAGGGGATGTCTATGAGTCCCATGAAATCCGTAAGCAGGAGGAAGAGCGTTATCGCGATTGCGCTGCAAATCCCGAAGACTTTGTAGGGACGCATCTCAACAACCGGCGTCTTAGGTTGCATGCTATGCGCGAGGTAAATGAACATCATTGAAAGCATGGGCGTGAACAGGTAGGTGTACAGAATTATGCCTGAGGACAGACCCATGCCAACGCTGTAAATTGATTCGACGCTGAACAGGATGTAGAAACATAGCGACATCAATACCATTACGATGATGAACGTTTCCAGAAGCATTCCGAGTCTCTCAGCAGCGGCCATGACGCGCAGGGCTCTGGTCTTGAAAATGTCCTCAGCTTTCCTTTCCAGAAAGTGCCCGATGTCGCCGCCTATTATTACTGTTGAGGCGTAGCCGGAAAGGAAGTCCTTGTAGATGTCCAGAGGGTTCTTTTTCGCCGCGCCCTCCAAGGCCGAGAGAGGATCTATACCGAAAATCTCCACATCTTTGATGATCTCTCTCGCTTCGCCTCTCATTGCAGGCATCATTTCGACTTCGCAAAGACGTTTGAAGCTTGTGTATGGTGCTATGCCGCCTGAAGCCATAACGCTGATGTAGGCAGCTGCAAAAGGCATTTCCCTTTCAAGATTGCTTGCCCTGTCGCTAGCTCTTGACATGGGTATCAACAGAAACCCTATCATCACGTAGAATGGAAGCGGAACCAAGAAGA
>CAZUFK010000124.1:0-2594 GCA_964619695.1 uncultured Candidatus Bathyarchaeia archaeon
TCTCCTCAGTTTGGGAATTAGCTCGTGAAGCAGAAGTTCAAGACACAAAATGGACATTTGTGTCATAGGTGTTGAGATCTTCACAGAATTCTAGCCTGCCGTCCAACATAGCCACTTGCCCTTAGGTAGTGGCTCCGCCTTTGCGTTTTGCCTCTTCTGTCATTTCATATCGCCTGGGTCTTCTGTTGGGATTTGTGACCTGTACACCGTATCCCTCCAATATGGGCCATAAGGTCTTGACGAACTGGGTACCGAAGTTCGCGGAGTCCAGTTTGGCTAACGAATGTTTGGGGAAGTATTGCCTTATTAACTTAACGCAATCCGTACTCTTAAAGTTCCCTATTGGAATATTCTTGACGATTGTCTGTGCTATAAGTACATCTTGGTTTTCTTTGTGTTCTGTAGGAGGTTTACTTTTCCTATGGCTAATAGCGCTTTTCTTTTCCGAGCAGATCACTATCCTCACGTAATCGGCCGGAATAAATTCATCAAGGATGGGTGACCTTGTATTAGGTCGGTCTGTCATAAACCAGATGAAAGGGAGCTTTCCACGATGTCTTGGGACCTCCCGTGAAATCTTAATGAACAGGGTCGCGAAGTCACTGTCATCGCTCAATATAGCCGCATAAGTAGTCTTGCTTTTGAGCAAATCTGTAATTGCGTCTAGAGCGAGCGCTAAATCCGCTGAATTCTTCGAACCCTTCAGCGTATGGTGCTGTACTCCAACGACTTGGATGTCAGGCGAGAGGCGTCTTTCGGCAGCCCAAAATCGCCATAGTTCTACTTGGTCGGCTCTAACGTAGAGTCGTAGCATACTCGGACGCTGTAATTCTTCGGGCCACTGCTCGAATACACGGGTGATTGCCTCTTTAGCGACCTCCATAAGGTTCTCAACGTCAACATACAGTCCTACACTATCCACGGCGAACACCTCACGTTGATTGTCCTGCGGCGTCCCTAAATTTTATTGAAGACGAATATATCTGTCAAGCTCTCGCAAGCCAGCGTATGGAGGGGTCATCCTCTTGAGTAAACAAACCGCCCTATTGTGCCGCAAAAACCTGGACAATTGTCAAATTGTTATTTGAACCGGATGCTCCTTTGGATTACATTCCCTTGGATAATAGCTTGTTCATTGTGCGACTCTCACCACTAATGGGAAAGCTCGTCCTTTACATCCAAGATGATATTTGAGATAAATGTAGGATCTCTTGCCAAATACATCTTTGAGCACTCGATGAGAATTGCAGAATCCAATAGACCTTGCTGTATCTTTTCAGATAGCTTGAGAAGTTTCCCGATGTTCCTTCCTGTATAGAAGTAATTATACGATATTACGGGTACTTGTATCTTACCCAAATCCTCGATCGCCTTTTTAACCTCTGTAAACGTAAATTCCTTTATTTCCTGGCCGTATAGGGCTAATCCTTTTACGTAAAGTCTCACCGTGACGCTATCATCGTACGAAATATTTTCTAACTTTACAGGGTTTAATGTTCCATGCTTATTTTTGATATGCTCGAGAATTTTGATTGTCTTCTCATAAAAATCCTGTTTATATTCGTCGGCCATAATCTGAGCTCTTTCACGATATTTCAGTTCCATCTTATTTGCGATTGCGTCCATTTTCTCTTCGTTTAATACGCCAAAATCCCCTAGATTAAGTACTGCTCCCAGATGACCAGTCCCATGTATGGAAATCATGACTCTTTTCGATGCCATGTTTTTATCGTTAAATGCACATAAGGCTGCTACTCCGGCCGTGAAGGCATCAATCCAGAGCTTCGGAAAAGGTAAAACACCATCGGGCGCTCTGTTAACACTCCCTGAGTGTGGTGCTACCCAGATAGTTTGCGCTTTTAAACCCCAGATATAAGAGTAGAAATTTTCCCAGGCTGATGATTTTCTTTTATATTCTTCCTTGGTGCTCGCAGCAAAGGCAATATCGGCCAACCACTTCAAACCATCAGGTAATTCGCTTCCATACTGCAAAGCTTCTTGTAGTTCAGGTTTAGCTCTATTGAAATCAATCCCGTATTTACCCTCTGCTAGATTCTCATCATCAGGTATACGAGAAGATTTCACTGGAATAAAACGATTCTGACCATCTAGCGAATCGTAAACCTCGAAATTCGGGTTTCTCTCCCTAGGAACAAAAGCCTTCAGGAACTCTGCGCGGGCTCCCAAATAGGCTCCGTATTCGTCTTCATTAACTGCCTTCACAGGCACATTTTACTTCTCGGGTTGTTCTATAGCAATAATCATACCAAGTAACTCTAAGGAAAGAATACATTTCGCTATTTTGTTGGGTAACCAAGTAATATAAGCTCCTCCCCAAAAACGATACCAGTTGGGGGTAGAAATGGCCAAGTAAGGATACACGCTGGAAAGGCCCTTAGAAGGTCTGTATATCGCCAAATGGATAGGCTTGACTTTCGCTGTAGCTGGAGTGTTCCTTTTTATTATTCAATTTTTACCGACATATACAGGAAGAGGCATAGTGTTTTGGCTGTTCATAGTAGGAGGTATTATTTGGGGGCTTGATACTCTTTGGAGCACTTTAGATGATGTTAAGGAGATAGCAGACGATATCA
>CAZUFK010000125.1:0-2559 GCA_964619695.1 uncultured Candidatus Bathyarchaeia archaeon
CGAACCGACAGCTACAATGAACTTTTGGGCTCCTTCTCTGCTTATTGCTCACCTCCCTACTTTGGTGGATGCAACTATCCTTTATTGTGTGAATGATGTTTCAGTTGCTACTCTATCTTTCAACTTCAACGACTCCGCAATTACTGCAATTGTAATTCTCTTGTAGAATCAATCCAAGATGCTGCTGTTTCTGCTTGTTAACCCGGGATTCTTCACTATTCTTCTTTTTCGTCTAGCAGTTTCTTCGCCTTTTCTACTATGGAGAGAGGCCGATGCTCGCGTTTTCTGCCCCAGGGGGTTTCTTACCGGAGGAAAAAACGGCATATTTCTCCTCAAATTGGAACCATATGCTGTTTTGACAAAAATCGCTCAAATCATTTATCCTAATATTATCTAAACTGTATACTACGATGGTAAAGATATTTGTAAGTACCACTGAACAGCGTAATTTGAAAATAGATCCGGGCATTCATGCCCTTCTAAAAGCCTTCGCATACAGAAATAATATGGGCATTTCGACGGCAGCAAACCTTCTTATCCCTAGAGCCATCGCCTATGAGTGGAAACAGCCAATACCCCCTCTCAAAGAGCAGTTAGCCAACATTATCAATGAGAGAATGGGTTCGCAGATAAAGTCCTAACAGTTTTTGCTAACATTTTGCTAACCAACTTAACCGCACCAGAAAGCAACAGACCGTACTCTGGCTTCAATAACGGCCTTCTGTTAGCAGAACAGCAGTGCTAAAACGAAGCTAACAGTACTAGACCGGATATTTAACATATAATTTACACACAGAAGGTCGGAGGTTTAAATCTTAAATTGTCTCTGGCGCACATGTCGGGGTTCGAACCTACGACACTCTGACTGCAAATTAAGGACTCATTACGTCGAAGCTAGAGCGACTGCTTAACTCGACTTTCGACACCCTGCCTTGTTGACAATCAGAATTTGGGTGAGGACTAGCTGCCGCTCTTGACAGCATTATACTTTTTGGCCAGCCCATTCCCGTGTGACGGACCATTCCGGGTCATTCTGCCTACGCTCACCCTCCCCAAATTCATCCTATCCATCGGCGAGAACTTCCTGTGCTGAACCCTGACTTGGGACGAAGCAAGTGTAACGTATCTTCTCACCATCTCCAAGCTGGTGTGGCCTAAGATTTGCTGTAGAGAGAAAACGTCGCCGCCGTTTAATAGGTAGTTTGTGGCGAAGGTGTGGCGGCAGAGATGTGCATGGAAACGCCTGATGCCAGATTTCCGAGCAAGCCTGGAAAATATCAGTCCGACCGAGTTCTTGCTCATCGGCTTTCCTTCGAGGGTAAGGAATAGATAGTCATGATCTTCGAAGAACGGCTCAGGCCTGAAGTGAAAAAGGTATCTCTGTAGGGCTTTCTGTGCAACGCTTCCGATAGGAACTACTCTCTCCTTGGCGCCTTTACCCATAACCTTCAGATACCCCTGGTCCATATGTGAATCAGACACCTTAAGCCCGGTCAGCTCCGACAACCTCAGGCCACTGTCAAGAAGTGCTATCACCATGGCTGTATCTCTAGATCCCGATTCTGTATCCGCATCGAAGCAACTTAAAATACGACCCACTTCCTCATGGCTCAGAATCTCAGTCAGCTTTTGAGGTGCTTTAGGGGGTCTTAGGTTAGCGAGAATATTCTCCTCTGTGTAGCCCTCTCTGTGGAGCCAGCTAAAAAAGGGCCTGAGAGTGCGCACGTAGTTCTGCACACTTGCTGGAGATAGGTTGCCATTGGCTGTGGCACATGGACGGCCGTTCCACTTTTTCTTTGTCTGGAGGTAGAGAATGAAATCTCTCACTACCTCAATATTTAGTTCTGCTAGGTTATCTGGAAGACCCTTATCCTTCAAATATCCGGCGAAATATCGGAGGACGCTACAATAGCACTCCACTGTCCTCAAAGATTTGCCTTCGCTGCGGTTATAGGCCTCGAAGTGCTGTGCCAGCTTTTCTAGGGGAATATTGTCCTTGTCCACCTCATACCACCTTCTGTTCTTGGCTTTCACTACCATATTATCCCTCCAGGTCAAAAAGACGTGACCATTTGGTGATTGATTTGTGAGCCTTAGGTGATAAGAGCAACTTGACTGGTTAGGCAGTCGCAGCACTTGGACTTAAGAGGGCAGATCAGGCTTACGAAAGAGCGATTTTGACGTCTTTTAGCTTCGGCTGTTAGCTGGTCTGACTTTTAATCAGGGCGTCGTGGGTCCGACTCCCACACCGCTCACCAGATTCGCATACTCTACTACGATAAACCGGGGCTTGAACGTAAAAGCTCCGGTTTTTCACGAGTCAGGGGGTCGGAGACACCTCGCGACATGAGCCCCTAACTCGTCCCTCTTTTATACTCACTGTAAGCTCACACATCTATCACAGGGTAGTCACAGGTTTTAAGACTGCAGGGATCAAGCTGTTGAAAGACGAATCAGTGAGTCGCGGTAGATTCAGAACCCAGACTACTTAATTCTTGATTAAAGGGTATCGCGGCAGTGGTATCTAACCTCAACCAGAGTCTCAAGCCCACGTCCCAA
>CAZUFK010000126.1:0-2528 GCA_964619695.1 uncultured Candidatus Bathyarchaeia archaeon
GCTAGGGCTCAGGAGATTGCAAAGGATACTGGCGTGCAGTTTCCAGCTGTCATGATGCACATAATCGGCCTGACGAAGATGGATTTTGCCAAGTGCCCTGAGAAGGGCTTTTACGTCATAACGGAGAAGGGCAAGAAATCTCTTGGAATCGTGGAGGTTGACAGGGACAAGGCATCTGAGATCTTGGCCTATCAGCCAGCGGAAAAGGCATTCCACTTTTACGCCGATGTTGGCAAGCCTCTGAACACTTTTGCCGCAAGCTTAGGCGACTTCTGTGACAAGATACGAAGCATAGACGTGAGCGCAGTAGAGTTCCATGTTCATCGCGGCGATTTCGAGGCTTGGTTCACGGGTTTGGGTGATGCTGAATTGGCTAGGAAAACGTTGCTGGTTAGGGAGCAGAAGATGTTCGGTGAGGAGCTTCGGAAGAAACTTTGCGAGGTTGTTTGGAAGCGGGTTGAGGAGCTGGCTAAGATAAGAGGCCAGCCACCGCAAGCGTGAAGCTGAGCCCAGCGTTATGCCGGTTTGAAACGTTCCTTCAGTTTTTCCAGAGTCTGCTGTAGGGTAGTGTACTCCATTTCCTCAGGACCCAATCGTGCGGGTTCGAATTCTCCCATTCGTCTAAGCGTGCAGGCGAGTTCTTGTGCTTCTCGTCTGGCGATGTCAAATGCTGGGTCGTCGAACATGTCTGCGATCATGGGTTTGCCTGTGTCGTCGCAGGCGATTTTGCCGTTTGAAACTTGGAAGCCCAGTGCGACGAGTCTGGGTGGTCCGTCGAAGGCGGTGCATTTTGAGTCTTTGAGGCCCACGGGCATTATTGGGCCCCAATGGCTTCCTCGCATCCATCCTTCCACCAGGTAGCTGTGCATGAATGGCACGAGGATTTCGCCTACGGCGGGGAGTCCGTGTTGTGCGCGTGTGATCATGACGGGGTCGTCTTTGCCGACGTATTTGCCGGCTATTTGTGAGAGCCTGGTGACGCTACCGGTTGCGCATATGAGGTTGTCGGTGGCTCGCCAGACGCGTGACACCATGTAGCGTTGCACGGTTCCGATTAGTGCGATTAGGTCGTAGGTTTCTTCTGGTGTCTTGAGGGTGACTTTGGTGTTGTCCATGGTGTCCATGACTTCGAATTTGAAGCCTCCTGCCATGTTGGGGTCTATGACGAGTCCTGCGGTGTTCATGGGGTCGGCGAATATGCGGAACAGGGGGAAGTTGAATGCGCCTGCGCTGGTTTTGTCGGCTGCGAAGATGACGATGGGGTCTGCGCCTCGTTCTTCTATTTCCATTTCTGCGACGCCTGGTCCCATGCCGCGGATGTTGCCGCTGAAGGCGTCTTTGAGGAGGTCTTGTCCTGCGCCGTAGAGTTTGAGTTCGAGGGCTTTGTCTGCGGCTTCGCGGAAGGTGCTGTAGGCGAGTCTGTGGATTTCGGGGTCTGATTCGCCTTTTTGGTGGACCATGAGCAGTTGGAGGTCGTCGCCTGCGTTGAAGACGCAGTAGCTATTGATGAGGCCTGTTTCTTCGGCCTGCTTGAGGTTCTTTTCAGCTATGTTGAGAAGTGGTTTGGGAACAATGTAGTGTCCTGCAAGCGAGCCTACGTCGCATTTTATGAGAGAGATTGTTGTCTTTATGGCCATACGCATACACCTAAAACGCTTCTCCGCGTTTTATTCTGGGCGTAGCTTTTAAAAAACTTGCTAGAGAAAAGTCGTAAAAGAACCATGCCACAATAGAGGTTAGGCAGTTGAATGGGTGTGAGGGTTTGCCGTGAGTGAGATGCGCATGATTTCCGTAAAGATTCCCGACGAAGTTTACAACGAGCTGTGCCTACGTGTGCCTGAAGGCGACAGAAGCAGCTTTGTACGCGACGCGATTATGGAGAAGCTGCAGAAGACGCCGAAGGCTGACCGGGTTTTGGAGTTGGAGAACCGGTTTGAGAAGATGTGGCAAGAGTTCTCGCAGGTCAAGAAGTACCTTGCCGACCTAGAGATGCTCACGTACGAGCGTGGAAAAGTGAATCCGCACTCGTTCGGCTTGGACGATTTGGATCACAAGATCATCGACTATTTGATGCATTATAGGGGTGGAACGACTCCTCAGCTTGCGGAGTATTTGAAGACGAACCGGTGGCTGGTGCTCAACAGGCTGAGGCGCATCCAGAGCACGTCGAAGAAGCAACTCGGCAAGCCCATAATAGAGTTCTGTGCCGGCGAACGGTCAGGCAAGAAGAAGGCATGGTGGATAAACGCGGAGCTCACTGAAACATAAGTACAGAGCCTCACGCTCTCTCCAAATTTTTAGCCCCTATATATAGGTTCAACCGTGCCTTGGAAAGCCTGCTGAGGCTCTCTGGGAGGACAGCAACAATTAATTCCAGCAACCTCTCATACCGTAGCCTCGGAGGGCCCGTTGCCCAGTACGGATCAAGGCGCCGAACCGCACGCAAACGGTGCGCAAGCCTCCGGGCGCCTCTGCAAAGGCGAGGGAAAGCCGGAGAACCGGGGTTCAAATCCCCGCGGGCCCGCCAA